>NZ_BAFQ01000206.1 GCF_000308375.1 Nocardia aobensis NBRC 100429 | reverse complement strand
TGTGTCCCAGCACATACGACTGCACCAGATGATTCCAACTACAGGTCCGGCACACCTCGACCACGTGCACCGAGAACTCTTCCCGAGTTTCGGCCAGCCGCACCAGTTCCTCGGGGGTTCGGGCCGAACCCGCGATCGGTCCCAGTCCGTCGCCGTAGACCCACGATACGAGCGTGAGCTGCTCTTTCCGGCAGATCGGACATGTGACATCGCTCCCCCGCCCGTGGAATTTCGCCGCACGCAGCAGGTACGGATTCGCATCACATACCTCGGCGACGTCCACACGGCCCGCATAGACATCGGCCAGCAGCGACCGGCGCCGGAGCGCGTAGTCGACCACCTGCCGCTGAATTCGCACGGGTCCCAGAGTACTTGCGTCGGCGGGGGCACGGCATGCCACCGAGAGAAGCCACACGTTCCTTTCCGCTCACTATATCGGTCCGATATAGTTTGTAATCGCATCCATCGGTTAGGTCTGTTCAATACAGTCAGGAGGTGAAGCCCGTGCTCGAACTCGCGATTCTCGGGCTGCTCCTGGAGTCACCCATGCACGGCTACGAGCTGCGCAAACGGTTGACGGGCCTGTTGGGACCGTTCCGGGCCTTCTCCTACGGGTCGCTGTACCCGACGCTGCGGCGCATGCAGACCGACGGTCTCATCGCCGAGGAGAGTCCGGCCGGCGCGGTCACCCGCCGGGCCCGCCGGGTCTACCAACTGACCGAATCGGGTCGGGAGCGGTTCGGTGAACTGCTCGCCGACACCGGTCCGCAGAACTACACCGATGACGGCTTCGGCGTTCATCTCGCCTTCTTCAGCCGCACCCCCGCCGAGGCGCGGATGCGGATCCTCGAGGGCAGACGACGGCAGGTCGAGGAGCGCCGAGAAGGACTGCGGGAGGCGATCAAACGCGCCAGCGGAACACTGGATCGCTACACCCGCCAGCTCCATCAACTCGGTCTCGAATCAAGCGAGCGCGAAGTGCGCTGGCTCAACGAGTTGATTGCAGCGGAGCAATCAATGAAGGCGGCACCACAGAAAGAGGGAAATGTCGGCCATGAGTGATGTCAACCCGGCTGCCAATGAGATTCGCGTGGCCATCGTCGGCGTGGGCAACTGCGCCTCCTCGCTGGTCCAGGGCGTGCAGTACTACAAGGACGCAGACGAGAACTTGACTGTGCCCGGCCTCATGCACGTCAAGTTCGGCCAGTACCACGTGCGCGATGTGAAGTTCGTCGCCGCATTCGACGTCGACGCGAAGAAGGTCGGATTCGACCTGTCCGATGCGATCTTCGCCAGCGAGAACAACACCATCAAGATCTCCGACGTGCCGCCGACCGGCGTCACCGTCCAGCGGGGCCCGACCCTCGACGGCATCGGCAAGTACTACGCGCAGACCATCGAGCTCTCCGAGGCCGAGCCGGTCGACGTCGTGCAGGCGCTGAAGGATGCCGAGGTCGACGTGCTGGTTTCGTACCTGCCCGTCGGTTCGGAAGATGCCGACAAGTTCTACGCGCAGTGTGCCATCGACGCCAACGTCGCATTCGTGAACGCGCTGCCCGTCTTCATCGCCTCCGACCCGGCCTGGGCGCAGAAGTTCGTCGACGCCGGCGTGCCGATCGTCGGTGACGACATCAAGTCCCAGGTCGGCGCGACCATCACCCACCGCGTGATGGCCAAGCTGTTCGAGGACCGCGGCGTGCAGCTGGACCGCACCATGCAGCTCAACGTCGGCGGCAACATGGACTTCAAGAACATGCTCGAGCGCGAGCGCCTGGAGTCGAAGAAGATCTCCAAGACCCAGGCCGTCACCAGCAACCTGAAGAAGGAACTGGGCGCCAACGACGTGCACATCGGCCCGTCCGACCACGTCGGCTGGCTCGATGACCGCAAGTGGGCCTACGTGCGCCTCGAGGGCCGCGCCTTCGGTGACGTGCCGCTGAACCTGGAGTACAAGCTCGAGGTGTGGGACTCGCCGAACTCGGCCGGCATCATCATCGACGCCGTGCGCGCCGCCAAGATCGCCAAGGACCGCGGCATCGGCGGACCCGTCATCCCGGCCTCGGCCTACCTGATGAAGTCCCCGCCGAAGCAGCTCGCCGACGACGTCGCCCGCACCCAGCTGGAAGCCTTCATCATCGGCGCTGAATAGTCTGGCCTCGCTCCGCTCGGCGGGTTCGCGGCCCCGGCCGCGAACGGGGCCTCCTCGAGGTCGGCCTCGTGCGGGGTTGGGGTAGGCGCTATGTCGCCTGGAACGTCGGCCTTCGAAAAAGGCTGGGCTACATGGTTTTCCATGTAGCCCAGCCTTATCGCGTTTCCGGGGGCGGGTTACAGGTCTCGATAGACGTCTCGTCTCCATCCGACTTTGACCACGAGGATCACGAGGACGCCGTTGTCGATTCGGTAGGCGACCCGGAATCTTCCGACACGCAGCCGATACAAGCCCTCGTGTCCGACCAGCTTCTTCACGTCCAGGCCCGGGGCATACGGGTCGTCGCCGAGCGCGGTCAGGGCGGTCAGGATGCGCATCGCGTCCTGCCGATCGAGCGCGCGCAGTTCGTGCCGGGCCGATTCCAGGAAGCGGAAGCGGTACTTCACTCCTCATCCTCGAAGAGGTCGGCGAGAACCTCGCTCATGCTGTAGGTCCGTTCATCGGAAGTGAGCCGGGCCGCCGCTTCGCGTGCGAGCAACTCGTCCTCGGCGGCATCGAACTTTTCCACCATCGACAGCGGGACCAGCGCGGCGGCCGGGGTGCCGTCACGCAGGATGATCACCCGCTCGCCCTGCTCGGCTTCACGGATGTGGGTGGCGAGGTTGGCGCGGAGTTCACGGATGCTGATCTCGGACACGCAGCAAGTGTACGCGCTTTCGTGTACACGCGGCTCAGTCGAGGGACACGTATACCTCTACCGAGGTGGGGCCGGTGTAGCGTTCGATTTCCGCGGCGTGAGAGCGGGTTATGGTGCCGGCGTTTTCGGCCTTGGCGACCTTGGCCCAGGCGGTGCGCAGCAGGTCGTACGGTTTGTCGGAGACGACGAACTTGGCGTAGCGGCCCGCGGGGATGCGGGTGATCACGTCGCCGGTCTCCAGGTCGTCGAGTCCGCCGAGTTCGTAGCCGAGGACCGCGACCGCGTGGTCGTCCTGGCCGATGTAGGCCGCCACGCGCGGGACGTTCCTCTCCCGCGACAGGTAGCGGTCCCAGGTGAAGTTCACCAGATCCAGATCCCGGGCGGTCACCTCGCGCCCGGCCAGCGGAACGGTGAGCCCGCCGACGAGGCTCGGTTCCAGGGTGACGATTTCGAAGTCCACGAGTCCCTACCTGTTCTCGGCGGAATCTGCCTGTGCCACACCGTTGTTCAGCGCATCGGTGAGCGGATCGCTCTGCAGGGCGACGAACACCTCGACCGTGCGAGCCTCCGGATAGTGCTCGAAGTCGCCGGTGTAGGCCCGCACCAGCGCGCCGGCCGCTTCCAGATCCCAGACCGCGCGCCAGATCGAGACGATGGTGTCGCCCAGATTGTCACCGGTGCGCAGGAAGCGCGCGAACTTCGCCGCGGGGATGCGGGCCAGTACATCGCCGGGCTGCAGATCGTCGAGGCTTTCGCACTGGTAGCCGACGATATGGGTGAGATAGGAACCGATCTCGGGCGCGTGGTCGACATAGGCGGTCGCCGGCGGACCGGGTAACCGGCGCGCCAGAGTTCGCTTCCACGCCTCTTCCACCTTCTGCCGGCGCGGTCCCTCGACCGCCAGCGCCGGGCTGCGTAGCACCGTGCCCGCCACCAGTGTTTCGTGGCGCTCAACCACTTCGAAATCCACCCGTGTCGCCCCTAATGTCTCGTGTTCAACCCCGTTCCACCCTATCGGCGTGTGCTGGGTGATGGCCGGATTACTCCAATTCGTTTCATCACAGCGTGCCGGATCGGACGGTCATCCGGGAACCGGGACGGTCAACCCCGGAAAGATCTCCACCTGCCGCGGCGGCGGGGGTGGTGGCGGTGGTGGCGGCGCGGGCGGAATGACGATCACCGGCGGCTGCTGCGGCTCCGGCTGCGACGGCGGTTGCAGGATGTCGAACGGTGCGTTCCCGGTCGGCTGCGGCGGCGCGGCCTGCGGCTCCGGCTCCGCGAACGGCCCGGCCGAATTCGGCGGCGGGGGCGCCGCGAACGGCCCGGCCGCAGCGCTCGGATCGGGATTCGCGAACTGCTCGACCGGAGTTCCGGCGAGCGCGCCGTCCATGGTGCGCTTCCAGATGTCGGACGGCAGCCCGGAACCGTAGATCAGGCCGCCGCCCGCCGTCCGGATCGGCTGGGGTTGATCGGTGCCCACCCACACCGCGGTGGACAGCGAGGGGGTGAACCCGATCATCCAGGCGTCCTTGTTCTCGCCGGAGTCACCGAGCTGCGTGGTTCCGGTCTTCGCCGCCGACGGCCGCCCGGCCAGATTGTGGCCGTTCGAATATCCGGGGATGGGCTGCATCGCCTTGGTGGTCGTATCGGTGATCCCGCGCGGGAAGCGTTGCTGCGGCGGCGGCAGCTGCCCCGCCCCGGGCGCCCCGCGATCCAGTAGTACCCGGCCGTCCCCGGCCACCACCCGCTGCACGAAATACGGCTGGTGATAGCTGCCCGACGCCGCGATGGTGGCATAGGCCGATGCCATGTCGACGGGCCGCACCGAATACACGCCGAGGACGACCGTGGGCGCCGGCTGCCCGTCCGGTTCCGACAGCGAGGTGCCCGGCACGCCCGGGATCTGCAGCGGAATACCGGCCTGATGGGCGGCATCGGCCACCGACCGCGGCCCGATGGCCTGGGTGAGCCGGATGAAACTGGTGTTCAGGGAACGCTTGTAGGCCTCGGCGAGACTGCAGGTCCCGCAGGATTCGCCCTCCACGTTGGTCACCCGCACCCCGTTCACCACGACCGGCGAACTGTCCAGCTGGGACGTCAGCGTGAAGCCCTGCTGCAGCGCCGCCAGCACGGCGAAGGTCTTGAAGGAGGACCCGGTCTGCAAGGGGGCCTGCGCGAAGTCGTAGCCGACACCGTCCTCACCGCCGTAGTAGGCCCGGATCGCGCCCGACCGCGGATCGATCGACACGACCGCACTGCGCAGCTGCGGCGGCTGGCCGTCGAGAGTGCGGTGCACCGCGTCCAGCGCGGCCTGCTGCGCCTTGGCGTCGATGGTCGTGGTGATCTGCAGCGCGCCGGTATTGATCTCCTGATCGCCGATTCCCGCGGCGCGCAACTCCTTCAGCACCTGGGTGCGGATCAGGCCGGCCGGGCCGCGGGCGGCATCGTCGTCGGGTTTGGGCGGCGGCGCGATCGTCGGGAATTGCACCTTGTCGCGTTCGCCGAGCGGCAGCACGCCCATCCCGACCATGCCGTCGAGCACATAGTTCCAGCGAGCCTTCAGTTGGTCGAGGTGCGTCTCGGGGTCCAGGATCGACGGCGTGCGCACCAGCGCCGCCAGCACCGCGCCCTCCGCGAGGGTCAGCTGCGAGACCGGTTTGTCGAAGTAGGCGCGCGCGGCCGCGGCGATCCCGTAGGCGTCTCGGCCGTAGTAGATGGTGTTGAGGTACGCGGCGAGGATGTCGTCCTTGCTCCACTGCCGCGCCATCTTCGCCGAGATCACCAGCTCCCGCATCTTGCGCGACAGGGTGCGCTCCGAGCTGAGGAAGGCGTTCTTGACGTACTGCTGGGTGATGGTGGACCCACCGCCCGCGTCGTCGCGGCCGAGCAGATTGTCGCGCGCGGCCCGCAGGAAGGCGGGCGCCGAGAATCCGGGATTGCGGTAGAAGTCGCGATCCTCGGCCGAGAGTATGGCGTCGCGCATGGTCTGCGGCACCTCCGACAGCGGCACCGGCGTGCGGTTCCCTTCGGGGGGAACGATTTTCGCGAGGACCGTCGTTCCGTCGCTGGCGGTGACGGTGGCGATCTGATTGGTCTGCACCGCACTCGGATCGGGTATCTCGGCACTCCAGTACGCCAGTACCAGCAGTAACGACGGAATCGCGACGAAGATCAGGAACAGCGCCAGCAGCAGGCGCCGAATTCGCTGCCCGCGAGTGCGCGGCGGGCGTTCGCCGGCGCCGGCCGGTCTCTCGCGACGGCGGGGACGGCCGCTGTTCGGCCGGGACGCACCGTCGAGCTGCTTCCACCCGGCAATCGAGGCATAAGGCGCCGTTTCCGGGCGGCCGCGCCGCGGTTTGCGGGTCGAGCTCACGATCATCTCCTCCCGGAGCGTCGGCGAACCAGCGAGAAACAACGATCCCGACCAGCCTACGGGGCCGGTCGATGGTCGACCAGAACAGCTAATACCCAGTAAATCGCAGTCTCACTCGGAAACCGGGCACGACCGGCCGACGGCACCTCGGCGTGAATTGAACAACCGCTACGGCAACCCGACTCGCGGCGGTCCGGCCATCGCGCGGCAAGAGCGCGACGCAACAGGTACTCGACGCCGCGTCGACGGCCCGGTTGCCGGTACAGAAACGGATGAATTAGACGTCCGGCCCGCATTTTGTGAAGTGGGGCACCAGCGGTCGTTCCGGATGGTAGCGCGTCGAACTGCCTGGTAGCTTCCGTTTTGCTTACGTGCAACGTCGCGCATCGCATTCGATCTCTCACTCACCGAACGTCTTCTTCCTGTCGTCCGTGTGCCTCGGCCGTCCGGTACGAGGCGGAATCGTCATATCCGTCCACCGCCGATCGCGCGGGTCGTCGTCGACCCCGAAATCGGTGGTGACGCTGATGGAGCCGTCATGACACGCACCCTCGCGATGCCCGCGAATCGCGCACTCGAAATACCCCACGACGTCGTACGGAGTCGCGGCCTGCTGACGGGCTACTTCGCCGGCCTCGGCGTGGTGATGGCCGTCTGGGGAACTCGCATCCCCGCCGTCCAGGAATCCGCCGGACTCGGCACGGCCGGGCTGGCCGGGGTCCTGCTCGCCGCGGCGATCGGAATGGTCGCCGGCCTCCAGGTGGGTGGTCGCCTCGCCCGTCCCGCGCGATTGCCCCGGTTGCTGACCACCGGCGGACTCGGTCTGGCCCTCGGCCTCGCGTTGGTCGGCAGCTGCCGAATGCCGCTCGCGCTCGCCGCCGCGGCGCTGTGCTTCGGCGCCGCGCACGGTGTGCTGGACGTCGCGGCGAACGCCGCCGCGGTGCGCTGCCAGAACGCCTACGGCCGGCCGATCATGTCGGGCCTGCACGCGGCCTACAGCCTCGGCGCGCTGGGTGGGGCGGTGATCGCCGTTGTGGCCGCGGACGTTTCGCACACCTACGTCTTCGGTGTCACCGCGGCGGCGGTCGTCGTCGCGACGATCGCGGCGGCGCCCGCTACCGGCTGTGTCGGATCGCCGGTCGCGGACGCGGGGGTGGTGGCGCGGGAGCGTGCGCCCGGACTGTCCCGGTCGCGAATCTGGTTGCTGGGGGCATTGGCCGCCGCATGTCTGCTCGGCGAGGGCGCGGCGGCCGATTGGTCGGCGGTGCACCTGACCGGCCTGCACGCCTCGGCCGCGATCGGCGCCGCCGCCTACGCCGCCTACAGCGCCGCGATGGCGGGCGGACGCCTCGTCGGCGATCGGCTCACCACTCGCTTCGGGGCGCCGAAAGTCGTTCGGGCGGGCGCGATTGCGGCCTCGGCCGGACTTCTCACCGGCGTGGCGGTGAACGATGTGCCGTTCGCGCTGGCCGGCTGGGCCGTCTTCGGTCTCGGCCTGGCCGTCACGATTCCTTCCCTGTTCAGCACGGCCGGGACGGGAGGTCCGCGCGCCGTCGCCGCCGTGGCCGTCGCCGGATATCTCGGACTCCTCGCGGGACCGGCCCTCATCGGTGCCGTGGCCACCGTCACGACCCTGCCCGTCGCCCTCGTGCTGCCCGCCCTGCTCGCCGCGGGCGTGGCCGCGCTGTCTCATCGAGCATTGGAGAACCAGTGGTAAGTCCACTATCCCATTCGCCAGCCGACATCGACGCGGTCATCTTCGACTACAACGGGGTCATCGGTCTGCAGCCGACGACACCTATGTGGAGCGACCTCGCCGAGCTCGCCGGATGGCGCACCGACGACCTCACCCACTTCCAGACCACCTTCTGGAGCGCCCGCGAACCCTACGATTCCGGCGAGTTCGACGACACGGACTTCTGGGCCGCGGTACTCGGCCGCCGGCCGGAACCGGTATTGCTCACCCGGTTGCGCGAGGTCGACACCGCCCTGTGGACGCGGACCGACCACCGCGTCGTCACCCTCCTGCAGCAGGCGCGCCGGGCGGGTCTGCCGATGGTGCTGCTGTCCAACGCGCCCCACCCGGTCGGCGACGCACTCGACGCCTCCGAGTGGCGCGGGCTGATGACCGATGCCCTCTACTCGGCCCGTCTCGGCATGAACAAACCGCATCCCGACACCTATCGAAACGCTCTGGCGGCCACCGGTATTCACGATCCGAGCCGGGTGATGTTCATCGACGACCGCCCCGACAACTGCGAAGCGGCGGCACAACTCGGCCTGCGAACCCTCCACTACACGGGCTCGCCCGCCGAGTTGGAAAAACACCTCGACTTCCCCGCCGGACGCCTGATTTCGGGAGCTAGCTCTTGACGCCGCCCGCGGTGAGGCCGGAGATGATGCGGCGCTGGAACAGCAGCACCATGATCACCAGCGGCACGGTGACGATGATGCCCGCCGCCATGATCGCCGCATAGGGCTGCACCAGCGGATCGTTACCGGAGAACCGCGCGATCGCGACGGTCACCGGCTCGGTCCGGTCGACCGAAAGCAGACTGGCCAGCAGGTACTCGTTCACCGCGGCGATGAACGCCAGGATCGCCGTGGTGAACACCGCGGGCGCGGCCAGCGGCAGCATCACCAGCCGGAAGGCCTGGAACCGGCTGGCGCCGTCGATGCGGGCCGCCTCCTCGAGCTCCCACGGCAGTTCGGCGAAGAACGAGGCGAGGACGTAGACCGTCATCGGCAGCACGAAGGAGATGTTCGGGATGATCATCGCCTGGTAGTGCCCGATCCAGCCGATGTTGGTGAACAGCTGGAACAGCGGCGTCACCAGGACGACCACCGGGAACATCGAGGCGCTCAGGATCAATCCGGCGACCAGCGTCTTACCGCGAAAAGCCATGCGCGCCAGCGCATAGGCGGCCATCATGCCGATCAGCAGTGCGATCACGGTGGTGGCCGCGCCGATGACGACGCTGTTGGTCAGTGCCCGCCCGAAGTCGTTGCCGCGGCTGGTGTCGAACGCGTTGCGGAAGTTCTCGAAGGTCACGTGGGTCGGCCACGGGGTGTTGTCGAAGGTGTAGTCCGGATCGCGGAAGGCGGTCACCGCCATCCAGTAGAACGGGGCCAGACCCCAGATCAGCACGATCAGCGCACCGACGTACACCCGTGCGGACCGCCACGGTTTGCGGCCGGAGGTAGCAGTGGTCATCAGTGTGCCTTCCGCTGTTCTTCCTGCGTCGCCACCGCATTGGCGCCCAGTATCTTCACCAGCACGAACGCCACCGCGAAGATCATCAGGAAGGTGAGCACCGACAGCGCGGCCGCACTGTTGGAGCCCTGCCGCACCTGATCGACCACGAGGATCGAGATGGTCCGGGTCGCCGGGTTGCCCTGCATCATGATGGCCGGCAGGTCGTAGAGGCGCAGCGCGTCCATGGTCCGGAACAGCACCGCGACCAGCAGCGCCGGCTTCAGCAGCGGCAGCGTGATGTGGGTGAAGCGCTGCCAGGCCGAGGCCCCGTCGACCTTGGCCGCCTCGTACACGTCGTTCGGAATCACCTGCAGTCCGGCGAGGATCAGCAGGGCCATGAACGGGGTGGTCTTCCAGACGTCGGCGATGATCACTGCGAATCGCGACCACCACGGATCGGTCTGCCACAGGATGTGCGTGTGCAGGACTCGGTTGACCACGCCGTTGTACTGGAACATGAACTCCCACAACCGGGCCGTCACCGCGGTCGGGATCGCCCACGGGATCAGCACCGCGGCACGCAGCAGCGCCCGCCCGCGGAAGGTCTTGCCCATCACGGTCGCCATGCCGAGGCCGATGGTCGCCTCCAGCGTCACCGTGATCAGCGTGAACAGCAGCGTGATGCCGATGGCCGCCCAGAACTGGGAACCCAGGTTGCCGGTGGGGCAGGGCTCGGTTCCGCCGCCGGGCAGGGTGCACTGCTGCAGCAGCCAGTGCGTGTAGTTGCTGAACCCGGCGCTGCCGCCCTCGACGAACATGCCGGTGGCGGGGTCGAGTCCGGCGTCCTTCTGGAACGACATCCACACCGCGCGCACCACCGGATAGCCGATGACGACCGCGAGCGCCACCAGCACCGGTGCGACGAACAACCACGCGCGGCCCGACCCCCGCGGTAGCCGTAAGCCCCGGGAGTTACTGTCGCTCTTCGGTTTCGGGCTCACCGGCTGATCGTCGGGTGGCGCGAGATCGGTCGCACCCGAAGGACTCGACACGTTCAACTCTCCTACGGGGCAGACTGCGGACAGGGTCAGGAGCCGGCGGCTTCGATGCCCTTCTGCATGCCGACGATCGCGTCATCGACTGATTTCTTACCGGTCAACGCAGCATATGCGTTGTCCTGGATGGCCTTCGACACCGCCGGGTAGAAGGGGGTGACCGGGCGCGGCACGGCGCTGGCGATCGAATCCTTCAGCGCGGGCAGGTACGGGAACTTCGCGATCAGCGCCGGATCGTCGTACATCGACGACCGGACCGACGGGAACGCGCCCTCGGCGACGATCCGCTGGGCGTCCTCGCTGATCAGGAAGCGCAGGAAGTCCAGCGCGGTGGCCTTGTGCTTGGAGTAGGCGCTGATGGCGGCGTTGTAACCACCGAGCGTGGAGGCGCCGATGCCGTCCTTGCCGGGCAGCGGGGAGACGCCGAAGTTGCCCTTCACGGCGGAGGAGTCGGCCTGGGCCACACCGTAGAAGTTCGGCCAGGTGCGCAGGAACAGCAGCTTGCCCGAGGCGAAGGCGTTCTGGCTCTCCGGCTCCTTGTAGGAGATGGCCTCCTTGGGGATGTCGCCGTTCTTGTAGGCGTCGGTGAGCACCTGCAGGCCGGCGCGCGACTGCGGGGAGTTCACGGTCGCGGTCTTGCCGTCCGGGCCGACGAACGAGCCGCCGTAGGCGTTGATCACCTCGGCCGCGTTCACGGTCAGACCTTCGTAGGGCGCGAACTGCCCTGCGTAGCAACCGATTCCGTGATCATGCGCGATATTGCAGTCGGCCAGCAGCTCCGGCCAGGTCTTCGGCGGGTTCGGGACCAGATCCTTGCGGTAGTACAGCAGGCCGCCGTTGGTGTTGCGCGGCGCGGCGTAGAGAGTGCCCTGGTAGGTCGCGCTGGCGACGGTCGGCGAGAGCAGCGTGGAGGTGTCGAGGGCGAAGGAGTCCTTCAGCGGCTGGATCCAGCCCTTGGCCGCGAATTCCGCGGTCCACGGCACGTCCAGCGCCATCACGTCGTAGTCGGACTGCTTGGCCCGCATGTGCTGGGCCAGATCGTCGTACTGCTGCGAGGCGTCGTTCGATTGCTCCTTGAACGTCACCTGCTCGTTCGGATGGGCGGCGTTCCACCGGTCGATGAGTTGCTTGACCGCACCCGTCTCGGTGGTGTCCTTACCCTCGACATAGGTGATCGGGCCGCGGCCGCCCAGGTTCTGGCCGGTCGGGTTGCTGCCGTCGCCGCTCGAACAGGCGCTCGTCAACCCGGCGGTCAGCAGCGCCACCGAGGCGGTGGCCAGTGCGGCGCGGGACACGAGGGACGAGCGTCGTGACGCGGCGCGCGCGTGAACCTTGCGCGCCTTGTTCGAGGACGCCTTGTTCAAAGCCATCGATACTCCAGGGTCGTAACGAACACAGGTGCCATGCGTGAGCGCCCGCACACTGCGCCGGTTGCACAAGGCAAGATACATTGTTCGGCTGCCGGATGGGACTCGGCGTCCGCACCGCCCTCCGTGGTTACGCAAGCTGCCGCCTCCGCCCCGCCCGATGGTGTGGCGATGTCGGTGGGTTCTCGTATCCTGGCGCTCGATGTCGACCCAGATGCCTCAGGACAAGTTGCTCACCCGGATCGGTGGGCTGTTGCGTCAGGCCGAGTCGACCGACAACGAGCACGAGGCCGAGGCGTTCATGGCGGCCGCCCAGCGCCTGGCGACCCGTTCGTCGATCGACCTGGCGGTGGCGCGCGCCCATATCGCCGGTCGCGAACGCCGCCCGACGCCGATGCAGAAGGTCGTCGCGATCGGTGCGGCGGGCAAGAAGGGGCTGCGCACGTATGTGCAGTTGTTCGTGGCGATCGCCGCGGCCAACGACGTGCGCTGCGATGTGACCCGCACATCCACGCAGGTCTACGCCTACGGCTTCGATACCGATATCGCGACGTGCGAGGCGCTGTACACGAGCCTGCTGGTGCAGATGGTGCGCGCGTCCGACCACTACATCAAATCCGGCGCCTACAGATCGGCGACGGTGGAGAAGATCGTGGTGGAGACGCGCTGGGGTCGCACGGTGCAGCGTCGCATTCAGGCCCCGGTCGCAGCCGTGACGGCTCGGCTGAATTTCCAGATGGCGTTCGCCGACCGGATCGGCCGCCGGCTCGCACAGGTGAAGGCGGATGTGGAGGCCGAGGCGGTGGGCGCGGGTACGACCGCCGCCGAATCCGCGGGTACCGCCCTGGCGCTGCGCAACAAGGACCTCGAACTGACCGATTACTACGCCCGCACCTCCGAAGCCCGCGGTACCTGGCGCGGGCCACAGGAATCCACCGGGTACTCACCGGCCGCGCGCCGGGCGGGCGACCGCGCCGGTCGCACCGCGCGCCTGGGCCTGTCGGCCGAACTGCCCTCCGGGCGAGGACGACTCGAAGCGCCCGGGGCATGAGCCGCGCGCGAATGGCGCGATGCGGTGCCTTCGTGAAGTACACGTCGTTCGTTGTCTGCGGGAAAGCACTGTGACGCAACGGGATTCGCAGCGTAGCCGGGTCTACGACGCCGAGGGCCTGGTGCGGCGGATGTTCGAACGAGCCGCCGAGTTCGGGGCTCGCACGGTCGACTTGCACGGTTCGCAGCTCACGCTGCCGATCGAGCGGAAGTTCGCTTCGGTCGAGTCGGTCCAGAGTTATGTGGACCGGGTGCTGGCCCTGAATTGGGTACGCGCGCAGTGGGTGCGAGCGGGCACGCCGCTGGCCGTGCGGGCCCGTGCGGGCACCGCGGCGGCGCACTACGAGACCGGCCGCGCCGTGCTGGCCGTCCCGTTGCATACCGGCGGAACCGCTTGGGCCCTGCGTGAATTGGTCATCCTGCACGAACTCGCCCACCACCTGGAGCCGCCCGGGGCCGACCTCGCCCCGCACGGCCCCGAGTTCTGTACCCGATACCTCGAGCTGGTCGACGGTGTCATCGGCCCCGAAGCCGCCCTTCTCCTGCGCGCCACCCTGCACGACTGTGGCGCTCGCGTGGGCTGAACCCCCGTGACGAACGCGAGGCACGGTTCGCCGGCTCCGGCGTGACCCGCGGTTGCCGGCCGGAACAGGTGCGCCCCGGGCCGTTGCGGACGACCCGGGGCATGCCGAGCCCTACTGTCCCGGCGTCTCCGCCCGCACCGTCGGGTCGATGAGGCCGAAGATCTCGCCCTGGGGAGCCTGGACGACGGCCGAGCGACCGAACGGGGTGTCGTCGGGGCCCATCAGCACCGTGGCGCCGAGTTCGGTTGCGCGAGAGAGTTTTTCGTCCGTGCCCGCGACCTGGAACCAGGTGAGCCAGTAGGGCGGGTTGTCGCCGGGTGCGTTGCCCGCGTCCATCACACCGCCGGCGACGTCCGCCCCGGGCGGGGAGAAGGTCGAATAGACGAAGTTCTCGCCGTCGCCGATTTCGTCGAAGGTCCAGCCGAAGACGCGGCGGTAGAACTCCTGGGCGGTGGCGTAGTCGCCGGTGTGCAGTTCGTTCCAGCAGTAGGAGCCGGGTTCGTTGTAGATACCGGCGCCGGTGTGGGCCTTGGCCTGCCAGACGCCGAAAATCCCGCCGGTGGGATCGGAGGCCACGCACATGCGGCCCACGTCCATGACGTCGAAGGGTGGGACGAAGACGGTTCCCCCGGCCGCGCCGATGGCCTCGGCGACCGCGTCGACGTCGTCGGCGGCGAGGTAGGTGGTCCACACCGAGGGCATCGGCGCCTCGCCCATCTTGGGGCCGATTCCGGCTGCCGGTTTACCGCCCAGCATCGCCATCAGATATCCCCCGGCCTCGGGCGGGCTGTCCATGATCTCCCAGCCCAGCAAACCGGAGTAGAAGTCGCGGGCGGCCCGCGGATCATCGACCGAACAGTCGACCCAGCAGGGCGTACCCTGCGGCCACGCAGAATCACGAGTGGGCATTGCGGAACTCCTATCGTGTGTTCGAGCACGTGAGAACTGCCGATGGCACACGATCAGCTAATCACAGACCGGCGGGTGGGAAAACCCTCTCCCCGGCCCTGTCGAGGCTCGAGACGCCGTGATCAGTCCAGCAGCCGCAGTACCCGCTCCAACCGGCTCCGCCACCACGCCGTGCGCTCCGGATCGGGGTGGCGGAAGCGTTCCAGCAGAGCGGGATCCGGGGCCGGCGGGGTGCGCGGAACGCTCAGATATCCGTCGACCGGGCGCAGCGAATCCGCGACCACATCGCCGGTGAACAGGTTCACGGTGCCCAGCCCGCAGGCGTGGTCGAGTTCCGGCAGCGCACCGGCCAGCGCGAGCTGCGCCGACAGTCCGACGCTCGTCTCCAGGGCCGAGGAGATCACGCACGGCAGCCCCGCGGCCTGCGCCACCCGCAGCGCCCGCCGCACCCCGCCGAGCGGCGTGCATTTGAGGACGGCGATATCGGCCGCTCCCGCCACCGCGACCCGCAGCGGATCCTCGGCGCGCCGGATGGATTCGTCCGCGGCGATGGGAATGTCGATCCGCCGCCGGACCGCCGCCAGTTCCTCGATCGTCCGGCACGGTTGCTCGGCGTACTCCAAACCCTGTGCGGCACGGTCGATCTGCCGCAGGTTCGCGACCGCCGTGTCCACGTCCCAGACCGCGTTGGCGTCGACCCGGACGGCGCCGTCGCGGCCCAGCGCATCGCGCACGGCCGCCACCCGCTCGATATCCTCGGCGAGCGATTCGGGATGATCGGCGATCTTGACCTTCGCTGTGCGGCAACCGGATTCGGCGACGATGGCATACGCGCGCTCGGGCCCGACCGCGGGGACCGTGCAGTTGACCGGAATACGATCCCGGACCGGTTCCGGCCACCCGTCCTCGATCTGCTCGACGGTGGTGGCCAGCCAGTTCGCGGCCTCCCGATCGTCGTACTCGACGAACGGGCAGAACTCACCCCAGCCGCGCGGGCCTTCGAGCAGCAATCCTTCGCGGACGGTGATGCCGCGGAAGCGAGTTCGCAGCGGAATCGCGTACACCAGCGCCGACGCCGGATCCAGATCGCTCACCCGAGCCAGCCTAACCACCGCGGCTCGGGGTCCGCGATATGGCGCAGCAGCGCACTCGTCCGGGGCGCAGTCATCCGACGCCGGCCTACGCCGCGGTTTTCCTGGCCCTGGTGGGCGCGCTGCTGACGGCCGGGCGGTGGACCCTGCGGGCGTTGCGGGAGCGCCGCCCGGCCTGGTGTTACGCGTTGCTCACCCTGCCGCTGCTCGCCGAGGCGTGGCTCCTCGGTTTCGCGGTGGCGCTGATCGTGGTGCCGGTCCGACGATCACAGCCGCTCGTAGATGGTCGCGTTCGCCAAACCGCCTGCCTCGCACATGGTTTGCAGCCCGAAGCGGGCGCCGCGTTCGTGCAGCGCGTGGACCAGCGTGGTCGCCAGCCGCGCACCGGAGGCGCCGAGCGGATGCCCCAGCGCGATCGCGCCGCCGTTGACGTTCACCCGGGACAGATCGGCCCCGGTATCGGCGGCCCAGGCCAGGACCACCGAGGCGAAGGCCTCGTTGACCTCGAACAGATCGATATCGGCGAGCGACAGGCCGGAGCGCTGCAACACCTTTCGGGTCGCCGGGATCACCGCGGTGAGCATCAGCAGCGGATCGTCGCCCGCGACCGCGAAACTGTGCAGCCGGGCCAGCGGCCGCAGGCCCAGTTGCGCGGCCTTCTCGCTGGTCATGATCAATACCGCGGCACTGCCGTCGTTGATCTGACTCGCGTTGGCGGCGGTCACGTTCCAGCCGATCTCGGGGAACCGGGCGGCATAGGCCTCGCTGTAGTAGGCCGGCCGCAGCCCGGCCAGGGTCTCCAGGGTGCTGCCGACCCGGATGCCCTCGTCGGTGCTCAACCCGGCCAGCGGCGCGAGTTGTGCCTCGAAGGATCCGTTCTTCGTCGGGGCGGCGGCCTTCTCGTGACTGGCGAGTGCGAACTCGTCCATGGCGGTGCGCGAGATGTTCCAGCGCGCCGCGATCAGTTCCGCGCTGATTCCCTGCGGTACCAGCTCGTCCGGATACCGTTCGGCGAAGGCCACGCCGTTGATATCGGTCGCGCCGGCCACGCTCGACCCCATCGGCACCCGGCTCATCGACTCCAGACCGCCGGCGACGACGATGTCGTAGGCCCCGGCCAGCACGCCCTGTGCGGCGAAGTGGATGGCCTGCTGGCTGCTGCCGCACTGCCGGTCGACCGTGGTGGCCGGAACGGACTCCGGGTAGCCGGCCGCGAGCGCGGCGCGGCGGGTGACGTTGACCGACTGCTCGCCGATCTGGGTGACCACGCCGCCGATGACATCGTCGATCAGCACCGGATCGATCCCGCTGCGCCGCACGACCTCGCGCAGGCTGTGGGCGAACAGGTCGACCGGATGCTGATCGTGCAGCGCCCCGGTGGCTTTGCCCTTCCCGATCGGGGTGCGTACGGCCTCGACGATCACTGCGTCTCTCATGGCGATTCCTCCGGTATCGCGCCGTTGCGACAATCTGACTTAGTCGCCCTAAAGTCAGCCTAGGAGCTGACATTAGTTATGACAAGTCAGAGTTGGTATGATCGTCGTCATGCCCGTGAAACTGGAAGGACCCCTGCGTGACCTGAATTCGTGGAAGCCGGACGGCTGTTCCATCGTGAAGGCTCTCGACATCGTCGGCGCGCGCTCGGCGATGCTGATTCTGCGCGAATCCATCTACGGGACGACCCGCTTCGACGGTTTCGCGGCGCGGGTGGGTATCACCGACGCCGCCGCGGCCGCCGCGCTGCGCAAACTCACCGACGCCGGGCTGCTGCGCAAACAGCCGTATCGCGAAGAGGGTAAGCGCACCCGCAACGAGTACGTGCTCACCGAGATGGGCCGGGATCTGCTCCCGGCGATCTTCGCGCTGTGGCAGTGGGGTGACAAATATCTGCAGGGCGGGGTGCCGCCGCTCGAGCGGATCGAGGACACCACCGGCGAACCGGTGCGGGTGGAACTGCGCGGCGCCGGAGGCGACGAAGTCGGACTGGAGGACATCCGGATCCGGGTGAACAAGGATTGGCGCCGGCCACGCGGCTGAACGCGAACTGCCCCCGAATACCGAAAGTATTCGGGGGCAGTCGGTTTCGACGACTAGGTCAGTCGCCGACCGTCGGCCGGGTCGAAGAAGTAGGTGTGCTCCGCATCGGTTGTGAGTGTCAGCTTGTCGCCCTTCTGCGGCGGATTGCGCCAGTCGGCGCGGGCGACGATGGTCTGATCTCCGCCGGCCTCACCCAGGGTGCGGCCGTAGATGTAGGCGTCGGAGCCCAGCTCCTCGACCACGTCGATCTCCATGGCGATCCCCTCGGAACCACCGGCCAGATCGAAGTGCTCCGGGCGGATACCGACCACCACGGTCTCGCCCGCGGCATCGGCCACCGCGCGCGGCAGCGCGATCGAATGTCCGCCGAGGGTGACCGAACCGTCCGACACCGGCAGCGTGAACAGGTTCATCGCCGGTGAACCCATGAAGCCCGCGACGAACAGATTCGCCGGATCCCGATACAGATCCCGCGGCGAGGCGCACTGCTGCAACAGCCCGTCCTTGAGCACCGCCACCCGGTCGCCCATGGTCATCGCCTCGACCTGGTCGTGGGTGACGTAGACGGTGGTGGTGCCGAGCCGGCGCTGCAACTGGGCGATCTGCGTGCGGGTCTGCACGCGCAGTTTCGCGTCCAGATTCGACAGCGGTTCGTCCATCAGGAACACCTGCGGCTGGCGTACGATCGCGCGGCCCATCGCGACACGCTGCCGCTGACCGCCGGACAGCGCCTTCGGCTTGCGGTCCAGGAAGTCCTGCAGGTCGAGCAGTTTCGCCGCCTCCAGCACGCGCTGGCTGCGCTCGGCCTTGCCGACCTTGGCCATCTTCAGCGCGAAGCCCATGTTCTCCGCGACGGTCATATGCGGGTAGAGCGCGTAGTTCTGGAACACCATCGCGATATCGCGCTGTTTGGGTTCGGCGTCGGTGACGTCCCGGTCGCCGATCAGGATGCGGCCGTCGTCGACCTCCTCGAGTCCGGCCAGCATGCGCAGCGAGGTGGATTTGCCGCATCCGGACGGTCCGACCAGTACCAGGAATTCGCCGTCGGCGATCTCGAGATTCAACTTGTCGACGGCGGGTTTGGTGCCACCCGGGTAGAGCCGGGTGGCGTGGTCGAAGGTGACCGTGGCCATGGTGAATCAATCCCTTCACCGGCAGGAACGTGCCGGACGATCCGAGTAGAGGGGTCGGTGCGCGCCCCACAGTAACCCAGCGCCCCGCACGGGGTGCAGCGGGCGAGTAGCCTCGTCAAGGGCCGCTGACCGGCCGCGAGAGCAGCTCACGAGACGAAGGAGCATCGGATGACTCGACCGGTTCGCATCGGAGTTCAGCTACAGCCGCAACATGCTCCCGATTACGGGTTGATCCGGGATGCGGTGCGCCGGGCCGAGGATGCGGGCGTCGACATCGTGTTCAACTGGGATCACTTCTATCCGCTCACCGGCGATCCCGACGGCGCGCATTTCGAATGCTGGACCATGCTCGGTGCGATCGCCGAGCAGACCGAACGCGTCGAACTCGGCGCACTGGTGACCGGCGGCGGATATCGCAATCCCGATCTGCTCGCCGATATGGCCCGCACCGTCGACCACATTTCCGGCGGCCGGCTGATCCTCGGCATCGGCGCCGGCTGGTTCCAGAAGGACTACGACCAATACGGCTACGAATTCGGCACGCCCGGAACACGTCTGGCGTTGCTGAAGGAATACCTCGCGCGCATCGACGCCCGGCTGCCGAAGCTGAATCCGCAACCGACGCGCCACATTCCGATTCTGATCGGTGGCGGTGGTGAGCGAAAGACGTTGCGACTGGTGGCCGAATACGCCGACATCTGGCACAGCTTCGCCGATATCGAAGCGCTGGAACGCAAATCGAAGATCCTGGCCGAACACTGCGCCGAGGTCGGCACCGACGCGAACCGGATCGAGCGGTCGGTGTCCTGGCCCGGTGCCGAACAGGCCGAGCGGCTGGTGGGCGCCGGGGCGACGCTGTTCACCGTGGGCGCCGGCGGACCCGACTACGACCTGAGCGTGGTCGAGCAGGCCGTCGCATGGCGGGACAACTTCAATCCGGAGTCGGTGGCCGGTATCGCCTGATCGAATCAGCGGGATTCGATTTCCGCCGGGCGATGTGGCAGGGGCGGCGGCCCGTGGACCCGCGTCGCCGCCCTCGGCGCGCCGCCGGCCCCGCTAGGGTTCTCGGCTATGGCCCGTTTGCCCGTCTCGCGCCCGCGTGCGCTGATCGCGCTGATGGCGGCGATGATGCTGCTGTTCGCCGTCGCCTGCAGTTCCGACGGCGGCAGCTCGTCGCAGGCCTCGAACCTGTGCGCACCGCCCGGGCCCTCGGCCGCCTCCCCCGCGCCGACGAAACTGGCGAGCGGTGCGACGGCCGGCACCGATCGCTACACCACCGCGACCACCGCGCCGCTGAGTTCGATCGATGTCACCAAGCTCGGTTTGTCCCAGCCCGGTGTGCTGAGCGTGGGCACGCTGTCGGATGCGCCGCCGAGTATCTGCGTGAATCCGTCGGGGACCTTCACCGGATTCGACAACGAACTGCTGAAGGCGATCGCCGCGAAGCTCGGATTGCGGGTGCAGTTCTCCGGCACCGAATTCGCCTCGCTGCTCTCGCTGGTCGCCACCGGCCGGTTCGACGTGGGGTCGTCCAGCATCACCACCACCGATGCGCGGCGGCAGCAGGTCGGTTTCACCAACGGCTACGACTTCGGTTACTTCTCGCTCGTGGTGCCCAACGGCAGTGCGATCCAGGGGTTCTCGGATCTGAAACCGGGCGTGCGGATCGGCGTGGTGCAGGGCACCGTACAGGACGAATACGTCAGCGGCACGTTGCATCTGGACGCGGTGAAATTCCCCGACTACAACACCGCTTACGCGAATCTGAAGACCGGGCAGATCGATGCCTGGGTCGCGCCGTCCCAGCAGGCCACCGGTGCGATCAAACCGGGTGATCCCACCTCGATCGTGCAGAACACCTTCAGCCTGGACAATTTCACCGCCTGGGCGGTCCGCAAGAACAATCAGCCGCTGATCGACGCGCTCAATTCCGGCCTCGACGCGGTGATCGCCGATGGGACCTACGCCAAGCTCTACTCCGATTGGGTGCCGCGCCCGCTGCCGCCGGGCTGGAAACCGGGCTCCAAATCCGCGCCGATGCCGCAACTTCCGGACTTCGAGAAAATCGCGGCCGAACATCAGCACAGCGATCAGCAGAACGCGCCGAAATCGACGCTGACGCAACTGAAGGAAACGTTCTTCGACTGGTCGTTGTACCGCAAGGCATTTCCCGATCTGTTCAAGACCGGTTTGCCGAATACGCTGATTCTGGCGCTGGTTTCGGGGGTGCTGGGCACGCTGATCGGCATTCTGCTGGCGGTGGCCGGTATTTCGCGCACCCGCTGGTTGCGGTGGCCCGCGCGGGTCTACACCGACATCTTCCGCGGTTTGCCCGCGGTGGTGATCATCCTGTTGATCGGCCTGGGCATCGGCCCGATCGTCAAGGGGATCACCGGGAACAATCCGTACTGGCTGGGGGCCGTCGCGCTGGCGCTGCTGGCCTCGGCCTATATCGGCGAGATCTTCCGCTCGGGTATCCAATCGGTGGAGCCGGGGCAGTTGGAGGCCGCGCGCGCGATCGGATTCGGCTATCGGCAGTCCATGACGCTGGTGGTGATTCCGCAGGGTGTGCGGCGGGTGCTGCCGGCGCTGATGAACCAGTTCATCGCGCTGATCAAGGATTCCTCGCTGATCTACTTCCTCGGCCTGCTCGCCTCCCAGCGGGAACTGTTCGCCGTCGGCCGCGACCTGAATTCCCAGACCGGAAATCTGTCGCCGCTGGTCGCGGCGGGCCTGGTCTATCTGCTGCTCACCATCCCGCTCACCCACCTGGTGAACTACATCGACCGCCGATTGCGCACCGGCCGCGCCGAAGCCGCCGCCGACGAAATCGACCAGGCAGTCATCACGGAAGGACGCGGAGCGTGAGCGACCAGAATGCCGACGGCGTGAGCGACCAGAATGCCGACGGCGTGAGCGACCAGAATGCCGACGGCGTGAGCGACCGGAAGGGCGCCGGCGTGGGCACGAGTTCCTCGCTGACCGGGGTGGATCTGCATCTGACCCTCGGCAACAACCAGGTGCTGCGCGGCGTCGACATCCACGTCGAGGCCGGTCACACCACCACGGTCATCGGCCCGTCCGGTTCGGGAAAATCCACCCTGTTGCGGGTGTTGAACCGTCTGCACGAACCCGATTCCGGCGATGTTCTCATCGACGGGGTGTCGGTGCTGGGCGAGAATCCGGATCGGCTGCGGCAGCGCATCGGGATGGTCTTTCAGCATTTCAATTTGTTCCCGCACAAGACGGTGGCCGAGAACGTGGCCCTCGGACCGCGGAAACTGCGCGGCCTGAGCAAGGAAGCGGCGCGGGCGCTGGCGTTGGAACAACTCGAGGCGGTCGGATTGGCGGCGCGCGCCGATACCCGGCCCGCGAATCTGTCCGGTGGTCAGCAGCAACGCGTCGCCATCGCCCGCGCGCTGGCGATGAAACCGGAACTCATGCTGTTCGACGAGGCGACCTCGGCCCTGGACCCGGAGCTGGTCAAGGGCGTGCTCTCACTGATGGCGGATCTGGCTTCCGGCGGTATGACGATGATCGTGGTGACCCACGAAATGGGTTTCGCCCGTTCGGTTTCCGACAGTGTGGTGTTCATGGACCAGGGCAAGGTGGTGGAGTCGGGGTCTCCGGAACGCCTCTTCGACGATCCGGAAACCCCACGCCTGCAACAGTTTCTGTCCCAGATCCTCTAACTGCCCGAACTGCTGCCGCTGAACGGCATATTGGCGAACTGCGCGAAATTGCCCTGCGCTCCGCTGTAGACGTTGAGGTCGGTATTGCCCGCGATACCGGGCACACTGCCGGAATCGGTGGTCTGCCAGAAGGTCCACGCCGGCCAGCCGCCGGGCACCTCGGGCTGGGCGTTACCGCGGTAATCGGCGATCCACAGCGGATATTGGTGGAACTGGTCGGAATCGGCCATCGCCGTCTGCCAGAACCGCGGGTAGGTGTAGATGATCGGCACGCGGCCGGTCAACGCCTGCACCGTGGTCAGATAGCGATGGGTCCAGTCGATCAGCGCCGCCGGGGGCAATCCGCCGGAATTCTCCATATCGAGAACCGGCGGCAGGTCCAGCGGGCCGTTCTGGCCGAGGACGACCGCGGCATAGAGGGCGGCCTGCGGTTCCGGCGGCAGATCCGGATGGGCGTAGTGATAGGTGCCGCGCGCGACCCCGGCCGCGCGCATGAGCAGGCTGTCGGGGACGAAATAGGGATTGACGTAGTTCAGCCCCTCGGTGGCCTTCACCATGGCGAAGTTGTGCCCGGAGGCGCGGACCGCGAACCAATCGATCAGACGGCCGTCGATGTGCTGCCAGGACGACACATCCGGCCCGGTGGGTCCGGCGGAGGCGATACCGGTTGCCGAAAATATGCCGGCAACGGCGAGCAGCGGCAGGGCTGCGGTGAAGCGACGGACTTTCGGACGAGCCACGGTGCGTCGATACATGGCTACGAGAGTAGGCAGCCGAGGCGCTTGTGACCAGTGTTTACGTGTGACTCATCCGAGCCAGTCGAGGACCGCGGCCGCCGTCCAGGACTGCTGCATGCTCCCCAGCGGGTCCCCGGTGAACGGGTCGTAGTACTCCGCGAAGCTGCCGTCGCCCGCCTGCCGCAAACCTTCCGCACGCAGCATGAAGGACCGTTCGGCCCAGCCGCGGCGGGCGAAGACCCAGGAGAACAGCCAGCTCATCACCGGCCAGACCGGCCCGCGCCAGTATTCGCGGGGGCGGAAATCCTTCGACACCGGCGAGGTCGAGGGCGGCAGCGCGTAGCGCAGATCGGGGTGTCCGCAGAAGCGCGGACCTTCGAACAGTCGCAGCAGGCTGCGTTCGGTGGCGCGCGGCAGCCCCCCGCACAGCAGCGGTGCGAACATGGCCAGCGTCTCGGTGCCGATCCACTCGTCGGCGCGCAGGTCGAAGTCGCGCGCGGCGCCGGAGCGCGGGTCGGCGGTAGCGATCACGCCGGCGCGGAAATAGTCGGCCCACTCGTAGAGCTCGCGGACGTCGGCGTGCGGCATGCGGTAGTCCTCCCCGATTCCCGCCAGCACCTCGCAGGCCAGCGCGAAGACGGCGGTGACGAAGACATCCTCCACAGCGAAGCTCATCGTCGAGGCGAGTTGAAAATCGTCGTATCCACAACGACGCATTTGTTCCACAAGCCACAGGTAGCGGTCGTATTCGCGATCGGAGGGACGCTGCGCCGGGTCGACCACGTCGATATCGGCCCGCCGATACGGCGGCAGGTCGCCGACCACCACGTTGGCGTAGGCGCGATCCCACCGCGGCGAATTGTCCATTCCGGATTCCCAGCCGTGATACAGGGTGATCCGGCCGTGCTGTTTGGGGTCGCGGGCATGGGCCAGCCAGCGATGCCACCGCATCAGATCGACCCAGCGCCGATCCAGGAATTCCGCGGCAACCGCCCGGGTGGTGCGGCCGTGGCGCCGGGAATGGTCGAGGATGCGCTGAACCGCGATCGCGTGCACCGGCGGCTGGGTGATGCCCGATGTATCGGGACCGGCGGGGGCGTTCGTGGCCAGCCGGCGACACTCCCACCGGCTCGGTCCCGGGAAATAGCCGTCCACCCCGTTGGCGAACACGATGTGCGGGATCATCCCGTTGCGCCACTGCGCCGACAGCAGGGTGTCGAGTTCGACCACGGCGCGCTCCACACTCAGCGGCGCCAAGCCGACCGCGACGAAGGCGGCGTCCCAGCTCCACATATGGGGATAGAGCTTCGGGGCCGCGCTGGTCATGGTCCCCAGATCGTTGCCGCGGAGCAGATAGGAGGCCCGGGCAGCCAGTTGGGTGGGGGTGAAGCCGGGACCGTTCATTTCCCTATTCTGCGACGTCACCTTCAGATATGCGCGCCGCCCCGGCGTCGCGTGCCGCACACCGGCCGCTGCTGGGGCATGGTCCGGCCCGGTCACCTGTTCGGCAGTGTCCACCCTCATCGCCTCGTTCTTCGTCATGCGCGGTGTTCGTCCCCGCCCGCCGCTGTGAGCCGGTTGTTCGAATCCGGATTACACCCATCGGCCGGGGCTCGCCACCGATGGACGACAGATGTCCGCTCGCGGCGGTGCAATTGTCCGGGACGTCCCTCCCCGGTGCGTAGCGCCGCGACGGTGCCGTGCGTAGCGCCGCGACGGTGCCGTGCGTAGCGCCGCGACGGTGCCGTGCGTGGCAAGCGCCGCCCCAGCCGGGGCGGTGGGGGGTCTACGGTGGGCACATGGCCGCAACTTCGGAATCCACTGCCGCACAGGATGTACCGACCGCCTTGATCACCGGCGCCAGCCGGGGCCTGGGGGCCGCGATCGCGCGGGAGCTGGCGGGAACGCACCGGCTGCTGCTGGGCGCGCGCTCGGCGGAATCGCTGGCGCCGATCCGGACGGAACTTCCCGATGCCGAACCGTGGCCGGTCGATCTGACCGATTACGCCGCACTGCCCGCCGCCACGGCGTCGATCGACCGCCTGGACGTACTGGTGCACAACGCGGGTGTCGCCGAACTGGGATCGCTCGCCGAATCGTCGGTCGAGCAGTGGCGAAACACCCTGGAAGCCAATCTGATTGCCGTCGCCGAGCTGACCCGGCTGCTACTTCCCGCGCTGCGCGCCGCGAGCGGCCATGTGGTGCTGATCAATTCGGGCGCCGGCCTGCGTGCCAACCCGGGCTGGGGCGTATACGCCGCGAGCAAATTCGGGCTGCGCGCCTTCGGTGACGCGCTGCGGCTGGAGGAACCGAGCCTGCGCGTCACCTCCGTCCACCCGGGGCGCATCGACACCGAAATGCAGCGCGCGATCGTCGCCTCCGAGGAGCGGGATTACAACCCGGACGAATTTCTCACCGCGGCGACCGTCGCCCGTGCCGTCCGCAATGCCGTCGAGACGCCTCGCGACGGGCACCCGACCGAGATCGTGCTGCGCCCGATCGCCCGCTGAATCGGCTGGAGGCCGCGAAGTACTCCACCCCGCAGGCGATCGTCATCGGCCATGCCAACCATCCGGCCGTCACGCATTGTTACGGCCGGTTGGTCGACATCATCCGCGAGCGCCGGCTCTCGATGGTCACCCTCGACGACGTGCTGTTGTCGCCGCGCTGAAATCCCCAGCGCGGGAACGTGTCACGCGACGACGTTCACCAGCTTGCCGGGCACGACGATGACCTTGCGCGGGGTCTTGCCGGCCAGGAATTCCAGCAGCTTCTCGTCGGCGAGCGCCGCCGTCTCCACCGTCTTCGCATCGGCATCCGCCGGTACACTGACCCGGCTGCGGACCTTGCCGTTGACCTGGATCGGATATTCGACCGAATCCTCCACCAGCAGTGCGGGATCCGCGATCGGGAAGGGGCCGTGCGCCAGCGCCGTGCTGTGCCCCAGGCGTTCCCACAGTTCCTCGGCGATATGCGGGGCCATCGGGGCCAGCATCAGCACCAGCGGTTCCACCACGGTGCGCGGGGCGCCCTGCGGGTACTGCTTGGTCAGATGGTTGGTCAGCTCGATCAGCTTCGCGCCGGCGGTGTTGTCGCGCAGGGCGGCGTAGTCGGCGTCGACACCGTCGATCGTCTTGTGCAGCAGGCGAAGTGTGGCATCGGCCGGCTCGGCGTCGGTGACACGCGCGGCCCCGGACTCCTCGTCGACCACCAGGCGCCACACCCGCTGCAGGAAGCGGTGCGCGCCGACGACGTCCTTGGTCGCCCAGGGACGTGAGGTGTCCAGCGGGCCCATCGACATCTCGTACAGCCGGAAGGTGTCCGCGCCGTACAGATCGCACATCTCGTCGGGGGAGATGGCGTTCTTCAGCGATTTGCCGATCTTGCCGTACTCCTGGAAGACCTCGATCTCCACACCGGAGGTGTTCGTCCAGAAGAACTTGCCGTCCCGCTCCACCACCTCGGCGGCCGGAATGTAGGTTCCGCGCTCGTCGGTGTACGCGAAGGCCTGGATGTAGCCCTGGTTGAACAGGCGCCGGTACGGCTCCGGACCCGACACCTCGCCCAGGTCGAACAGCACCTTCTGCCAGAACCGCGCGTACAGCAGATGCAGCACCGCGTGTTCCACGCCGCCGACGTACAGATCGACGCCGCCGGGGTCGTTCGCACCGTGTTCGGCCGGGCGCGGGCCCAGCCAGTAGCGCTCGTTCTCCGGCGCGCAGAACGCCTCCGAGTTGGTCGGGTCGGTGTAGCGCAGCTGGTACCAGGAGCTACCGGCCCACTGCGGCATCACGTTGGTGTCGCGGCGGTAGGTCTTCGGACCGTCGCCCAGATCCAGTTCGACGGTCACCCAATCGGTCGCCTTGGCCAGCGGCGGCGACGGTTCGGAATCGGCGTCGTCGGGATCGAAGGTGACCGGCGCGAAGTCGCGCACCTCCGGAAGTTCCACCGGCAGCATCGATTCCGGCAGCGGATGGGCCGCGCCCTGCTCGTCGTAGACGATCGGGAACGGCTCGCCCCAGTAGCGCTGGCGGGCGAACAGCCAGTCGCGCAGCTTGTACTGGATGGTCCCCTTGCCGTGGCCGTCGCGTTCCAGGCGTTCGACGACGGTGGCCTTGGCGGTCTCGACGTCCAGCCCGTTCAGGTAGTCGGAGTTCACCAGCAGGCCGTCGCCCGAGTACGCCGACTCCGAGATGTCGCCCCCGGCGATTACTTCCACGATCGGCAGGCCGAACGCCCGCGCGAACTCCCAGTCGCGCTGGTCGTGGCCGGGCACCGCCATGATCGCGCCGGTGCCGTAGCCCGACAGCACATAGTCGGCGATGAAGATCGGCAACTGCGCGCCGTTGACCGGGTTGGTGGCGTAGGCGCCCAGGAAGACGCCGGTCTTCTCCTTGTTCTCCTGCCGCTCCAGATCGGATTTGGCGGCGATCGACTTACGGTAGGCCGCGACGGCTTCGGCAGGGGAGGGCGCGTCGAAGGTCCACCGGGTGTCGACGTCCGCGGGCCACTGCGCGGCGGCCAGCCGGTCCACCAGTTCGTGCTCGGGAGCCAGCACCACGTAGCTCGCCCCGAACAGCGTGTCGGGCCGGGTCGTGAAGACCTCGATGTTCTCCCCGTTCGCGGTATCGACGGTGGCGCTCCCGGGGCGCTCCGTGGTTACGCCGGCTGCCTCCTCCGCGCCCGTCGCTCGCGCCACGCCGAACGAGACCTCGGCACCCCGGGAACGCCCGATCCAGTTGCGCTGCATGGCCTTCACGTTGTCCGGCCAGTCCAGCAGGTCCAGATCGTCGACCAGGCGGTCGGAGTAGGCGGTGATGCGCATCATCCACTGTCGCAGGCGTTTCCGGAACACCGGGAAATTGCCGCGCTCACTGCGACCGTCGGCGGTGACTTCTTCGTTGGCCAGCACGGTGCCCAGTCCCGGGCACCAGTTGACCATCGAATCCGATTGGTAGACCAGGCGATACGAGTCCAGGATCTCGCCCTGTTCGGCGGGGGACAACTCGGCCCACGCGCGACCGTCGGGGGTGGGCCGCTCGCCGGCGGCGAAGGCGGCCACCAGATCCGCGATCGGGCGGGCCTTGTTCGCCGAGGTGTCGTACCAGGCGTTGTAGATGCGCAGGAAGATCCACTGCGTCCACTTGTAGAACTCGGGGTCGGTGGTGGCGAACGAGCGGCGCCGGTCGTGGCCCAGGCCCAGCCGGTCCAGCTGGCGCTGCATGGTGGCGATATTGGATTCGGTGGTCACCCGGGGATGCGCGCCGGTCTGCACCGCGTACTGCTCGGCGGGCAGGCCGAAGGCGTCGTACCCCAGGGCGTGCAGCACGTTGCGACCGTGCATGCGGTGGTACCGCGCGAACACGTCGGTGGCGATATAGCCCAGCGGATGGCCGACGTGCAGGCCCGCACCCGACGGATACGGAAACATGTCCTGGATGAACAGCTTGTCGGCCGGAGTCTCGCCGGCCAGCGGGCCGACCGGGTTCGGCGCGTGGAAGGTGCCGCGCTCCGCCCACACCCGCTGCCACTTGCTCTCCAGGGCACCGGCCAGTTCGGCGTTGTAGCGGTGTGCGGGCACATCGGTTCCGGGAAGCGTGGGCAGGCTGCTTTCGGGCCCGTCACCCCGGCCGGTCGATGCGCCGGCTGTATCGGTTGCACGAGTGTCCTGCACGGTCCTGCCTTCTTGTCGCCGAGTTCCCCTGGTGAACGTCTGTGGACAACGTCGTCACTCAGGGTAGAGCCTGCGCACGTCAGCACCCAAAAAGGGGTGAGCGGGGCGTTCGTGGCGGCGGCGAGCCCCGCGGGCACCACGTTTTGATACCGGAGTACCGTATTCCGGGTGTTCGTGGTCGCGCTCCTCCTGTTTCTGCTTGCGGCCGTGGCCCTGGTCACGGGCGTGCTCGGGCTGACCGGCACCCTGCCACCCAATCGTTTCTTCGGTGTTCACACCGAAGAGGCCCTGCGCACCGAAGAGGCGTATCGCGTGGCCAACCGCGTCGCCGGGCCCACCTCGGTCGGTGCGGGTCTGCTGCTCGCCGCCGCCGGTGCGATCGCGCTGGTCGCGACCGTATGGGTGGGCTTGGCCGCCGCCGCGGTAGCGCTGGTCGTGGCGCTGTTCACCCTGGGCGCCGGTGTGAACGCGGCGAACGAGGCCATCGCGGGCCTCGCCCCGGCCGAGGCGGGCGGCTGCGGTAGCTCCTGCGGCGCGTGCTCACTGCGCGACGCCTGCCAGCCGGCCGAGTGATCCGCCCGCCGTCCGGTATGACGGCACCGCTCACGGTCGGCTTCGACCTCGATATGACGCTGATCGATTCCCGTCCCGGTATCCGCGCCTGCTATCGGGAATTGTCGCGGCGCACCGGCACGCCGATCGACAGCGATCTGGTCGTCACCCGCCTCGGCCCGCCGCTGGAACACGAGCTGGCCAACTGGTTCCCCGCCGACCGCGTCGCGGCCGTCGCCGATCTGTATCGGGAGATGTATCCGGAGTACGCGATCACCGGCACGGTGGAACTGCCCGGCGCCCGCGCCGCGGCCGCGGCGGTGCGGGCGCTGGGCGGCCGCGTGATCGTGGTCACCGGCAAATACGAGCCGAACGCGAAACTGCATCTGACCCACCTCGACATCCCGGCCGACGCGGTGATCGGCGACCTGTGGGCCGAGCAGAAGGCCCAGGCGCTGCGCGACCACGAGGCGAGCGTGTACGTGGGCGACCATATCGGCGATATGCGCGGCGCCCGCACTGCGGCGGCCTATGCGGTCGGCGTGACCAGCGGTCCGTGTGACGCGGCCGAGCTGCGGGCCGCCGGCGCCGATGTCGTCCTGCGCGACCTCACCGAATTCCCCGGCCTGCTGCACGAACTCGTGAGCTGACCCGGCCGGGCGCCTACCGCCGGTCTGTGTCGCACTCCGGCCCGGGGACCGGACGGGACAGCGGACTGCCGGCCGGGAGGACGTAGAACACGGTGAGCCGCAAGGGTTTTCGAGTGCGGTTGCGGGCCGTGTGAGCGTGAGTGGCGCCGGCGGGCTCGCGGAACATCCGGCCCGGGCGATAGGTGACCGGTACGCAGTCGGTTCCGGGGTGGTCCAGGGCACTGCCGGTGACCAGGACGAACAGGGTGCCGTCGTGATAGTGCCAGCCGCTGTCACCGCCCGGTTCGACGATCGTCTGCCGGAGCAGGAAATCCCGCCCCGCGCACCGGAATCGCAGCAGCACCCGGCTGCGGGTACCCATGGCCGGCGGCGGATTGGGCCGGAAGCGTCCGGGAAGGGGCATATCCCGATGATGCGGCTAGACGATGCCCAATGCCAGCATCGCGTCGGCGACCTGGGTGAAACCGGCGATGTTCGCGCCGGCCACGTAATCGCCCGGGGTGCCGTACTCCTCGGCGGTCTCGAGGCAGCGGTCGTGGATGCCGCGCATGATCGTTTCGAGGCGTTGCTCGGTGTGCTCGAAGGTCCACGAATCGCGGGAAGCGTTCTGCTGCATCTCGAGCGCGCTGGTGGCCACGCCACCGGCATTGGCGGCCTTGCCCGGTGCGAAGGTCACGCCCGCGTCGATCAGCAGCCGGAAGGCCTCGGGGGTGCAGGGCATGTTGGCGCCCTCGGCGACGATGGCGCAGCCGTTCTCGATCAGCAGGCGGGCGTCGCTGCCGTTGAGTTCGTTCTGCGTCGCACACGGCAGCGCGATATCGCACGGCACCGCCCAGATCGAGCCCGAGTCCACGAAATATGCCGAGCCGCGGGCGATATCGGGGTATTCGTGGATGCGGCCGCGGCGGTCGTGCTTGATCTCCTTGAGCAGTTCGAGGTCGATCCCCTTGTCGTCGACGATGTAACCGGAGGAGTCGGAACAGGCGACGACGGTGCCGCCCAGCTGGTGCACCTTCTCCACGGCGTAGATCGCGACATTGCCGGAGCCGGAGATCACCACGCGTTTGCCCTCGAAACTGTCGCCGCGCCGGTCGAGAATCTGCTCGGTGAAGAAGACGGTGCCGTATCCGGTCGCCTCGGGGCGGACCTGCGAGCCGCCCCAGCTCAGCCCCTTACCGGTGAGCACGCCGGATTCGTAGCGGTTGGTGATGCGTTTGTACTGGCCGAACAGGTAGCCGATCTCGCGCCCGCCGACGCCGATGTCACCGGCCGGCACATCGGTGTGTTCGCCGATGTGCCGGTACAGCTCGGTCATGAAGGATTGGCAGAAGCGCATCACCTCCGCATCCGAGCGCCCCTTGGGGTCGAAATCCGAGCCGCCCTTGCCGCCGCCGATCGGCATTCCGGTGAGCGAGTTCTTGAAGATCTGCTCGAAGCCGAGGAATTTCACGATGCCCAGATAGACCGACGGATGGAATCGCAGGCCGCCCTTGTAGGGCCCGAGCGCCGAATTGAACTCCACCCGGAAACCGCGATTGATCTGCACCGTCCCGCTGTCGTCGACCCATGGGACACGGAAGATGATCTGCCGCTCCGGTTCGCACAACCGCCGGATCACCGCGGCGTCGACGTACTGGGGATGTTTGGCGACGACCGGCCCGAGGCTGTCCAGCACTTCCCGAACAGCCTGGTGGAACTCCGATTCGCCGGGGTTGCGCTGCAGTACCTCGGCATAGATGTCCTGCAGCTTCTCGTCCAGGGCGGCCATGGACGCACTCCTTCCGGTCGTCGTCGACTGCGCCACCGGCCCGGGCCGGATGGTGCCGGCCCGGGCCGTTCGGCCTCTGTCTTACGTTCTCACGCGCGGACGATGCGGTTTCGACCGGTATGTCCGTTAATCACTGAGTGGTAGCTCAGTTGGTCTTACGGCGGAACAACGAGCGCGACCACAGGTAGCCGACCGCCGCGAAACCGAGGCACCAGGCCACCGCCGCGACGCCGTTACCTCCGATGGCCGTACCCATGAGCAGTCCGCGCAGGGTTTCGGTCAGGGGTGTGAAGGGCTGGTACTGCGCGAACTGGCGGACACCGGCGGGCATCGTGTCGGTGGGGGCCAGGCCGCTGCCGAGGAAGGGAAGGAAGATCAGCGGAGTGGGGGTGTTGCTCGCGCCCTCCGGCGTCTTGGCGGCCAGCCCGAAACCCACTCCGAGCCAGGCCAATCCGAAGATCACCAGGATGATGAGGCCGAAGGCGGCCAGCCACTCCACGATCGTGGCATCGGGCCGGAAGCCGATCAGCACGGCGACCGCGACCATCAGCCCGACGCCGAGCACGCCCTGGATCACGGTTCCGGCGACCTGTCCGGTGAGGATCGAGGAATGTGCCATGGGCATGGTCCGGAACCGGTTCACGATGCCCTTGGTCATATCCGAGGCGATCGCCACCGCGACGCCGACCACCAGATAGGCCGGGATGATGAGCATCATGCCGGGGACCAGATAGTCGATGTAGCTGCCGCCGGTGGCCTTCTCCAGCGCGCCGCCGAAGATGTAATCGAACATCAGCAGCATCACCAGCGGCATGACGAACATGCTGATCGTCATGCCGGGATATCGCTTGGCGTGCACCAGGTTCCGGCGCAACATGGTGCGGGAGTCGGCGAGGGTGTGCGTGGTCATCGTGCGGTTTCCTTCTCGGGTGCGGTGTGGCCGGTGAGGGTGAGGAAGACGTCGTCGAGATCGGGTGTGTGCACCGAGAGGCTCTCGGGCTCGAGATGGGCGCGGCCGAGCCGGTCCAGCACGTCGCGCAGCGATGCGACGCCGCCGTCGCTGGGCACCGCCAGCGTCGAGTCCGTGGTCGTGCCGCCGAGTAGTCCGGCGGCGCTGCGCAGTTGTTCGTCGTCGCCGAAGGTCAGGCGGATATGTCCGCCCGGCACCAGGCGTTTCAGTTGTTCGGGTGTGCCCTCGGCGACGATCCGGCCGTGGTCGAGTACCGCGATCCGGTGCGCGAGTTGGTCGGCCTCCTCCAGGTACTGGGTGGTGAGGAAGATGGTGACGCCGTCGGCGACCAGTTCGCGGATGATGTCCCACATTCCGCGCCGGCTGCGTGGGTCCAGGCCCACCGTGGGTTCGTCGAGGAAGATGATGCGCGGCTCGCCGACCAGCGTCATCGCCAGGTCGAGCCGGCGCGTCATACCGCCGGAGTAGCTTCCGGCGACCTTGTCGGCGGCGTCGCGCAGGTCGAAGCGGGTCAGCAGGTCCTCGGCGACGCGCCGGCCCTCGCCGCGGGGCAGATGGTGCAGATCCGCCATCAGCAGCAGGTTCTCGCGTCCGGTGAGCAGTTCGTCGACCGCCGAGAACTGGCCGGTCACACCGATGGCGGTGCGGACGGCATCGGGTTCGGCGACCGGATCGTGGCCACCGACGCGCAGACTGCCGTCGTCGGGCCGGGTCAGGGTGGCGAGGATGTGGACGGTGGTGGTCTTGCCCGCGCCGTTGGGACCGAGCAGCGCGAAGATCCTGCCCTCGGGCACGGTGAGGTCGATACCGTCGAGCACCACGTGGTCGGCGAACGATTTGCGCAGGCCGGTGACCGAGATGGCCGGTGAACTCATGGTCGTCCTTTCATATAAAGATAGCGATGAATGCATGCGTCGACCGAGCCGTGTCCGCGGGTTTCCGGCGGACAAGGGGGGTCGATATCGAATTGTCTTGCAGCCGAATTCATGTCGGCCCGAAGCGGTCGATCAGATGTCGAGATCCTCGATCTGCGGATGCTCGGTCAGATCGCTGATGCGGTCGTACAGCTTGTCGGGAACCCTGCCTTTCAGGTCGGCCGGCGACTCGTAGATGTCCAGGGTGAATTCACCCCAGTCCGGATCGGTGACGCCGAGCATCCGCCGCCAATTGGTCAGATCCTTCAGCCAGTTCGTATCGGTGGGGTACTCGCTCCATTCGGAGCGCTGCCGGTGCAGCACGTATTTGCCCTTGCGCGTGCGGAATACGCGGATCCGCTCGAAACGCGCGTCGCTCATATCACTCGACTCGGTGAGTAGTGCGCCCGAGAACCGCACCTGCCGGGCGCCGTTGTGGCCGACCCGCAGGACGATTTCGTCGTATCCCTGCAGGCGTCCCTCCTCCAGTTCGATGTACCGGCGCAGTGCCGTCACGATCGCACCCGACAGATTGCCGCCGACCAGCTCCTGTGCGCGCTGGAACAGGGGGAGATCGTCATCGGAGACGTACACGGTCTTGTTCGGCATGACCCAACTATACGTAGATGTATACGCACACACAAGACCGTCTTTCCGAGATGGCATGCGGCGGCGGTGAACCGACCGGGGGCGTGCTTCGTATCCCCGCTGAGTGCGTTCGGTCCGGCAGTGCGGCCGGCTTCGGACCGCCCCACGGGAAGGAGCGGCGATGCCGACACGAGTGGTCGACTATCTGGTGCAGGCCGTATCGAACATGGGCGTGCGACATATCTTCGGGGTAGACGGCGCCAATATCGAAGATCTCTACGACGCGGCCTACGACGCCGCGGACCGGATCACCGCGGTGGTGGCCAAACACGAATTCGCCGCCGCCACCATGGCCGACGGATATGCCCGCTCCACCGCGGGTTTCGGCGTGGTCTGCGCGACCTCCGGAGGCGGCGCGATGAATCTGGTTGCCGGACTGGCGGAATCGCACGCCTCGCGGATTCCGGTGCTCGCGCTGGTGGGCCAGGCGCCGACCGATCTGGAAGGGAAAGGCGCGTTTCAGGATTCCAGCGGACGAGCCGGAACCTTCGACGCCGCAGAGCTTTTCGACACGATCTCCCTGTATTGCGCGCGAGTGGAAGCACCCGCCTCGTTACCGGCGCATCTGTCCCGCGCCGTCGCGGCGGCACGGGCGGGCGGTCCGGCGGTCCTGCTCCTGCCGAAAGACGTGCAGCAGGCCGAACTCGACGCCGATCCGTTCGTCGCGCCGCGACCGATGCACGGGCGAGACGATGCCGGTATCGAACGGCTCCTGGAGGGGCTGCGCGCGGCCCGGGCGGTCGGCAAGGTCGTGATCATCGCGGGCGCGCAGGTCGCCCGCGACGATGCCCGCGACGAACTGCGCGATCTGGCGGCGGTTCTCGACGCCGGAGTCGGCGTCGCACCGGACGCCAAGGATGTGTACGACTGCACCGAACACGGCTTCCTCGGGGTCGCCGGAAGTATGGGCCATACGGAACTGGCCGACGCCCTGCGCGGCAGTGCGCTGTGCCTGCTGGTCGGCACCCGGATGCCGGTCACCGCGCGAGCCGGTCTCGAATCGGTACTCGGCGCGTCGACGGCGTCGGTCGGCGGCGAGCCGCCCTACCTCCCCACGGTCCACGCGACCAGTACCGATCTGGCCGCCACCCTCCGCGAACTGACCTCGGAGTTGACGACCGGCGCGGGCCGGGTGCCCCGGGCGGAACCGCGGCGACCGCGCCGGGCGCCCGATCCACTGGCGGTGCCGCCGGCGGACGGGCCGGGGCTGCGGTATCGCGACATCGTCGAAACACTCAACGGCGCAATGCATTCCGATACCGACGTCTTCGCCGACGCGGGCAATACCGGCGCTTCGGTGGTCCATCACCTGCGCCCACCGCGCGACGGCCGCTTCGTCGTCGCCCTCGGCATGGGCGGCATGGGGTACGCCTTCGGCGCCGCCATCGGGTCCTGTTTCGCCCGCCGGCACCGGGCCGACGGTACCGAGCGCCGCACCGTGGTCGTGGCCGGGGACGGCGCTTTCTACATGCACGGCATGGAAATTCACACCGCGATCCACTATGGGCTGCCGGTGACCTTCGTCGTCCTCGACAACTCCGCGCATGGCATGTGCGTAACCCGTGAGCAACTGTTCTACGGAGATCGATACAGCTTCAACAGATTCCGCAAAGCGCATCTGGGAGCCGGTATGGCGGCCATGTTCCCGGATCTGCCCGCCTTCTCGCCGGCGACGCCGGCCGAACTCGCGACAGTGCTGTCGTACTGCCTGGAAACGCCTGGGCCCTCGTTCGTTTCGATCGACTGCGATCCGGACGAGATACCGCCGTTCATCCCCTTCCTGTCCGCATCGAGGAGGAATCCGTGACCATCAGCACCGCACCCGCGCTCAGCGATATCCCCGACCATCCGCATCGGGTCATGCCCGGATTGTTGCGCATCGAGAATTCCGATCGCGAGACGACCACTCCGATCATCATGGATATGCTGCGCTCGGTCTATCCCCACGACCAGGTCTTCGGGCAGTTCTGCCCGGTGCAGGACTACATCGCCGCGCCGCCGCGTGAATTGTACGAATACCTCTCGCACACGCAGAGTTTGGAGGAATGGACCTACAGCCTGCGTGGCTTCGTCGAAACCGTCACCCCGGGACTGTGGGAATCCTACGACCGGCTGGGCAAGGACACCCGGATCTTCACTCGCACCGAGGCCAACCCGGATGCTATGACCGTGGACTACCACTGTGCGTGGGACCAGGGTGACCACCTGTGGATGATCTACCTGATGCGCGTCGTCGACGCCCAGGTGGTGTTGAACAAGCCCGGTTCGGTGGTGCTGTGGACCAATTGCCGCCACCCCTTCTACGACGCGAATCCCTATCCCGACAAGGCCCCGCAGGGCCGCAAGGTCTGGGTCGGCGATTTCTGGGAGATGTTCTCCGCCGGACACCGGCTGGAGCTGGACAACCTGAAAGCGATCGCCGAATACCGTGCCGCGCACGGGCTTCCGATCACCCCCGAGTGGATGAAGTGAGAAGGATAGGTACGCCGAAATGGATTTCACCGATCCCGCCCTGCGGCTGGCACCGGTCAGTCTGGTCGATGTGGCCTCCTATCTGCCGGGTGAACCGGTAGGTACCGAATACTTCACGCAATTCTCGCGTTCGGAACGAATGGCGAAGAACGTCATGTTCCGCGCGCCGCACGGCCGCCATCACAAGGGCCGCGACGAAACCGCCGTGGATATGGTCGAACGCGCGGTCGCGCCGTTGATCGACCGGCACGGCGCCGGCACGCTCGCCGATATCGACGTGCTGCTCACCCACACCCAGCTGCCCGACAATCCCGTCATGGGCGCCGGTCCGGAGGTGGCGCGGCGGCTGGGGATGAACCCGAAATGGGTCTTCGATGTGCACAACGCAGGTTGTGCGGCATTCATCCACATGATGATGCTGGCCCGGATGATTCTGCGGACGACCGACGCCCGCACCGCGTTGATCGCGACGACGCAGAACACCGCCGGACCGGTCTTCACGCAGACCGAGATTCGCAAACTCGCGCAGGCGCCGGTGCCGGGTGACGGCTGCGGAGTGGGATTGCTGGTCAAGGACAATAGTGCGCCGATCCTCGACGTGGAATGCCGCACCTTTCCGGAATTCGCCGGGGATATGGATTTCTCCACCGGCTCCGAACGCAAATACTGGGAACCCGGTGAGGGCCAGGGCTGCGTGAGTTTCACCGAATCGAAGGTGACGAAGGTCTTCGCGCGCGGCAACCGGCTGGTCCCCGAACTCGCCCTCGCGGTATGCGACCGCATCGGGGTCAAGGGCCGCGATATCGACACCTTCGTCACCAACCAGCCGAATCGGCTGTTCCTGCGGAACTGGCACGATGCGCTGGAACTGCCCGCCGAACGCCATCCCGATTCCTTCGATCGGTGCGGAAATCTGTTCGCCGCGGGCATTCCCGTGACCCTCGATATCGAGAACCGGGCCGGCCGGTTGCGCAACGGTTCGGTGGTGCTGCTGGCGGCCTTCGCCCATGCCGGGGATTTCGCGGCCGCGGCCGCGGTGCGCTGGGGTGCGGCGTGATGAATTCCTCCGCCGGGGAACCCGTCGTGACGCAGCCGATGCCGCCGGCGCGGTTCGATCTGGCGCTCAGCGAAAACCCCTTTCCGCCACTGCCTTCGGTGCTCGCGGTGGTGAACGAGGCGATGCGCGGCGCCAATCGGTATCCGGAATTTCTGCCGCGGCGGCTTCCGGCCGTGATCGCCGCGCACCTCGGCGTCGATCCCGATCAGGTGGTCGTCGGTGCGGGGGCGACCGGTGTGGTGCTGCAGATCATGCAGGCGGTGTCGGGGCCGGGGCGGCGCATGGTGTTCGCGACCCCGACCTTCGACGGTTATCCGATCATGGCCGCCATGGCGGGCTTGGAAACCGTTGGGATACCGCTGGATTCGCACGGACGGCAACGCCTGTCGGTGATGGCCCGGGCGGTGAACGAGCGCACGGCACTGGTCGCGATCTGCCGCCCGCACAACCCGACCGGAACCGTGGTGCCCGCCGCGGAGTTGAAGGCCTTCCTGTTCGGCGTGCCGCGACATGTTCCGGTCATCCTGGACGAGGCCTATGTGGAATTTCTGGCCGATGCCGAGACCGTCGATCCCCACGAACTCATCGCCCACTATCCCAATCTCCTGGTGTTGCGCACCTTTTCGAAGGCGTACGGACTCGCCGGACTGCGCATCGGGTATGCCTTCGGTGCGCCGGAGCTGATCGCGCGGGTGCGACGGCTGCAACTTCCGTTCGGAATGCCCGACTACGCCGTGGCGGCCGTGCGCGCCTGCTATGCCGCGTCGGCCGAGCTCGCCGCACGCATCGCCGGTATCACCGCCGAACGCGAGTCGCTGCGAACTGCGCTGCGGCACAGGGGTTTCGCCGTGCCGTGCAGCCGCGGCAACTTTCTCTACCTGCCGGGGCCCGCGGTGCACGCGACGCTGGCGGACGCGGGGATCGCGGCCAAGGGATATCCCGACGGCAGTGCGCGGATCGCGGTCGGTGATCCGCGTGCCGATGCCGCGGTACTGCACGCCCTCGACGACCGCGCCGAGCCGGTGCCACGCCTCCATCCGCCGTCCGCGCGGGTCGCCGGGGATCGGTGCGCCGACTACCCGGTAGGGGTGGGGCGGTAAATTTTCTAGCAGCGCTAGACAAGCTAGTTATCTCCATCTACTGTTGCTGCATAAGCTAGCAACGCTAGATGATGACTAGGAGTCTTCCCATGCTGACCACATCCGCCCAGGTGCTCGCCGTGCTGGCCGTTCTGACCAACGCCATCGTCTACGGCACCGATGTCGCCGCCGCCCTCATCTTCCGGCCCGTCTACGCCAAACTCGACGACGCGACGATGACCGTCTCGGCCGGATGGGGGCACTACTACGGCGACCGGCGGATGCCGTTCGCCGGTGCCGGCGGTGTGATCAGCACCGTCCTCGCCGTCATCGTCGCGGCCGTCGCGGGAGCCACCGGCGCCGCGGTGGCGGCCGGGATCGCGTTGCTGGCGCTGCTGTCCTGGCTCGGCCTCTACGCGCGGATCGCCAAGCCGATCAACACCGCGCAGACCCAGGCGGCGATGACCGGCGTCATCCCCGCCGACGCCCGTGCGCTGCAGGACAAGTGGGAGAGCATCCTGGGCTACCGGGTCGGCCTGCAGGCCCTCGCCGTCGCCGCCCTGTGCACCACCCTCGCCCTGCTGTGAGACCGAGAAGCGGGCCGGAACATACGCCGGCCCGCACGGGCCGCCCCGAGACCCGGCGCAATCAGCGGTAGCCGTACTTGTGCCAGTTCGACAGCACCCGCTGCTGGATCTCGGCGGGCCAGCCGTTCTCGAAGCTGCCTTTGACCGGGCGCCTGCCGCCGGGATAGAGATCGGCGAGCCGGCAGTTGTAGACGACCTTGCCGGCCTTGAAGCTGTGTGCCTCTTCCTCGGACAGATAGACCGCCAGTTGATCGGATACCGCGGGCGGATAATGGAATTCGCCGCGATCGACATCGGGATGCGAGCGGGTGGCGAAGGCCCAGACCACCTCGTCGAGGGCAGTGATGTCGACATCGTCCTCGACCACCAGGATCTTCGGTGCGTTGACCGAGGTCTTTCCGGTGAAGATCACCGCCGCGATCCGATCGATCAATTCGTGTGATGCCAGTCCGGTGGTCTCGTGCCAGTCCTGGCGTATCGCCAGCGTCAGCCAGTGCACGGCGGCCTCGAAGTTGTACCAGGCCGAGGAGACCGGTAATCCGTTCTCCCGCAACAGATATAGGATTTCCGCCGCGCTCGTGGCGCCGATTATCGTGTGATCCTCCTCGACCGGCGGTCCTGCCGCCACGGTCGGCTGAATGGCGTCGTCCCGGTAGGTGATCGCGGAGACGTGGAACACCTGCTTCGGCGTCGCCTCGGTGGCGTTGTACCCGGGAAACTCGTTGAACGGACCTTCCATCACCGTCTCGTCCAGCGAAATATGGCCCTCGATCACGATTTCCGCGGTGGCGGGAACCATCAGATCGACCGTTTCCGCGGGGACGACCTTGATCCCCTCGCCGAACAGCGCTCCCAGATAATGACTTTCGTCGGCGCACTCGGGCAGCGGCATGCCGCCGACCCACGGCAGCGCCGGTTCGACGCCGATGGCGAGCGCGATCGGCATCGGGGCGCCGATCTCGGTCCATTTCGACCGGATGACGCCCAGATGCTGCGGCGCCGGAATCAGGCAGGCCAGGGTGTCGCGGTCGGCGATCATCATGCGATTGATCGACCAGTTCGTCCAGGACCCGTCCGGGGTGCGCACGATATTCATGCCGTAGGTCTGGATGTAGCGGCCACCGTCGTTACCGTGCAATTTCGGTGTGGGAAAGGCGAACAGATCGATATCGTCGCCCAGCATCACATTCTCCTTGCACGGGGCCTGGGCGCGCTCGACCACGACCGGTTCGATCCCCGGCTTGCTCCGCGCGCTCGCCAGCACATCGACGATCTGCTGACCCGAGGCATCGGCCGGCAGACCGAGCGCGAGCGCGATGCGGGCGAGCGGATGCCGCGGCCCCGACAGCGCACCCGGGGCGCCGAGTACGCGAAAGCCGGTGTCGCGGTAGCCGGTGATATCGGTGAAAAGTGGTGCGGGAGCGCGGAGATCATAGGAGCGCCGGATGATCGCGCCGATTTCCAGATCCCAGTCGACCTCGGTGTCGATGCGCTGAATTTCCCCGATCCGTTCCAGTTCGGCGATGAACTCGCGGAGGCTCTCGAGATGTTTGAGCGGCGTATTCGATTGATTCACAATCGTTTCCTCATACTGTCATTCGCCCCAGCGGGGCATATCCGGTACGTCGATGCCCAGCAGATCCAGCGCTCGGGCGACGGTATGGTCGACGAGTTCATCGATACTGCTGGGACGCAGATAGAAGGCGGGCGCCGGTGGCATCACGATCCCGCCCATTTCGGTCACCGCCGTCATCGCCCGCAGATGGCCGAGCGTCAGCGGTGTTTCGCGCACCAGCAGGACCAGCCGGCGGCGCTCCTTCAAGGTGACATCGGCGGCGCGGGTCAGCAGATTGTCGCCGTTGCTGTAGGCGATGGCCGACAGGGTGCGAATCGAACACGGTGCCACCAGCATTCCCGCGGTTCGAAACGATCCGGAAGCGATCGCGGCGCCGATATCGGACGGCCGGTACACGACATCCGCCATCGCCGCGAGATCCCTGGCGCTCAATTCCGTTTCGTATTGCCGCGTCTGCTGACCGGCCGGGGTGACCACCAGATGGGTCTGCACCCCGGCCTTGCGAGCGAATTCGAGCGCCCGTACGCCGTAGGCGATTCCGGTGGCTCCACTGATCCCGACGACCAGCCGCGTGGGCTGCTCGTCCACTCCTCGTGACACCGCCTCAGCCTCATCGGAGACGGCGTGTGACGGTAGGTCCGAACGTGCCGGTCACCGGACCGAAGACGTCAGCTTCGCGCCGGCGACACGCCGACGGCCACTTATCATGGTCGGGTGGACGAGTCCGTACCTGCCTATAATGCGGTAATTGTCCGTTGTGTACTGAAAACCGCGGCGGACGGCCTCGATATTCACGCGCTGTTGCGCGAATCCGGAGTTCCCGAAAGCGTTTTGACGAGCGAATACGGCATGGTCACCAGCGGCGCCTATTTGCGCCTGTGGGAACGCGCCGAGTTCCGGCAGCCCGCCTCGGACAGCGGATTGCGCATCAGTACGACCTACTACCTCGGTAAGCACGGCATTTTCGATTATCTGTTCAGCACCGCCGCGACCGTCGGCGCGGGCCTGGCCACCGTCCGCCGAGCCGGCACCGCGATGGCGACCAACCACCGCTACACGGTGCGCACCGACGAACTGCGGGGCGAACAAACCCTCGCGCTGGAACTGGTGGAAGGCGACGGCCGCGGTGCCGAGCTCACGGTGCAGGCCTCTTTCGCCAGCACCGTGGCGCGCATCCGGCACGGAAGCGGCCGATCGGTGTCACCGTCGCGAATCACCCTGCGACAGAAGCCGCCCCGATCGCACCGCACCTTCGCCGAAGCCTTCGGGACCGACCGCATCGACTTCGACGCGCCGGCCGACACCCTCACCCTGCGCACGGCCGATCTGAATTCACCGCTGCCGACCGCGGATCCCGCGCTGGCGCAGATCGTCCAGCGCTACGCCACGATGATGGCGACACCGCTGCTGCGCGACCCGACCTGGCCGGATCGAGTGCAGCGCACACTGACCCAGGCGTTGCGCGAACGGGACGCGACACTCGAGGCCGTGGCACGCCGGCTCGCCGTGAGTCCGCGAACACTGCAGCGCCGGCTGGCGGAATCCGGTACGACGTGGCGGCGGGAACTCGATCTGGCGCGGCGGTCCGTCGCCGGCACCGTCGCCGAGACGACGACCCAATCCGCACTGGCGTATCGGCTCGGCTATTCGGACGCGCGGGCATTGCGGCGGGCCGCGCGGCGGTGGAAATCCGATATCGCCGCCGAAACCGCGGTGGAGGGCGATCTCGATTCCCGGCGGACCGGCTGAGGGCCGTCGCTCACACCGTTCCGCGCAGGAACACCTGATTCGTTGTGGTCGAACGGATTTCGACCGATCGGATCTGATCCGGTGGGGCCGATGTGATGCCGTCCGCGGTCACCGTCTGGCCGGGATGTGCCGTCCACTGGGCCACCATCGACTGCGTGCCGTCGGTATGCACCACCCACAGGGCGCCGTCCCAGGTGTAATCCGTATCCGAGGGCGCGTAGTTGCACGACATGTTCACCCGGGTACCGGAACGCAGTTGCGTCAGAGTGAAATTCGCGGTGATCGGAGACGGGATCACCTGATCCATCTGCCGCTCCGTCACCACCTGCTCGGCGGTGGGCGGATTGTTGTGCTGGGTATGGGCGACGGTTATCGGGATGGTGATGGCGACCGCGGCCGCGGCGGCAGCCACCGCACCGGCCAGGGCGAGCCATGGACCGCTGCGGCTGCGCTTGCGCTCGCGCGCGTCGGCCAGGGAGGCGGGGGCTTCCCCCGGCTCGGTGCGGCCGGTTTCCGAGGGCGTCTCGCGGACCGTCGGCGTGCCCGCGGCCCTGTCCCGCTCGGCTGCGCCGGATTCGGCGGCCGGGCCGGTAGCGGGATGCGCTTCGAAGGGCAGCATCCCGGCGCCGTCGGTGGTCGCCTCGCTCGCGCGCACCCGGTTCAGCAGGGCGTCGAAGCCGGCGTCGCCGAAATTGCCGGCATGGTGGGCGGACTCGTCGTCGAGCAGCGAGAGGGCGACGTCATCGGGTACGTGGCTGAGCAGTCCCGGCAGGCCCGACAGATCCGCGACGGCGAGCCGGCATTCGTCGCAGTCGGCCAGATGCGCCTCGTATTCGAGCCGCTGGTCGCGGTCGAGGGCGCCGAGCAGATACGGCGCATCCCAGGTCGCGTAGTCGTCGTGTGACGCGGTGTCGGCCGTCATTTCGTCACCCCCATCTCCTGTAGGGCCGAACGCAACGCTCGCATCCCGTAGTGCATCCGGGATTTGACGGTGCCCTCGGGTATCGCCAGTTCGTTCGCTATCTGCTGTGTCGACAATCCGCGATAGTAGGCCCGCACGATCACCTCCCGGTGATCGGAGCTCAGCCGAGCCAGCGCGTCGGTGATCACCCAACTGTCCACTGCGCGTTCCGCCTCATCCGGAGCCGTCTGTTCGGGCGGTGTGTCGGTGCCGTACTCGCGTCGATGCCGCGCACTGCGGAATTCGTCGACCGCGAGATGCCGGGCCACGGTGAACAGCCACGCCCGCGCCGAGGCCGTCGACTGGTCGAGGACCTGCGGCCGTTGCCATGCCCGCAGCAGCGTCTCCTGCACGATATCCTCGGCGCGCCCGGCATCGCCGACCAGGCTGTAGGTGAATCGCCACAGCGTCGGTGCATGCTCGTCGTAGAGCACCCGCAACAACTGCGCCCGGGAGGGCGCCGCGTCGACGGGGGGGATCGCGGAGTCAGACATCGGCGCCGACCGGGCGTATCCGCCGCCTCGGTCGAGGCGAGCGTTGGGGGACCACACTCCGTGGATACGTAATCAATTGCGTTCTAGTTCGATGGGGTGTGTCGCCAGCAGCGACAGCGGCAGCGGCTGCCGGCGCAACACGTGCGCCCACAGATCGGTGCGTCGCGCCAGCGGATCCGACGGCAACGCCGACAACACGATCCAGTCCCCGCGTTCCAGTTCGCCCTCCAGCTGGCCGAAGGTCCACCCGGCGTAGCCGGCGAAGATGCGGATGCCCTCGACCAACGGTGCGATCGAGTCGGGGTCGGAGTCCAGATCGAGCAGCGCCACGCGACCGTCCACGCGGCGCAGCCCGCGGATGCCCTCGATCGAGGCACCGACGCGGACCGTGGTCAGACACAGTGCCGAATCGCGCTTCACCGGCCCGCCCACATACAGGGTGCGGGGTCCGGCCGCGAGATCGGCCCAGCGTGGCAGCACATCCTGCACCGCGGTTTCGCTCGGGCGGTTCAGGACGACACCGAGACTGCCCGCATCGTTGTGTTCGACGATGTAGATCACGGTGCGCCGGAAAGTGGGCTCGACCAGCTCCGTTGCCGAGACCAGCAAGGTGCCGGGCCGCACCGCCTGCTCCTCGTACCGGGATTCGCGTCTCGGGCGGTCGCCGTGTTCCTCTGCGCGTGCCACGGTAGCCATCATCGCACCGTCGCGGGGCGCGCGCTGTGTTTAGTGGCGCGTGATTCGCGGTTGGATTCCGGAGCGGCCGGCTCGACGAGTCCGCCGGCTACTGCGGCAGGCCGAATCGTTCGCGCGCCCATTGCGGCACCATCGCCAGATATCGCGGCCGGGATTCGACGAAGTGATGGACCATCGGGCACAGCGGCAGAATGCCGAAGCCCTGTTCCACGGTCCGGTCGAGCGCACCCTGCACCAGCAGGCGGCCGTAGCCCTGGCCCTCGTACTGCGGGTAGATCTCGGTGTGCACGAAGGCGCGCTCGGAGGCGGTGTCCTGATAGGCGGCCACCCCGGCATGCTGTCCGTCGGCCCATAGTTCGAATCGGTCGAACTGTGGGTTGTCTCGAATCTCGGTGTTCTGCTGCGCACCCTGCGTCATCCGCTGAGCCTAGAACGTGCCGATCACCGCGGGCGGGCGGCTCCGCCGACATCCTTGCCCGTGTCGGGAGTGGTTCGAGTTGTCGCACCCGGCACGGGTGGCGACAATGCAGAGGCTCGAGTGGTCGGATGCTCGATGCGACGACGGCCGTCGACCGGCCGGACGGGGAGACGGCGCGGATGGGACGACGGGGACTACCGGTGGCGGCGCGATCGGCGTCCGTTGCGGTGCTGACGGTGGTTCTCGCCGCGCTGGCGCCGGTGACCGCGCACGCCGAACCGGGTTTCGGGACGTGCCCGGCCGGCTCCGTCGGCGAGGGGACCCCGGCCCGCTGCGCGTCGATCTCGGTGCCGATGGACTACGCCGCCCCGGACGGCGCGCGAATCGATGTCACCGTCAGCCGGATTCGCGCGAGCGGGCAGCGATACGGGACTCTCTTCGCCAATCCGGGCGGGCCCGGTGCGGACGCTCTCGGCTACTGGGACGCCCGGCTGTCCCAGCTGCCGAAGGATCTGGTCGAGCACTACGACCTGGTGGCCGTGCAGCCGCGCGGCCTGCGCTGGTCGACGCCGCTGACCTGCGGGGCCGAGATCGCACAGGACGCCGACCATGAGCGCGAACCGCTCCGGAAGGCATGTGACACCGCCCAGCCCGGCTATCTGCGGACCATCACCACTGAGGCCACGGCCCGCGATATGGATGCGGTGCGCGCGGCGCTGGGAGTGGACCGCATCGACTTCCTCGGCATCTCCTACGGGACCTATCTGGGCGCGGTCTACGCCTCGCTGTTCCCCGAGCGTGTCGACCGGATGGTGCTGGACTCCAACGTCGACCCGCAGTGGGTGTGGACCGAACAGTTCGCACAACAGCAGCTCGCGGGGAAACAGCGGCTCGACGATCTGTTCGGCTGGATCGCCCTGCACGACAACGTCTACCACCTCGGCGATTCCGCGCTGCGGGTGTACGAGACCTGGGTGCGGCTGGTGTCGGCACAGGGCGGCGGCTGGTACGCCAACCTGACTCCGCCCCCGGTATCGGCGGCCGACCTGCCGCGCGAGCTGCCCGCACCGCTGCCGGCACTGGCGCGCGAGGGCGTGAACGCCGGTGCCGAGGAGATGGGCAAGGCGCAGAATCTGGTGCGCGCGTTGGCCTCCGGCGGTATGTCGGCCCAGGTGCCGTTGGTATCGGCGACGACGGTGGCCGCCTACACCCGCGGTTTCTGGCCGAGCCTGGCGCAGGCGATGGCCGAGGCGAATACGCAGCCCGGTGACCTGCGCCGGATGCGCGCCATCGCGGGCGCGGCGACCACCGACCCGACCGGTCGAGCGGTGTTCGCCGCGATCACCTGCAACGAGAACGCGGTGCCGGCCCGGATGGACGCCATCGGTTCGGCGGCCGCCATCGTCGCCTCCGGCGGCAATGCCCTCGACGCCCGCGCCGATCTGGTGCGCAGCGGATTGGCCTGCGCCGATTGGGATCCCGTGACCACACCGGTGCCGATCGCCGATCACGGCCTGACCACGGCCCCGCTGGTACTGCAGAGTCGCAACGACGCGGTGACCGCCTATCCGGGCGGTCCCGCGATGGCGGCGGCGCTGCACGGCCATCTGATCACCGTCGACGGTGGCGACCACGGGACCTTCGGCCGCGGTAATGCTCCGCTCGACGACGCCGTGGTGCGATATCTGCGTACCGGCGAGGTCGGGATCGATCAGGTGGATCAGGCGCCGATGCCGTGAGTCCGGCCGGACCGTGACGGTCGCGGCGGGATGTCGGGGGCGCCGGGCGGCTGCGGTGGATCTGGTGCACGGCATCTTCGGGGCATGCGCAGTACCGTGAGCGTGTTCGCCTGCTTGCCGACGGATTGGGGTTGCGATGGTGCGTGGGAGGCCCTGGCGAGTGGTGGTAGCACCGGACAAGTTCAAAGGATCGCTGGCGGCGCCCGCGGTGGCGGCGGCGATCGCGGCCGGAATCGCGCGCGAGGCGCCCGACGCCGAAATCCGGCAGGTTCCGGTGGCCGACGGTGGTGACGGAACCGTGGACGCGTTCGTGGCCGCGGGCTGGGAGCGGGTGTGGGTCGATGCGGTCGGGCCCATCGGTACGACGACCACAGCGTGCTATGCGATCCAGGCGAAGACGGCGTTGATCGAACTGGCGGAGGTGGTCGGACTCGTGCGGTTGCCTCGAGGCCGGTCGGCGCCCATGGATGCGACTACCTACGGACTCGGCCGGCTGATTCGGCACGCACTGGACCACGGTTTCCGCGAGATCGTTCTGGGGCTGGGCGGTAGCGCCTCGACCGACGGCGGCGCCGGCATGATGCAAGCGCTGGGACTGCGCATCCTCGATTCCGACGGACACGAATTACCCTGTGGCGCAGTCTCACTCGCGAAGGCGCATACCGTCGACTGCTCCGGTCTGCATCCCGCGATCCGTGACACCACGTTCGTCCTCGCGAGCGACGTCGACAACCCGCTGCTCGGACCACACGGCGCCGCAGCGGTTTTCGCGCCGCAGAAGGGCGCCTCGCCGCAGCAGTGCGAAGAGCTCGAGCGTGGCCTCAGCCGTTGGGCCGGCGTGGTCGAGCGGTGCGCCGCCACACACACCTCGGCCTCCGGCCATCCGGACGCATCCCGTACCGCGCCGCTGGGGTATGCCGAGCGTCCCGGGGCGGGCGCGGCGGGTGGGACCGGATTCGCGGCGATGTCGATGCTCGGGGCGCGGCCGCGGTCCGGGATCGAGGTGATTCTCGAGTTGATCGATTTCGCCGGACAGGTCCGGGACGCGGACTTGGTGGTGACCGGCGAAGGGGCGATGGACGAACAGACATTGCGCGGCAAGGCGCCCGCCGGAGTCGCGGCCGCCGCCGCGGGCGTGCCGGTGGTCGCCGTAGCCGGCCGCTGCACCCTGACCCCGGAGCGACTGCGCGCCGCCGGCTTCGCCCGCTGCTACCCCCTGAGCGACCTCGAACCCGATCCGGAGCGATCCATCGCCGAAGCCGCGCCCCTGCTCGAAGAACTCGGTGCCCGCATAGCGCGCGACTACCTGATGTGACGGGCTCTTCGAGATTCCGGAAGGTCATGTGTCAGCGACCCGGTGGAAGCACAGCCCCCGGCCGCTCGGCGGCACCGGTAGCGGCGGCCAACCGCCCGTTGACCTGGCTCAGCACTCCTCTATCGCCCTAAGGCTGCTGTAGCCTCAGGGCAATCGACTGTGGAGGGGAGTGCTATGGCAAGCCGTACTATGTCGGCCGCACTGCTGAGCGCTGCGGCGCTGGTGGGCGTGACGGTGGCGGGATGTTCGTCCGACTCCGACGCAAAGCCGCAGACTGCGACGACAACACATGCCCAAGGCGTTGCCACGACGACGCCCGCAGCTGCGTCGAATACCAGTTGGAATCCGTGTTCCCTTCCGGATGCCGACATTGCAGCAGCGGGCCTGAATCCCGCCAAACGTCACACCGACACCGACAAGTACGCGCAGAAGTTCCCTGGTTGGGATGTTTGCGGGTGGGATAGCGGCGGATGGATACGGCTCCAGGTGTTTTCCACCAGCGTTCATACTTTCGATGAGGTAAAGAACAACACCACGTTGTTCAGCAACCCACGTTCGGTGAACATCGGTGGACGCGATGCCGTCATGCTCGATCGAACCGCAATCCCCGATGGTTGCGTGATCCTTTTCGATGTACCCCATAACCCGATCGAGTTCGAAATCAACCCCTCACTCGCTGCGGACTCGACGGGTGACGCATGCGCCGAATTGACCCGCATCGCAGGAATACTCGTCAAGGACCTGCCGACAGGAAAGTAGGGGGCCGTGTCCGATCTGGCAACGTTGCAGCAGCTTGGGGCTCAAGTCGAGCAGGGCAATCTGAGGCTGAAGGTCCACAGAAGCCAGCTCGAAGCTGCGATCAAAGGGCTGCAGGACCTTATTGATCAGATTAATGATCTGAGTCTTCACGTCGAAACTGTCGCGCAAGTAACAGGTTTCGGTGGCTTCCAGATGGGTTTGGACCTCGCCGAGAAGTTCACTCGAAAGGGCAGCGGGGAGGGAAGCATCCGACAGCGCATCAAGGAAGCTATCGACGAATTGAAGTCAGCTCAAGATGTTATCCGGAAGGCCGCCGAAGCATACGCCGAAACAGACGACGCTTACCGGAAAGAGTACGAAGGGTTCCAATTCTGATCAGGCGTGGCTGGTCACGATCGGTGGAAGCGTCCTGCCTTCAAACTTGCGTTAAACGCGTCCCATTCGTCAGGTGCGAAGACCAGAGCGGGACCGGTCGGATTCTTCGAATCACGAACGCCGACAGCGCCGTTGGTGAGCCATGCGACCTCTACGCATTGAGAATTGGATTCGCTGTAGCTGCTCTTGCGCCATTGCGGGCCGGATAAATCAACACTCACCGTCGTGCTCCCTTGCTACCTGCCGTAGCAGGTTTCGCGTGCTCGTCTCGTCCAGCGCGGTCTGCCGGATGACCTCGACCAGTTCATGGTACTTCCGCACGTCGTCCTCATTTTCAAGGTAGATATCACTGCTCATACCCCCGTCGAGGTAGACCACGGGCGGCTCCACGGCCTGTCCATCGGTGTTCGTTCCGAATTCGATGATGACGAACTGGCTCGGCACGATCCCCCAGGGCAATCCGCCGTGGTACGGATGGACACGGATCGTGACATTCGGCCGTTTGCCGGCCTCGGCCAGTTCTCGTAGCTGTCCGCTCATCACGCGATGTGTGCCGACGACCTGGCGCAGGGCGGATTCACTCAGCAGGACCTCCAGTCGGACAGGGTTCGCCTTCCTGGTCAGGATCTTCTGCCGCTTCAAGCGCACCGCGACCCGGCGGTCGACTTCTTCCTGTGTGTAGCCGGGATAGGAGCCGATTAGGGCCCGCGCGTAGTCGGCGGTTTGAAGCAGCCCCGGCACCACGGCTTGGTATGTGATCAGGCTCCGCGCTGCCGCTTCCATTCCGACATACATGTTGAAGGCGTTGCTGAACATGCCACCGAGCGCCGTGATGTCCGGGTCGTCCGCGGCCTTCGCGGCAAGGCCGATAGCCCTACCGGTCTCATCGACGTCCACGTCGTAAAGCTCGCACAGTTCGCGGACATCCTGTTTGCGAAGCTTTTGAGGTCGCCCGGTCTCCATCCGCTGCAATGCCGCCGTGCTGAGCTGAACCTCGTGTGCGGCCTGTGCGATGGTCAGCCCGGCCTCGAGGCGACGCTCGCGAAGGAACCTCCCCAGTTGGCGGCGGAGCAACGTGGCGGATTGGCTTCCTGACATGCGACTTCCCCTCCCCGATTGAGCGAGATCATTCGCGAACCTGAGCAGAGCGTGCCACAGTTCTGAATGTGTTCGTGGGAAATTGAGTCAACTGGTTTGAACATTCAACACGGCATTTCAAAGCCCCGCTTGTTGTGCTGTGCTGTAGCAGTTCAACAGTCGGGTCGCGGCTCCGCGTAGGCGATCGAGCAACCGCGAAGCGCCGCGGTTGCCCGCAGCTGAAGAAGTCCGTCCGTTCGATTCTGATTCCGTTCTGTCCCAACCTATTCCGCACACAGCGGCACTATCGGTGAGGTTCATCATGCCTGTCGTATCCCCATGGTTGCCATCGACCGACATCAGCCAACGGCGGCGGTCGGCACGCTGTCGACGGCCACGCATGAGGAGGTGGTAGCAAAGTGTCCAGCTTCGACGCCCCATGGATTCTTCTGTCCCAGTGTGGGATCGGCAGCTTCTCGCCGGATGCGCAGCGTTTGGTCGGCGTGGCGTGCCCATCCTGGCTGTGCTCCGGTCTTGTTCCGCTGGTCGACGGAAAGATCGCCGAACATCACGTTCGGGAGGGTGAACGTTGCCCGTGGTCCGGTACGCGCGTTGTCGATGATCGTTCAGCCTTCGCTACCAGGAACGACGGCGGTGCTCGATGAGCTTTCCGGAGTGTGTCGCGAACCTGTCAGGCTCGCCCGTTCCGACCGAACCCGATGTCACGGTGTCCGTCTATCTCACCTCATCGAGCCGGCATGCTCTGACATTCGTCGCATGCGAATCGGCGGCGCGGCGGTTCGCGGACCACTGGCAACGGTACGGCGGTTGCGCGGCAGTCGAATTCACTGCGCCGGAGGAGAACTGTGCACGTCTGCCCTGTGAGCGATTGTGGGTGATTCCGTGAACGGCCCGCTGTTGGTCCTCTTTGGGATCGCTGGCTCCCTCGGCGCGGCAATTGCGTTGTGGCAGAGCGTTTGTACGAGAGATGAAAACGACGCCGCGATCGCGTCGACGGCAAAAGCGATGGAGGCGGGATGACTGACATGATCGGATCGTCGACTGACACGCCAGCGCGCCCACCCTGTCGTCCAAGGTCAGCCCGACCGAAGGCCGTCGGGTTGGTGCGGACAGAATTGTCCGGCATCGACACCGCAGCACATGCACTCGGTGTCCAGTGCTATGCAGACTACCTCGGCTATCGATGGACTTTCACTGTTCGCCCACCGCAGGGCACCCGTGATCCACTCGGCTACACCCTAGGCATTGCCGCCAGTATGGACGCCGCAGCGATCATCGTGGTCGACGCGACTCATATCGACCACCGGACCGAAATCGTCACCGCTGGTTTCGATCTGCTGACCATTACGCCGCCTCGGCTGTGGCGAGCGGGCGCACTGAAACCGGTTGCTGTGCAGCAGGTTCCGTTGAACGACTGCTCCTGGGAACCGACTCATCTGGAGGGCGACTGCGCTCGCCGCCTGTGGAACACCCACCGCGACTGCCTTCCGGACTGCCGGGCTCGGCTCGCCGCGGGAGCAGCCTTGTCCGCGCGGGATGAGGTGGACTGAACATGTTCGTGATGACGACAGCGCTGATGATCATCGCCTGCGGCGCCCTTATCGGCTTCGGCTGCTGGTTGCCGCCACGCGCAGACGGTTTGTCCGTTGCCGCACTGCAACGACGCTTGGCGGTCGAAAGCTACTGCCGAGAACTCGGTTCCCAATGGCCTGCCAGGACGGAGGTGGAGCTCGATCGTGAGCGTGTGCTGGCCCGATTGCACACGTTCGCCGCACCGCAGAGCACGCGTCGCCGAGATGTGCACCACCCGCTCCCGGGGTGATTCATCGACGCATATCCCGGCGGCGAACCGCGGTCAGGAAGTAGTGCTCGGGGTGGTCGGGGCCGATAGCGTTTCCGGCGATCGCGAGGGGGAGATACACGTCGAACAGCCAGATGGCCAGCAGTCGGCCGAACGAGGGATATGTGCCGGTGTCCGGACGCAGTGCGACCAACCCGAACAGCGCCTTACCGACGGTGGTGTGAACTATCGCTTGCACCACCACACGGTCGACGAGCGAGGCGATCAACCAGCCGAGGATGACGAGCCCGACATTCAGCCCGAGGTGTCCTCGATCGCCGGCGTATAGCGCCGCAAGTGAAAAGTTCGGACTCGTGAGTACGCCCAAGGTCAGACCACAGGCGAGATGAACGGTCACATCCAGCGTGAACGCCGATACCCGCCGCAGTGTTCGAGGCGAGGGATAGCGCGGGTCGGAGATGGAGCCGTGTCGAATCGATTCCGGCGCTCGACTTTCGGGCTGTTCCATCATCACCCGGCCGTTCCGCTCGACCATCACGAATCCGCTCGTATGTCGGTCGGCTTCGGCCCGCGCCTCGCGGAAAGTGAATCGCGGAGGCTGTCGCGACGGTGAATAGTATGCGTACCGGAGATCGCCGCCACCGGGCCGGGAGACGACACCGTACTTTCGTGGGTCGCCGGCGAACCAGACCTCGACGGTCTTGTGCCCGACCATTTTTCCGATGTCTTTTCGCCACGTGTTGAGGAGCAGTGCGGATACCGGCTGCCGCTGCGGGTCGAGCAATTCCACCCACTCGTATCGCCCCGTGGATATGTAATTGATCGGCCATACCGTCCAGGCATGGCGCTTCAGCGACCGCTTGCGGCGCCGGTGAATCCACACCATCCCGCCACCGACGGTGATCCCGACCGTGAACAACACCACCGACGCCATCATCGCCACCTTCAAAGCCGCGCGCACCGGTGGGGAGGGTGCGCTGTCAGCGAGGGCGACCAGCATCAGAGTAAGGGGCGCGCAGGCCACACCTACGAGCAGTAGGAGCCAGCGCGGCCACCCCATCCGCCGCATCGCACGGCGGGTCTCGGGGCAGTGGATCGCAGCCGGAGGCTTCGTCGTCGTCGAAAAGGTCATCGCAGTCTCACAAATCCAGCGATGACAGGGGAGGAGTTGGGCGCGAATCTCTGATCTCCAACGACTGTGCGATCGAGAACATCATGGGCAGGAATTCCTCCCCCTTCTGCGTGAACGAGGTCGACAACTGCACAACGGCGAGTGCGGTACCGTCCCCGGAGGGCACAACTGCCTCGATCTGGTACACGCTCGCATCGCCCTCGATTTCTTGTTCCTGTCCGTGCCATTCCGGCGCCGGTAATCGCAGGATTCGGTCCGACAACAGAGCGTTCTTGCCGGCGAAATCGACGACCTCGCTGTGCATGTACTCCTCCGCTCGTCCCCGAGTGACGAGATAGTCGGCAAGTGCCAGCCTCGGGTTCTTGGGCTCGCCATATCGGACGGCGCTGAGGACCAGCGTCGACGTGACATCCGAGCCGTCTGCCGCATGGTGCTTTCCGAGACCGCAGTAGACGGCCCCGAGCCCGCCGAGTCCTCGCAGGAAGACCCGAAGCGCCTGCAACATCCTGGGGGCCGCGGAGGAGATTTGTCCCGGTCCGGCGTCCGTGAACAATTCCTCGGCCCGGGCAACGGTCCCGTCGATATCGCGCAGGGGCAGCGGTATGAATCCCTGGGGGATCCGGACTTCGACGTCGAGCGATGTCTCACCGAACAGTGTTTCGGCCATCGGTCAGTCGTCCCCACCGAATGGTGCGACCAACGACGAGACCACCTTCTTGGACCGGGCGAACAGATCGATCGCTTCTGCGGTGGAAACCGTAACGTGGGTACCGTCGGCCACCCCCGTCGCTTTGAAAACGGTCGCCGCGACCTGATTCATCCCAAGCGCCGACGTAACGCTGTTCGGAACGCCGGGAACTTTGCCCAGAAGATCGGTGGCGGAGCCTATTCCCTTCGACAACAGACCGGGCTCGTGGGTGGCTGCCTCGTACATGGCCCGGCCCACCCGCTCACCCATACCGACCGACTCGGCGGCGTGCCGCCCCGCGGACACCGCCGTGACCGCTTCGGCCGCGGCGTCGCCGGCACGGAGAGCACCCCACCCCACCTTGCCCGCCGCCACCACCGACCCACCCGCCGGCGCGAGTCCCAGTGCGTCCAAGCCGACGGTCTTCCATGCATCGAATTCACCGTTCATCAGGCCGGCTCGAACTTTCGGATCGGTCAGGTCGAGAGCGAGCAGCCCTGCCGACGCGATCGCCCCCACCGCGAATCCGATGGCATCGATCGGTGGCGGGGTGATGAGCGCGATCAGGCCACCGATAGCCGCGACGGCGGAGAGTATTTGATGCAATCCTTCTCGGTGTTCGTCGAGAAACTTTCCGACCGCTTTTACTGCGTCGCAAATCTTGTCCCAGATGCTTTCGTCCGGTGGGCTCGGAGCGAAATCCTTTGCCGCTGTGTCCAATTCGGAGGCGATTCGCCGAGCCATTTTGTCATGCTCGGTTTCGAGATCGCGAGCGCGCTGGATGATCGCATCGATCTGTCCCTGACAGTTGTCCACCGCGGTGCTCGCCGAGCGGACCTGCGCGGTCGCCGCGTCCAAACGGGATTGGGCGGCGGCCAACTGCTCGGCGTCGGAGAAGCGTGTATTCGCCAGACCGAGGTCGGGATTGGATTGTGCCTGTTGAAGCGCGGTGACCGCGCGGGCGTGTTCTCCCCGCGCCACGGCGGCCTCGGTCTCCAGCCCGCGCGCGGTCTCCTGATAGCCGACGAGGCCGTTGTGCCACTCGTCGAGCAGACCCACAGCACGTGTGAGTGAGGACTGTGCGTAGCCGAGGTCTTGGGCCAGGGTGGAGTCGAAATGCGCGCGAAACGCGTCGCCTCCCTGTCCCTTCCACACGTCATCGTTGCTGTTGCGCAGCCGATTCAACAGATCGTTGGTTTCCGTCACGGCGATGGCGGCCGTGTCGATCTGCCCGCGCAGGCCCGAGACGTCGTCCGGAGCGCCGGGGACCGGGTTGAAACCCAAGTTGGGATAAGGATTTTGCGCTTTCATGCCTTCTGCCCCTCGGCCATAACCGCGTTCCCAACCTCGGTCAGCACCTGGGCAAGGGCGTCGTCGGTCTGTTGATAGGTGTCGCGGCATCGGTCGATTCCGTCCGCCGTTCCCCGCGCCGCCTCACCGATGCGCTGGATACCGTAATGCCAGCGCCGCTGGAAACTGTCGGCCGCGTCGTCGAGTTCCTTCGTCCCGATACTGCTGTGGCCCCCGGCGGCCATTTTCGCCATCGCATCGTTGAGCACTTGCTCGGAAGCGCGCAGCGACTGCACCGCCTTGCTCAACGCGTCGATGTCCACCTGCAAAACGCCCGCCACGACACTCCTTCTCGCGCTGATTCTCGAACCCACTCGAGGCCTCGTTCACAGATTTGGACGTCACCGACGGCCGGCCGGTTCCCCTAGGCAAGGATTCCGTCGACGCCTCTCCAGTGTCGCGTGCAGGTTGGCGACCGGGCCGGTACGACGCTCCGGTGTCATCACGGTCGAGCCGGAGTGCACCTACGCGCGATCGGCTGGGCATGGCGCGGACACCTGGGATAAAGTCTCCGCAGCAGGGGGTTTCACGCGTCCTCATGCAGCGGCGAGTCGGAGGGGGACAGTCATGCGAGCGAAAGTCGAGCGTCGTACCGGTGCGCGGCCAACGGTCTGGCGAGGCCTCTCACGCGAGGTCGCGCAGGCGCGTGTTTTCGTAGCAGCCGGCATCCACAGGGCGCAGCCGTGACTCCCCCACCGGAACCGTCGAGCTATCTGGACCAAGGTAGTGGCGACTTCCTGCGGCGGCTCGACGCCATGAGCAACAGCTTCTATGCGGGGATGGTGTCGGGTTCGAATACGCAGGCGTGGGATGCCGATCAGCTCGCGTTGCAGCAGCAGATCAATGTGCTGGCCGGTCAATTGCGTATCGATGTCGATCCGCAGTCGATTACCGGTGGGGACAACTTCGAGCACCTGACGTTGGAGCAGATTCGCGATCTGACCTATCAGATCAAACCCGATGTCGTGCACGCGGTTTCGGAGGCGTGGAGCAATATCGGGTCGGGTATGGCCGATGGTGCGGACACGGCTCGCAAGAAGGTCGTCCAGGACGCGATCGCCAACGGCTGGGAGGGGGCTGCCGGTCAGAAGGCGGCCCAGACGTTCGGGCGTGTTCTGGACTCTGTCGCCGATATCGGCAAGTCGGCGTCGATGGTCGCGATGAAGATTGCCTTTGCGCAGCGCGGTAGCGACGAGACTTTCCGGATGCTGACTCCGTTGTTGCAGGCGATGGTGCCCACGGGAACAGGGCCGATTCTGCCTCCGGGATCGCCGACGTTGGGGCCGGCGGCCGCGCCGACGGGACCGCAACTTCCGATCCTCGCGGAGCAGCAAGATAAGGACTCCCAGAAAGAGGAAGCACGGCAGGCGGCTCTGCAGGTGCTCCGGAATGTGTACTCACCCGGCATTCGTGGTGGGGATCAGGCGGTGCCGGTGCTGCCCACGGTCTATCCGGCGGCCGCTCCGGGCGGCCCGGTTGGTCCGGCAGGCCCGGGGCCGGTTTCGCCGGTGCCTGGTCCATCGAATTCCGGTGGCGGTGACCAGAATCCGAGACCCGGCGAGGTGAATCCGGGCTCCGATCCGAACACCGGGACCGATGGGAACCAATCGCAGGGGACGCAGCCGAGTTCCGCAACTCCGAGTAGCGGGCAGAACCCCTCCAGCACAACAAGTTCAAGCGTGCCGAACGCCGCCTCCACGACTGCCGCCGGTTTCGACCCGAGCGGTGGGCTGGGCGGTGGGACTTCCGGTTCCGGACTGGGCGGCGGTCTTCACGGTTCCGGATCGGGTGGTGGTTCCCACGGTTCCGGACTGGGCGGCCTGTCCGGTTCGGGCGGTGGTACTGCGCGTCCGGGACTCGGATCGTCGATACCCGGTGGCCCCGTTGCATCACCGGCGGCTGCCTCTTTGGGGGGAATGCGTGCTCCGAGTCAGCCGGGCGCCGCCGGTACGCCGGGCATGTCACCCGGCGCGGGTGGCAAGGGCAAGTCCGAGGAGGACAAGGACCGACAGTCCGCGGAGTATCTGCGCGGGCAGCACCTCGAGGAATGGATCGAGGACGGGCGGAGGGTATTGCCCGCCTACGGCGCCATCGGGGATGAGTCGTCGCAGCAGCAACCACCCGCAGCCCGATCGGCGAATCCGCCCGATCGCGGCCGAGCGCCGGGAGAGTATCGGTGATTCACTGGCAGTTGACCAGTGCCCAGTACGAGGCGGCACTGTTCGCGATGGAGCGCGACCGCCTGCCGTACCCGACCTGGAATACGTTGCGTGCCATCGACGAAGCGGATCTGATTCGCCGGCGCCGGGAAGCCATCGACAGCCTGCGCCCGCGCGTGGACGACGATTTCGCGCGCCTCATCGGCACCCTCACCGAACCTCAGGTCCGGTTGCATGTCCACGGCCGCCTCGGCGCCGACCCCGACAACCCCGATGTACAACTGCGCGGCTACGCCGGTTTCGGACCTTCCAGCGCAGCGGTCGCCATTCAGGACCCCGATCCGGAACCCGGTGCGAGCGGCGATGTTTCGGTCACTCTGTGCACACATGTCCAGGCCTTGGACCTGCTCGCACGCATGCTTCCCGAACTTCCGCCCGGCCGCCACGAACTGGGTGGCCTGAAGTCCGAACTCGACCTCGAGCCCGAGTCTCTCGGGTGGCAACGCCGGCCAACGCTCCGGGAACGTATGAACACATTCCTGGCCCGCCCCCGCAGCGGCTGGGGCGAAGTCCTGTGTTACCCAGGACGATTCCTCGACAATCGCACCGACGGCGCCCAGGGCTTCGTGTGGATGGACTTCCCAGGTGACGGCCGCTACTACGTCCACCAAGACCCAGCCGGCTACACCATCCAACCCATGAACCACGACGGGTTCGTCAACCACGCCCGCGTCCTCGCGCGCCGAGTACGAGAACTCGGGACACGACCCGCACACGCCTGAGAACCGGCGCCGAAATCCACGGTCCGACCCCACAACAGCTGACCAGCCCTCACGCGAACGCGGTCTCGAACAGTCCGTCGCGGCGCCGTTCACCCCACTGTTCGAGTGGGCGCAAAGCCGCGGCCAATGCGACGCCCGCGGGAGTGAGCGAATATTCCACTCGCGGCGGGATTTCGGGAAACACCTCGCGGCGGACCACGCCGTGGGATTCCAGATGGCGGAGATTCTCGGTGAGCACCTTCTCGCTCACCCCGGGCAGCAGGGCGCGGATGCGGCCGAAGCGCTGCGGGCCCTCGCCCAGCACCCACATCAGGTGGAGTTTCCACTTGCCGCCGACCACGTCGATGGCCACCGACATCCCGCAGACCGAGTGTTCTGTGTCACAGTCGTCCGCCATCTCATCCTCCTGAGCTTTTTCCGAACCTCGAGGTAAGCAACCGCACGTCGACGTGCGTTATTGCCCCGGACCCGGATCCCGGTGACGATCGAATCCGGCGCCGATCGGAAGAACTTCGAAACAGCTTCGAAACAGCAAGGAGTACACCATGTCCGAACGTTCCTCCGTCACGGTGATCGGGCTGGGCCCGATGGGCCGGGCGATCGTGCGCGCACTGCTGGCCGCGGGCACCGAGGTGACGGTCTGGAATCGCAGCGCCGACAAGGCCGAGGCGATGGCGGAACTGGGCGCCCGTCGCGCCGAGTCGGTGGCCGACGCCCTGGACCGCAACGAGGTGATCGTGCTGAGCCTGACCCACTACGCCGCCATGTACGACGTCCTCGGCCTGGCTCCGGAAGGGTTGCGGGACAAGGTGATCGTGAACCTGTCCTCCGATTCCCCGGAACGCACCCGCGCGGGCGCCGAATGGGTGCGCTCGCACGGGGCGCGGTTCCTGTCCGGCGGATTCATGTCGGCCGGCGACAACATCACCCATCCGGCGTCCTACATCTTCTACAGCGGCCCGCGCGAGGTGTTCGACGCACATGCCGACCTGCTGCGCCCGCTCAGCGCACCGGAGTACCTCGGCGCCGACGACGGGCTGGCGCAGCTGTTCTACCAGGCCCTGCTCACGCTGTTCCATCCCTGGCTGATCGGCTACAACCAGGCCCTGGCCGTGATCGAGCGCGCCGGCCACGACGCCGACCGCTTCCTGCCGTTCGCGCAGCGTTCCGCCGAGGCGTTCCCCTTCTTCATGGCCGAATACGCCGCCGCCGCGAAGTCCGGCGGCTGGGGTGACGAGGCCGCCGCCCGCATGATGGTGGCGGGTGCGACCCACGTCGTCGAGACCAGCGAGGAGGTGGGGGTGGAGGCCACGCTCTCGCACACCGTGCGCGAGCTGTGGGAGAAGGTGGCCGGCGCCGGAGTGCCGATGTATCGGCTACTGCGCGACGGGGCCTGAGCGAACGCTCAACGGGTGCAGAGGAATTCGATCGCCGCCGCGTATCCCCGGATGCCCATTCCGGCGATCACCGCGGTGGCGATCGGCGAGATGTAGGAGTGGTGCCGGAATTCCTCGCGCGCGTGCACATTCGAGATGTGCACCTCCACGATCGGCACCTCGGGAATCACCAGGGCGTCGCGCAGGGCCACCGAGGTGTGGGTCAGGCCGCCGGGATTGATCACGATCCCGGCTTCCACCCCGCGGGCCGCATGAATCCGATCGATCAGCGCCCCTTCGGAATTGGACTGATAGGCGGTGATCTCGCGATCGAAGCGGGCGGCGGTCGCCCGGCACAGCTCGACCACGTCGTCGAGCGTGTCCGAGCCGTAGACCTCGGGCTGGCGGGTGCCGAGCATATTCAGATTCGGGCCGTTGAGCACGAGAATCGGTGCCATGACCGGTACCCTAGCCCGGTCACAGGCCGCGCGGCCCCTCGGCTCGCAGGTCGTCCACCTTGCGCATCGCCGTCCGCAGTTCCGCCAACCACTCCTCGGCGTGCTTACCGGCCAATTTCACCGTCCACGCGAGTGCGTCGGCGCGGGAGCGGGCGACCCCGGCGTCGACGAGCGTGTCGAGCACCTTGCGTTCGGGCTGGCGCAGCCGCGTCATCACCGGAACCGACAGATGGGTGAACAGGGTGCGTTCCCCGTTGACCGATACGCCCCACGCCACATTGCGGCCGTAGCGTGCCTGGGCCTCCTGGGCGATCTGCATGCGGGCCGGTCGCGTCGACTCGCGGAAGCGCGCGATCAGTCCGTCCACCGTCGCGGGTGACGGTTCGGAGCCGGCTGCGTCCTCGTCGCCGGATTCGGGGGCCGGCAGCGCCAGTTCGCCGATCACCACGATCTCGTCGCGGTCGATCTCGATGGTCGCCGGACCGCTGAACCACTCGCTCGGCAACCTTCCGGCGAACCAGTCCGGAGCGTCGGCGGCGTCGGGGAGATCCGCCTGTTGCCAGCCGCCCGGCCGCCCGAATCCACGTCCGTGTCCGTGTCTCATGATGTTTCCTCACTGCGAGAGTTTCGCTGTAACTGTGATTACAAGATTACGCCGCAAGGTGGCTCGTCAGGTTTCGCTGTCGGAGGAAAGGGGAAGGTCCGAACACGTCCGCGGATTTCGCCGACCGGCTGCAACGGATGTCGGGGATCGGGCACTATTGTGGTCGCTGAGCATGGAAGATGCGGTCGGTGCCTAGGTGGGACCGCGGGCAACTCCTTCGGGTACCGTTGGTCTTGTTGCTGGAGTGACAAGAGTGAAGAGTGGGCGACATGGATGTGTGGGGATCCCGCCGCTTTCGCGTTCGGGGCGCAGTGGCACTGGCCGCAATTGCTGCCGTAGCGATCGTGATGGGGTCGTGCGATTTTCACAGCACGCCGAGCGGACCCGAAGGGGTCGTCGAGCATTTCACCCAGCTAATGGATGATCGCGATGCCGCCGGCGCCGCCGCACTGACCTCGTACCCCTCCGGTGCCGAGAGCACCCTGAAGTCCATGTTCGACGGACTCCAGCCCGGTAAGCCCGATTACAAGCTGGTTCAGTTCATCAGCCTCGACGGCGATTCGGCGATGTTCAACCTCAAAGCCGCCTGGAATTTCGGCCCAGGTAAGGACTGGAGTTACGACCTGCAGGGTAATATCCGCAAGCTGGCTATCGGCTGGCGGATTTCCTGGGACCCCACCGTCGTCATGCCGCAACTGGACTCCAAGCGCTCGGTGAAACTGGTCCGCACCGAGGCGACGCCGCCGCCCAAGGTCAACGACAACGACGGCCAGCCGCTGCTGACCCAGCAGACCATCAACGTCATCAAGGTGGACCCCACCAAGACGGGCGATCTCGTCGGTACCACCAACGCCCTGGCCGATGCCATCGCGCCGGTCGCCCCGCTCATCACCGGTGCCTCGCTGATGCAGCAGCTGGCGGGCGCACAGGGTAAGCCGATCACCGCGGTGAGCCTGCGCGAGGACGATTTCGCGATTCTCGAGCCGCGGATGGCCTCGATTCCCGGCGTGGTGATGGAGAAGCAGCCGAGGCTGATCGTCGCCGACCGGCGGGTGTGGTCGCCGATGACCGAGGCGCTGCAGAAGGTGTGGCAGGAGAACCGGGATCAGCACGCCGGCTGGGGTGTGCAGCTGTTCGAACCCGACGGCAAGATGGTCACCCAGCTCGCCGGATATCAGGGACCGCCCGGACCGGACATCGCCTCCACGATGGACCAGAAGCTGCAGCGCGCGGCCGAGGACGCCGTGGTGAGTGTGGGTACGGCCGCATCGATCGTGGCGATTCAGCCCTCCACCGGAGCGGTCGTCGCGGCCGCCCAGAACAACTACGCCAGTGCTCAGGGCGCGCCCGCCTTCACCGCGACCTATCCGGTCGGCGGTGCGATGGACCTGTTCAAGGCGGTCGCCTCGATTCAGAAGAAGAAGGCGCCGCAGGACGTTTCGGTGCAGGATGCGGCCGAGGCGGCGGCCATGCTGGGCGTCGGTATCGGATTCAAGGTTCCCGGGCTGGACGAGACCACGGGCCGGCTGCCGATCGGTGGTCGCGGCGTCGAGCAGGTCAAACAGGGCGCCAACGATCCGATTCTGGCGAGCCCGTTCGGAATGGCGATCGCCGCCGCCACGATCGCGCGCGGATCGGTGGCGCCGCCGATGATCGAGATCGGCCGGCCCGGCACCACCGAGGCCAAGCTGGAACCGCTGCCTGGCGATGTGGTCGACAAACTGCGCGGCATGCTGCGCGACGCGACCGCCAGTCCACAGGAGGTGACGGTCGCCCGCTACGCCGGGGTCACGGCCTTCACGGCGAACGCCGGTTCGGACGGGTGGCTGATCGCCAATGCCGGTGACCTGGCCTTCGCCATTCACATCGATGATGTCGACAGCGGTGACGCCACCTCCCGGATGGCCGCGCGCATGCTGCAGTCGCTGGCCACGCCGGACGACAAGAAGTAGCCGTCGAGAAGCGGTCCGCGGGTCAGTTCACGGATGCGCCGGTGACGCGAATGCGCCGGGCGGCGAGGGTCCACACCGCGCGCCAGCCCAGCAGGAAGACCGCGAGGACCGTCGCCGCGACGATGACGAAGCTGACCGCGGTGCCCTGACCGCTGATCACCCGCAGCACCATGCCGCCGATCAACGTCGACAACCACACCGCCACGCCGGTCGGCCACACCGCCGATCCGTCGAAATGCGCGAACGCCGCTGACAGTCGCCCGCGGCCGGCAAGAGTCAGGGCAATCACCCAGCCGATCAGCAGACCGGCGCCGAACGGCCAGACCGTGCGCAGCAGACCCGCCGTCACCGCCTCGTCGTGGCTGCGCCGGCCGATCGCGCAGAACACGATCACCAGCACGACATCGATCAGCAGCGGCAGCCATTTCCTCACGATCGCCAGGGTAGTGACAGCGGTGCGGCAGCCGGAGTCCGGGACCGCTCAGGTCTGCGGCTCGCCGTCGGGTCGCTTGTCGCCGCCTTCGGCGCGGCGGGGTTCGGCGAGCAGGGCCGAGCGCTGCTCGAATTCCTCCTCGAACTGCGCATCACCGAGCTGCGGATTGCGGAAGCGGAAGGCGAAGACGATCCAGCCGATGATCGCGACGAGAATGAAACTCACCATGCGGTAGACGAAGGCGGCGGCCACCGCCTGTGCGGCCGGCAGTCCCGCGGCGGCGGTGAGGCTGTAGATGAGGGTGGCGTCGACGTAGACGATGCCACCGGGTGCGAACGGAATCGTGCCGACCGCCTTGCCCACGCTGAACGCGATCAGCAGGCCCGCCCAGCGCGGATCGGCGCCGACCGCGTAACAGGCCGCACCGAGGCAGGCCACGTCGCCGAGCCGATGCACGACCGCCCAGAACGCGACCCACGCGGCGTCGCGCCGGTTCAGGTCCACCGATTCCAACTGGCGCAGCACCTCGTCGACGTGAGCCAGACCGGAATCGGCCGGATGGCGGCGGATCCGGTTGACCAGCCGCACCCCGCGGCGCACCAGCGCCTGCAGCGCACCGGGATTACCGGAGACGTATTTGCCCGCCCAGACCAGCAGCGCCACCGCGCCCAGCATGAGGACCAGCTTCCACGGGCCGACGCGATTGCCGACCAGCAGCGCGCCGCCGACACCGAGCAGCAGCATTCCGCTCGTCGCGACCACGCCGGACATCAGCAGCTGCCAGGAGGCGACGATCGCGCTCGCACCCCAGCGGCGGGTCTGGCGATAGGTGAAGGCGGTGGAGAACACCTGGCCGGCGGGCAGCGACACCGACATCGCGGTGGCCCCGTAGACGACCGAGACCGAGGCGCGTTGCGAGACGTCGACCCCGCCGGCGCGCAGCAGGCGCTTCTGGATGCGGCCGAATCCGCTCATCGACAACGCCTGCATCCAGATGCACAGCGCGACCCAGCCCCAGTGGATCTCCGTGAGGTTGCGCCAGGAATCGTGCAGGCGCGGCCACAGGTATACGCCCTCGGCGATCAGCAACGCCGACAGGGCAACGCCGAGGACCCATTTCAACCAGCGGAACCTGCGCCGCGCGGGCCGCGCCGGTTCGCCGCCGGGTTCAGCGTGGGCCGTCACGACGCCCAGCCTAGTGGGGCCGGGCCCGAAGGCGGCAGCGGACGCGTAACCACGCAGGGCCCGGCCCCGCTGGGCGCATCGGCTCGGCCTAGTGGGGCCGGGCCCGAAGGCGGCAGCGGACGCGTGGTCCCGGGTCAACCGGCCGTGACGGCGCGGGACGGGGTGTCCGGCGGCTGCACGCGCGCGGCGCCGATGCGGTCGATCCGCGCACGGCCCCACGCACCGAGCGGTTCGAGTGCGGTGTTCAGCGATCGGCCCAGGTCGGTGAGGCGGTACTCGACCCGCGGCGGCACCTCGGGGTGGGCCTGCCGGTCGATCAGACCGTCCTCCTCGAGTTCGCGCAACTGCTGGATCAGCATCTTCTCCGAAACTCCCGGCAGGCCGCGCCGCAGTTCCCCGAATCGCCGGACGCCGTAGTTCTCGAGTTCCCAGAGGATCAGCCCTTTCCATTTACCGCTGACGACATCCATCGCGGCGTCGATCCCACAGAAGTACGGACCGAATCTTTTCGCGCCCATCCACCCCTCGCTACCTGTTCACCTACCTGTTGGTGGGTACCGCACCGAATAGTAGGTACTTGTCCCGACAACTCGCGGTGACCAGGGTGGATGACGGCGCGCCCAGCATCCACCCGAGCAAGAGGAGTTTCTCGATGACCGCGAACGAACACACCGCCGTTGCCGTGCTGGGCCTCGGCCCGATGGGCCGGGCCGTCGCCGCCGTCCTGACCCGGAGCGGCAATCCCACCACCGTCTGGAATCGCACACCCGGCAAGGACACCGAACTCGTCGCGCTCGGTGCCGTGAGCAGTGCCGATGCCGCCGCCGCGATCGATGCCGCCGAGGTCGTGCTGACCGTGCTCAGCGACCATCCCTCGGTGCACCAGGTTCTCGACCCGGTGGCGGATCGGTTGCGCGGCAAGGCGCTGATCAATCTCACCAGCACCGCTCCGGACGATTCACGCGAGCTCGGCCGATGGGCGGCGGCCCACGGGATCGACTTCCTGGACGGCGGCATCATGGCGGTGCCGCCGATGATCGGCGGACCCGGTGCGTCGATCCTCTACAGCGGGTCCGCCACCGTCTTCGAGCGATTCCGGCCGGACCTCGAAAAGCTCGCCACCGCAGAGTATTTCGGCGACGATGCCGGTACCGCCGCACTGCTCGACTTCGCCCTGCTGGCCGGGATGTACGCCGTGTTCACCGGCTTCTTCCACGGCACCGCCATGGTCCGCTCGGCCGGAGTCACCGCGACGGAGTTCGCGCCGCGCGCGGCCGCGTACGTCACCGCGATGGCGGGGTTGATTCCGGCCTATGCCGCGGTGATCGAGAGCGGCGACTACGCCGACGAGGCGCAACCGGCGCGATTCCACAAACCCGCCTTCGACGCGATCGTGCGCGCGAGCCGCGATGCCGGGGTGGCGCTCGATATCGTCGCGCCGATCAAGAACCTGATCGATCGGATGATCGCCGACGGCCGGGCGGAGTCGGGACTGGAGCGGATCGTGGAGGAACTGGCGGGTTCCGGCAAGGTCTAGCCGGAGCCGGTCAGCCCAGGGCCTTCGGCCACGCGAGCCTGGTCTTGCGGCGGCGACCGCGCAACTGCACCTCGTCGCCGGAGATCCACTGCTTCTGTTCGTCGTCGTCGGCGAAGTACAGGGCGCTGCCCGAGGCCAGGACGCGGCCCGGATGTTCCTTCGCCAATTCGGTGAGCCGCGAGGCCTCGTTCACCGGATCGCCGATCACCGTGTACTCGAAGCGATTCGCGGCGCCGATATTGCCGGCGACGGCGAGGCCGGCCGAGACCCCGATGCCGATATCCAGGCCCTGCACCTCACGCAGCGCCTCCCGCAGATCGCGGGCCGCGGCCAGCGCGGCGGTCGGCGCGTCCGGACGGTCCAGGGGCGCACCGAAGATCGCCAGCGCGGCGTCGCCGACGAACTTGTTGATCAGGCCGTTGTGCCGGTCGACCACGTCGACCACCACCCGGAAGAATTCGTTGAGCAGGCTGACCACCTCGGTGGGCGGATGCTCGGCGGCGGTGGCTGTGGAGCCGACCATATCGACGAACAGCACGGCCACGAACCGGGTTTCACCACCCAGTTCGGTGCCGTACTCCAGCGCTCTGCGGGCCACTTCCTCGCCGACGTGCTGGCCGAACAGTTCCTGCAGTTCGCGGCGCTGCGCGGCCTCTTCCATCATGCGGTTGAAACCGACCTGCAGCAGGCCGATCTCACTGCCGTCGAAGACCTCGACCTGCACATCGCGCGCACCGGCCTGGACCCGGTTGATCGCGCGGGACAGCTGACGCACCGGATCGGAGATGCTCGCCCCGGTGAGCATCGACAGCGCCAGCGCCTGCATGATCACCACGCCACACAGCAGCAGAATCGAGATGGCCAGCGACTGCGCCGAGAAGTGCACCTGCGAGGTGATCTGGGTGACGCACAGCAGCACGATCGCGATGGTCGGCGCGAACGTACCCATACCCCACGTCATCGCCATGCGGGTGCCGACACCGGGGGTGAGGGTGTGATCGAAGGTGCCGGTGGTCAGCGCGTGCGCGGCGACCGGCCGCAGAATCCGCTCACCCAGCATGTATGTGAAGCCGAACACGATGGTGGCGGCCATACATTCGGTGACGATCACCGCACCCGCGAGCTCGGGAGTTTCCACGATGATCCGCGCGGCCAGCACCGCACCGCCCACCAGCCACAACAGCAGGTGCAGGATGGACTGCCGCAGCGGTGCGTGCAGGGCCGCCATCTGTTCCTGGCGACTGGGCGGCCCGCCGCGCATCTGCCAGCGCATCACCGGGCGCAGCATCAACGCCGAGGCGGTGACGCTCAGGAATCCGCCGATCGAAAAGACCAGCGCCGGAAGCAGCAGACCGGCGCGGCGCAATCCGTTCGGCGTGCCCTCGGGCGCGGGCAGCCCGTACTGGATGAACGCGTAGACCAGGACCGCACCGAAGGCATTGGCCGCCAGCATGGATGCGAGGTACAGCGGCCAGCGCGTTCGCATGGTCTGTTTGACCGCTTCCAGAGGCGCTGACACGTTGACCAATCTAGCGGGGCGCGGCGTAGGTCACCGGATTCGGGCGGAGCGGACACGTGCCGGTTGCGTCCCCGGCCGATAGGCTCGCGGCGTGAGTGGGGACAGCAAGACCTCCGGGAATCCGGCCGAGCCTGCCCCGGCGGGCGTCGCATCGGCGGCTACGGGCCGTACCGCATCCGGTCGCGGGCGCGAGCGCACCGCGGCCGACTCGGTGCATCCACTGGTGCGCCAGGGCGCCGAATGGTGCTGGCGACTGTTGATCATCCTGGTGGCGGTGCTGGCGGTCGCCTATCTGGCGCACAAGCTGACCACGGTCGTCATTCCGGTCGCGATCGCCCTGCTCGCGGCGGCGCTGCTCTCGCCGCTGGTGGATCTGCTGCAACGCCTCGGAATGCCGCGCGGTATCGGCGTATTCGTGGCGCTGGTCGGATCGCTGGGCTTGCTGGCGGGGATCTTCACCTTCGTCATCGAGCAGTTCATCACCGGTGTGCCGCAGCTGACCGACGAATTCAAGACCAGCATCCATACCGTGCAGGACTGGCTGATCAACGGGCCGCTGCATCTGAGCAACGATCAGATCCGCAACGGCGGCAATACGATCATCAAAACGCTGGAGGCCAATCAGGATTCGCTGACCAGCGGCGCGCTGACCACCGCCGCCGCGATCGGCGAATTCCTCACCGGCGCCTTCCTGACGCTGTTCATCCTGATCTTCTTCCTCTACGGCGGCGACCAGATCTGGAATTTCGTGACCCGGATCGTGCCCACCCCGCAACGCGAACGGGTGCGCACGGCCGGGCGGCTCGGCTTCGGCACGCTGATCGGATTCGTGCGCGCCACCGTCGTGGTGGCGGCCGTCGACGCCATCGGCATCGGCGCCGGGCTGGCGATTCTGAGTGTGCCGCTGGCCCTTCCGCTGGCATCGCTGGTGTTCATCGGCGCCTTCGTCCCGATCGTCGGCTCCCTGCTCGCGGGGTTCATCGCGGTCTTCCTGGCCTTGATGACGAAGGGTTTCGTCACCGCGCTGATCGTGCTCGGCATCACGGTGGCGGTGATGCAGCTGGAAGGCCATGTGCTGCAACCGTTGTTGCTGGGCCGCGCGGTGCGCATCCATCCGCTCGCGGTGGTGCTGGCGATCACGGCCGGCGTGGTGCTGGCCGGTATCGCGGGCGGTCTGCTGGCGGTGCCGTTCGTCGCGGTGATGAACACCGCGATCCGCTCGCTGCTGGCCGGCAGCCCGGAAGAGCTGTATCAGGAACTCAATACCGGCGAACCGGGGGAGCCGATGTTCCACGCCGATCCCGACCGGCCCGATCTGGACCGGTATCGACCGGCCGAATCGCGGTCCGATGCGGGCGGCGGTGAGGCGGACGAAGACTGAGTCCGTGGGCGCCGCGCCGCCCGCCGACTCGACCGCGCCCGGACCGACGGCCGCGACCGCGCCGCTGTGGCGGGCTGCACAGGTGTTTCGTCTGGTCACGATGCTCTATGCGGTGGGCCAGCGTTCGCCTCGGTGTCGTCCTACCAGCGGCAGCCGCTGATGTGTGCTGATCGGCATTCTGGTGTTCTGGTCGGTCGTCTCGGCGCTGTGGCTCTCGCGCTGGTCGGTCACCGGGTGGGAGCGCCGTGCGGTGGTGATCGGTGATCTGGCGGTCGCCGTCGGGTTGATGGCGGCGACCCGGCTGGTCGCCGACTACCCCTGGTATCACGGGACGGCACCGAATGGGAATTCCGGATTCCATGCGACGGGGAGCACCGATGAGCGCATCGGAAGACGCGGCGGGCGACCAGGCTGAGCGTCAGCCACCGCACGGTCGAGAACCATGTGCAGGCGACTCTGCGCAAACTGCAGCTCGGCAACCGGGTCGAACTCACCCGATACGCCATCGAACAGGGCCTCGAACAGGGACCGGATCAGGGATTGCCCTGATGTGCTCGGGCCGCGGCGTCGGTAGCCTCGGGGACATGGGTGGTGAGACCGTTTCCGCCCCGGGGTCCGCGGGAACCGGGGGAGCCGTGGGTGACCGTGACCTGCGAGTATCGGATACCGAGCGCGAACATGTCGGAACCCTGCTGCAGCGCGCGGTCGGGTTGGGCATGCTGTCGCTGGGCGAGTTCAGCGAGCGCATGGATACCGCGCTGGCCGCCAAGACGCGCGGCGAACTCAACGCCGTCCTGATCGACCTGCCCGGGATTCGCCTTGCGGGACAACCGAATCCCACTCAGCCGACCGCCGCGACCGGGCCGGCTCCGACATGGCGGTGGGGTGCCCCCGGTGGACGCACCGACGCGGAAACCGCGATTCGTCCGCGGCTGTCCGGCGTCACCCGCAAGGGCCCGTGGCAGGTGCCGCCGTCGCTGTATGTCAACAGCTACCTCTCCGGCGTCACCCTGGATTTCACCCAGGCCGTGATGTCGACCCAGGTGGTCGAGATCCGGGTCGACGATTTCTGCAGCTCGCTGACCATGATCCTGCCCGGTGAGGCGACCGTCGACCTCAACGGCGTGGAGCTGATCGGCTCCAGCGCCAACAACAAGGTGCGGACCGGCCCGCCGATCGGACCGCTGCACGTCATCGTGCACGGGCGCAGCCGGTTCAGCTCGATCACCGCGAAACATCCGTTCGGCGTGCAGTGGAAGAAGCTGATGTCGGGATTCTGATCGCTACTCGACGACCTCGCCGAGTCCGATCATGTTGCCCTCGCTGTCGCGGAACCACGCACCCCGTTCCGCACGTCCCTTACTCGGGTAGTTCCCCTCGATCTCCATGATCCCGCCGACCGTGCCCGGATACTCCTCGAACACGACGCCGCGCTCCCGCAGGGCGGCCACGGTGGCCTCGATATCGTCGACGTAGAACGCCAGCTGGGTGAAGGAACCGTCGGCCGCTCCGGCCGACGCGAACAGGCAGAACACTCCTGCCGCCCCCTCGTAGCGCAGTCCGCCCGGCCGTTCTTCCACGGGGTTCAGCCCGAGTTTTTCGGCGTACCAACGCCGTGCTCGTTCCAGATCCTGTGTGGGTACCCGTGCCTCGATCCGCGCGGAGTTCAGCATGGGGGCATGGTAGAGCCTCGGGCGCGGGCCGGTACGGGAACCTCCGGCCCGCGCGCGGGGATCAGTCCCGGTTCTGGCGGCGCAACAGTTCGTTGACGCTCACCGTGCGGCCGCTGGTGCGGTGCTTACCCTCGTCGTCGGGATCGGCCGGTTCCGGCTCGGGGCGGCGGCGGGACGAGCGGAGGTCCGCCATCCACTGTTCGATGTTGTTGCGGTTGTCTCCGCCCGGTCCAGCGGGGTGGTCGGCCAGATTTCCGGAGGCATCGGATTCGGCTGCGGGCGTGGGGTTTTCGCGCTCCGGCGCCGTCGACGCCGCGGTTTCCCCGGCATCGGACGTGGTCTGCTGCGGACCGTGCGACATCGCCGAGTCGAGGTCTCCTCGGGGCTCCGGAGGGGGAACGTTGTGGGCGCCGGCCGGTGGCCGGTTTCCCGGATTCGCGGGGTCGTGCAGTTCCTGGGTCGCCTCCGCGTCCTTCGGCTCCCGGGGCAGACCGGGGGGCACACTGCCGCGCCCGGATTCCGGTGTCCGCGTAGGCGAATGGCGCATGCCGTCGGGCGGGATCCGCCGCGGCGGCTGCACGGCGGGCGGGCGTCCTTCGGGGGCGACGCGCTGCGTCCGGTCGGCCCCCTGCTGGGGGCCTCCGGCCGGTTCGGCCCATCCGGAGCCGTGCCCGGTCGGTGCGGACGCACCAGGGGCGCCCTGCGGACTCGCGGTGTGTCCGGAGCCGTCGGGAGCGGCGGGCGGTCCGCTGTGGCCGGGGCGTCCGGCGTCCGGCGTCTGCCCGGGTCCCTGGGCGGGCGGCTGTCCCGGGTGGTACGGCGGGGCGTCCGGACGATAGAGCTGGGCGCGGACCGACGGATGCGGCGGCAGCTTCGACGGTTTCGGCGGCAGGACCCGCGGCGTGGTGCCGACCGGTGCGGTCGGCGGCACCGAATCGGTGGCATCGGGGGCGGTGTCCGGGGCGGGCACGGTCCGAGGCGGCATACCGGGGCGCACGACCTGCGGCGGCCGCACCACGCCACGGTTCGGCGCGGTATCCGAACCGGGCAGCGAAACCGAGGGCGGTGCCGAAGGTGCTTGCGGCACATGGGGTTCGGGAGTGCCGGCACGATCCGCCGGTCCGGCGCTCTGCGGATAGCCCGGATTCGACACTCCCGGCGGCGTGCTGGTGGCGCGCGGCGGGACCGGTCCGGGATTCGCCGCGGGGCGCCCCGGCGTCGAGGCCGGTTCGGACGTTCCCGCGCCACGGCCCGCCTCGTCCCCGGCGGAGGGACCGGCGCCGATGACACCGGAACCGCCGGATGCGCGCGGCGGCTGCGGGCGGGCCGGCGGGGGCAGCACCCGGGAGGAACGGATGCCCGGCGTTTGCGGCGAGGTTGACGAGCGACCACCCTCCAGACCCGCCGGAGCGGCGTCGGCGGAGCCCGAGGCGGCAGGCGGTGCCTGATTCGCGGTGCCATCCGAGGCGTCGTCGCCGTGGTCGTCGGGCGAGGCATTGCCCGAATCGGCCGACGGCGCATCTGCGCCGGAGTCCGACCGGCGGAAGCCGAAACGCTTGCGCTTCGGGGACTTCTCGGTCTTGCCCGGCTTCTCGGTCTTGTCCGGCTGCTCCGATGCGGACGAGTCGGACTTCTGGGTCCCGGCGTCCGAGGAAGCAACGGATTCCGCCGCCCGCCGTTCCGCCGGCTCGCCGGTCCGCGTCGTGGGCCCCCCACTCCGCGACGCCGACGGCTCGGAGCCCTCGGCCCGGGTCGGTTCGGAACTCTCGGCGCGAGACCGGTCGGTGCCCTTGGCTCGTGACTGCGCGGGGCTCTCGGCCCGCGGCGCCGTGGGACTCTTGGCGCGAGTCGCGCGCGCGGAGGTGCCTGCCGCGGCCGGATCGATGCGATCCAGCTGCTCGGTCGGTGCCTCCGGATCGACACGCAGGAACTTCAACCGCCGCGGCTTGCGCGGACCCTTCGGCGTGCCGTCGGGCAGCTGCGGCAGCTGCATGGTCACGGGATCGGTCACCGGTGTGGTCTTGACCAGGTCGACGACCTCGCCGGTGCCGGGACGCTCGTCATCGAGAATGGGTTCGCCCAGGCCGATGCGCTGCTGAATGCGCTTCATCCAGGCCGGGGCCCACCAGCAGTCGTCGCCCAGCAGTTTCATGGTCGCGGGAACGAGCAGCATGCGCAGGACGGTGGCGTCGATGAACAGCGCGGCCATCATGCCGTAGGCGATGTACTGCATCATCACCAGATCGGAGAAGGCGAACGCACCGACGACCACGAGCAGGATCAGCGCCGCCGCGGTGATGATGCGACCGGTCTGCGCGGTTCCGCTGCGCACCGACTCGGTGGTGCTCGCGCCCTGGGCGCGCGTTTCCACCATGCGGGAGAGCAGGAAGACCTCGTAGTCGGTGGACAGGCCGTAGATCACCGCCATGATCAGCACCAGCACCGGCGACATGATCGGCTGCGGCGTGAAATTGAGCAGTCCGGCGCCGTGGCCGTCGACGAAGATCCAGGTCAGAATGCCGAGCGTGGACCCGAGCCCCAGGGCGCTCATCAGCGCCGCCTTGATCGGCAGCACCAGCGATCCGAAGGTCAAGAACATCAGCAGCGTCGTCACGAAGACGACCAGCACGATCATCAGCGGCATGCGATCCAGCAGCGAATCGATGCTGTCCTGCATCAGCACCGGCTGCCCGCCGACCATCAGATCCACGTCGTCGGGGACGTGGATCGAGCGCAGGTAGGCGATCGTGTCCTCGACGTTGGCGTCCGGCGCCATGGTCGCCTCGGACACCCAGACGTCGGAGCCGTTCGGCGGGATGCCCGGGGTACCGAACGGATCGGTGAGCCCGGGGGCGCCGCTGGCCTCGTCGAGAATGGCCTTGATCTCACTGGTGTTCTGGGTGGTGATGACCAGCTGGATCGGGTCGGTCTGGCGCAGCGGGAAGATCTCGTCGAACTTCTCCTGCGCCATGCGGGTCGGATTGTCCGGCGGCAGATAGGTTTCGCTGATACCGCCGAACTTCAGGTTCTTCACCGGAATGATCAGCAGCAGCAGGATGATGCACAGCGGCACCGCCACCTTCAGCGGATGCTTCATCACCCACTGCGTGGTGCGGCCCCAGAAACCGTTCTCCACCTCTTCGGCGGTCTTGGTCTTGCGGAACCGCTTGAATCCCAGTGCGTCCACGCGCGGTCCGAGAATGGACAGCAGCGCGGGCAGGATGGTGAGCGAGGCCAGCGCGGCCAGCAGTACGGTCGCGATGGTGCCGTAGGCCACCGACTTCAGGAAGCCCTGCGGGAACAGCAGCATGCCGGCGCTGGCGGCGATGATCATGGTCGCCGAGAAGGTGACCGTGCGTCCGGCGGTCATCACCGATCGGCGCACGGCCTGGCGGGTGGTGTAGCCCTCGGCCAATTCCTCGCGGAACCGGCTGACTATGAAGAGTCCGTAGTCGATCGCCAGACCGAGGCCGATCATCGAGACCACGGCCCCGACGAACGAGTTCACCTCGGTGACGTGGGTGATCGCCATGACGATCCCATTGGCGCCGAGGACGGTGAGCCCGCCGATGATCAGCGGCAGGGCCGCGGCGACGATACCGCCGAAGATGAAGAACAGCAGGATCGCGACGGCCGGAATGGCCAGCATCTCCATGCGCTTCTGGTCGGAGGCGATGGTGTCGTTCAGCTCTCCTGCGACCGGCTGCATGCCCGCCAGCTGGACATCCACACCCGGGATGTAGAAGGCGTTCTTGACCGCGCGGTAGTTGTTCATCGTGGTCGTGTCGTCGTCGCCCTTGATGGCGACGGACGCGAACGCGTACTTCTTGTCCTTGCTACCGGTGGCCGACGCGCTCCAATCGCCGGTCTCGGTCTTCCAGTACGCGACGTTGACCTTGCTGATCTGGTCCGGATGTTCCCGGGGCAGGCTGTTGAGATTGTCGGTGATCTTCCGCCCGAACTCCGGATCGTCGATGGTCTTACCGTCGGGCGCGGTGTAGAGCGCGATCACATCGGACATGTGATCGCGGCCGTAGACCTCGTCCTTGAGCACCGCGGCCTGCGAGGACTCCGCTCCGGGGTCGAACCAGCCGCTGGAGCTCAGGTGGTTTTCCAGACCGAATCCGTACGCCCCCAGGGCGAGAAGTGCGGCCACCGCTACACCCAGCACGGTGTAGCGGAACTTGTGGACCAGCTCGCCCCAGCGGGTGAACACTAAGCGACTCCTTGAGCGGGGCGGGAGGTGAGCAGTGCGGACAGCGGCCGGAAGGGCTGCAGCCAGGCTCCCTCGTCGGGCAGCGAGTCGAGGCTCACCCGGGGCAGCGGTTCACGGAACACGCCCGGGATGTCCTCGAGGTCGACGAAATCGAGGATATCGGACGTGACAGCCCAACTCGCGTGCTCGCGGAATCCGAGCACCTGGACCGGAACCCCGGTCGCCGCGACCTCCTCGAGCGGTTCGCGGAAGGCCTGACCGTCCGCGGAGGCCACCATGATCCCCGCGAGACCGGCTCCGCCACGGCGTAACTGGATATGTGCCAGCATGTCGCTGTCGACGTCGGAATCCTCATCGATCTTCGGTTTCGCGAAGACGGCGTAGCCAACGTTGCGTAGCGCCTCGACCCACGGACGCACCACATCGGCGGTCCCGGGGGCGATATTGGTGAAGACGGTGGCCTCGGGTTCGATGCGCTGCGTGCTGCCGGCCGACAGCTCGGCGGTGCGGGCCAGCAGCCAGCGGCCGAGTGCGTCGAAGCGCGGCCGGTAGGCCGCGGTGGGACGGCCGCCGAGGATGGCGCCCAGGCCCATATCCAGATTCGGCGCGTCCCACACCAGCAGCACCCGTCGCACCCCGGTGGGTTCGGCGACCGGCGTCGCGGGGGTCGCCGCACCGGCGACGACGTCCGAGTCGTCGCCGCGCACTGTTCCGGCAACCTCGTCGGCCGCCTGGGCCATCTCCCTGAGACTCATAGCTAGATCTTCCCCCAAATGAACTCGGTGATGGCGCTTCCGGCTCGATGCGCCTTGCTCTCGAACTTCGTCACCGGGCGTTCGAGGCCGATCACCGTATCGGTTCCGGGGTGTTCCGCATCGCCGCCGGTGGCCTCGTTCAGGCCTACGAGCTGCGGTTCTCCCGCGCCCACCTCGGCGATGTGTTCGGCGTAGCCGGCATGGTCGGTGGCTACGTGCAAAATTCCGCCGCGCTGCAGGCGGCTGGCGATCAGGGTCATCGTCGCGGGCTGCAGCAGCCGGCGCTTGTGGTGGCGCGCCTTCGGCCAGGGGTCCGGGAAGAAGACTCGCACACCTGCTAGCGAATCCTTGGCAATCATGTGCTCGAGGACGTCGACGGCATCGCCGCGCAGCAGCCGGATGTTCTCGATGCCTTCCCGCTCGATCCGCTGCACGAGCTGGGCGAGGCCGGGTTTGTACACCTCGATGCCGATCAGGTCGAACTGCGGCTCGGCCTGGGCCATCGCCGCGGTCGCGGTCCCCGTGCCACAGCCGATCTCGATGATCAGCGGCGCGGTCCGGCCGAACCAGGCGGCGGCCTCGAGCGGTTCGTCGCTCACCTCGCGGCCGATGCGCGGCCACATCCGCTCCCAGGATTGCTGCTGGGTCGCGGTCAGCGCGCCACGACGCGAGCGGAAGCTCGTTACCCGTGGGTAGAGGCGGGAAGGCTCACGCTGGGGGCCAGGGCCTTCGTGGTTACGCAAGCTGCCGCCTCCGGCCCCGTCGCTACCAGCTGTATCTTCGCGCTGTTCGCGGGGGCCTTCGTGGTTACGCAAGCTGCCGCCTCCGGCCCCGTCGCTACCAGCGGTGTCGTTCGCGGCGTCGTTCACGGCGTCCATTGTCCAGTATTCGATGATCAGGGCCGCAATCGACCGCGTCGAGGAGGGAAATCCCGGGTCAGGCCGTGTTGCCGAGGGGTGTGGAGCCCGGCGTCAGGCGGCGAGCGGCTGCTCGTCGGGTAGTTGCGGTTCGCTCTGCTTGCCCAGCGGCAGGCCCAGGAGCATCCGGCCCGCGGTACCGGCCAGCTCGACCAGTCCGCGCCAGCGCGACGGGGACGCCACGACCGACCAGACGGTCCGCGTGTCGGTGTCGGCGTCGGTGACCGGGAGGCCGGCGATGCGGTCGGCCAGCCAGTCGAGACTCAGGGGCGTGGCCAGCGGTAACAGCGTGAAGTGGTCGCTCAGCCGGTCGCGCAGGTAGCCGACGGCGGCGCCTCCCGCGCGATAGCGCTCGACCTGCGCATCGATACACGACACGTCGATGATGCGATCGTGCAGCGGCTGGATCACCAGGATCGGACAGTGCGGGGTGTGCTGTCCGAGGCGCATATCGTCGAACATGTCGCACATCGCGGGGGTGCTCAGCACCTCCTCCAGCGGCCGGTCGAGGTATTTGCTCACGTCCTGGCCGGCCAGCCGGGCCAGCGCCACGATCGGCGGCAGCTGGGCGGCGCGCTCGAGCAGTCGTTCCCCGGCGGTGCTGATGCGGCCGTCGAGAACCTCGCCCAGCGCCGGATACACCTGGCGCAGCGCCGAGATCACGATCGCCGGGAAGCCGGCGTAGCGGCCGCCGTTCAGCCGGATGAACACCTCACCCGGGTCACCGACCGGCGCGCCGAGCACCGCACCGGCGATGGTCAGTTCGGGCGCATACGTGGGAGCCATCTCGACCAGCCACGATCCGGCCATCCCACCCCCGGAATAGCCCCACACCACGACCGGTGTGTCGATACCGAGCCCCACCGGGCGGAAGTGCATGGCGGCGCGAATGCCGTCGAGGGAGCGGTAGCCGGGTTCGCGGGGCGCGCCGAAACGGCCGTCCGGTCCCTCGTGATCGGCGATGCTCACCGCCCAGCCGCGCCGCAGCGCGTTGGCGACGAGCAGCAGTTCGAGCTGGGTGATCGAGCCCGGGACGACGGCCCCGCGGCGCAGGGCGTAGGAGGGTGCGCATCGCTCGCTGACGGCGTCGATCGCCGATTCGAAGGCCAGCAGCGGGCGGCGTTCGCCCGGTTCGGCATCGGCGGGCAACAATACGGTGGTTACCGCGACCTCCGCACGACCGTGCAGGTCGTTGCTGCGGTACAGCAGTTGCCATGCCGTCACGCGCTGCGGAATCAGGCCCAGCAGCGCGATCTGCACGGGACGGCTGCGCAGGACGGTTCCGGGTGCGTGCGTGGCGATGTCGGCGGGTGCGCGATAGAAGGGGTCCTGCGACGGCGGCAGCGGCCGATCGTTCTTCGTCGCGACGGCGGTGCCGTCGTCACCGATGACGTCCACACTGACGCTCATCGCAACCTCCTTCGGATCCACGGGACCGGCGCACAGGCGCACGGCCGACCGGGTTCCACACCGCCGAGGCCGCGCACCGGCGGTGCCGCCGGCGGCTTCAGCGTAGGTGATCGAATCCGCGACCCGTTAGTCCGACACTGTCGAATTATGCTGTGACACAAGCACAACCACCGTTTTGCCGGAAACATTCCCAATTCCGCCGTCAGTACCGCTCACCGGTGGCGTCCGTCGAGGTGTGCGCCATCGTCGCCGGTCACGGGCTCGGGCAAGCCGTTTCGTGTGATCGATGACACATCTCGGTGTGGCACAACGGCGATCGGACGTGCCGGTGAATCCGCGGTCGATGCCGACAACGGGCGTGTCTTCTGACAGAATTTGCCGCTGGAAGGGGGTATCACCTGTGTCGAGAGCCACTGCAACCAGCGCTTCGCCGGGCTTCGTGAACGACCACGGCGGGCCCACACCGGAACTCGAGCAACTCATCGCCACGGTGCGGATCGGCGCCGGGTCCGCGCCGGGAATCGCCGATCAGCTGGCGAGTGCGGCCGTGGTCTTCCGGCGGCCGCTGCGGATTCAGGTCACCGGCCGGGCCGGTGCCGGAAAATCGACCCTGTTGCGGGCATTGGCCCTGATGTCGGCCGAGGAGACCGCGCCGGTGGATCAGCCGGGCGTGCCGGATCCGGTGCTCGACGCCGATCTCGTCGTCTATGTCCTCGCGGGTTCGCTGCAGGCCGCCGATCGCCGCGTGCTCGAATCCTTGCGGCCCGACACCACGATGGTCGTACTCAACAAGGCCGATGCCGTGGGCTCGCGCTGGGGCGATGCGGTGGTGGCCGCCGATCAGGCGGCGCACGGGCTGGGTGTACCGGTCGCCCCGATGGTCGCCGAACTCGCGGTCCGCACCCGTGCGGGCACACCGAGCGACGACGATCTGCGCACGCTGCGCCGCCATGCGGCAGGTGGTGGCGCCGAGCTCACGCTCTCCCCGGAACTGTTCGTCGACCGATCGGCCGGGCCCGACGTGGCCGATCGCCGGGCGCTGCTGGAGCGCTGGGGCCTGCACGGGGTGAGCTGCGCGCTGGTGGCACTGCGCTACGAACCGGAGCTGGGACCGCAGCAGTTGCTGCAGTTGCTGCATGCCGTGAGCGGGATCGATCCGGTGCACGCGCGTCTGCATCAGCGCTACGAGCAGATCGCGGCCCTGCGTGGCGGCGATCTGCTCGACGATCTGGCTCGCATCGCCGCGCGCGCGATCCCGCAGGGTGACGGCGGGCGCGCCCGCGACCTGATCGAGGATTATCTGGCCGGGGACGAGGCGCTGTGGACCGCGCTGCAGGCCGGTCTGGCCCGCCCGGAGGTCCGCCATCTCGCGGCCGGATATCCGTCCGCGACGCCGGCGGACGCCGACGACGCGCTGGTCCGCGCTCAGCGCTGGCGCGCGGTGGCGGCCAGCGATATGCCGGCCGCCGCCCGCCGCGCCGCGATCCGGTTGCACAACGGATATATGCGGATGTGGGAGCGGATGAGCAGTGCCGGACTGTGAGGTACCCGGTGCGCCGGTCGAGCTGAACGGCCGGCGGGCGGGCGTCACCGCCGGTGTGGATCCCGAGGTGCTGGCCGTCGTCGAGCGGTGGAATCCGCAGGGCGGCGCGCTGCTGCGCGCGGTTCCGGCCGAATCGGGCCCGAATTCCGCCGCGCCGCACGGATCTACGGCTGCGGACTCGGAACCTGGTGTGGCACAGCCTGTTCCGGTGACCGTCATCGGTCCGGACGACGCCAACACCACGCTGCTGCGCACCGAACTGTCCCGCTTCGAACCGCGCGTGGCACTCACCGATCCGGTCACCGACCCGGCAACCCTGCTCGCCGCCACCGATTTCGGCCCCGGCAGCGGTCCGGCGGTGGCGCTGGTGCTGGTGGATCCCGGCGCCGCGGTCGGCGCCGCACTGCTCGACCCGGTGGCGCGCTTGCAGGCGGTGGGAACGCGAATCCTGTTCGCCATGAACGGAGTTCACGCTCATCCCGACTGGCGCTCGGTACTGGATCGCGATACCGCCATGCTGGCCCGGGCACTCGGCGCCGAGCCCGAGATCCTCCCGGTCTCGGCGCGGCTGGCCGTCGCGGGCCGAGGCAACGGCGATGCCGCGCTGCTGGATCGCTCCGGCCTGGCCGCACTGCACGCCCAGCTCAGTGCCGCGGTCGGGGTCCGGGGCGGCCCCGACCACCTGGCCGGCGTCACCGCACGGGTGCTCGCCGATACCCGTGCCCGGGTACTGGGCCAGATCGAGGCACTGCGCTCGGGCAGTACGGTCGCCGCCCTGCGCGCCGAACGCACCGCCGCGCTGGCCGGTCGCGACGGTGGCCGCGCGCAGGCCCTGGCCGCTCTGCGCAACCGGCTGCAGCTGGCCCGGGTCGATCTGACGCACGAGGTGGGCCTGCGCGTCCGCACCGTCAATGCCACCGCCCGTGCCGATCTGGACCGCCTCGACCGCCGCTCGGTGCGGGGCTATCCCGAGCTTCTGCAGGCGGCGGTGAATCAGGCCACCGCCGAATTGGACGCCGTGGTGCGCCACCGCCTGATCGAACTCGCCCGCCAGATCGAGGCCGTGGCAGGTTCGGAACCGCAGCCCGCGTTCGCCTCGCCGCCGACTCCGCCGACCGATCCCGCACCCCGGGTCGGCCCCGATCCGGAGCGCCGCCATCGCGGTGTCGAGGATCGATTGATGATCGCCCTGGGCGCATCGGCGGGTTTCGGCCTCGGCCGCTTGATCGTTGCGCCGTTGTCGCTGGTGCCGGCGTTGGATTATGCGACCGTGCCGGTCACCCTGGCCCTCGGCGCGGGAGTCGCGTGGTGGGTGGTGCAGGCCCGGGGGCATCTGGCCGATCGGGCACATCTGCGGCAATGGGTGACCGATGTGCTGGTCAACGTGAAGGCCCAGCTCGAGCAGCGGGTGGCGACGGCCCTGGTGGAGGCCGAGTCCGAGCTGACCGAACAGGTGGTGCGCGTGAGCACCGCGCGCATGGTGGAGGCCGATCGCCGGGTCGCGGAGCTGGAGGCGCAACTGCGCCGCACCGCATCCGAACAGCCCGCTCGAGTGGCCGCCTGCGAACGCGATCTGGCGATCCTGGAGGCCGCGGTCGCCGGGTGATTCCGCCCGGTCGCGGTTTGCTCATCCCGCACAGCGGGGGTGCCGCCGAGGTGAGAAGGTTTCGGCCGGGTCCCGAGTGAGCAACCCCATGCCGTACCGACCGTCACATCGCGTTAACCTCTTTACTTAAGGAATCCGGGTGTCCGTCTCGTTCTCGTACGCCGCCCAGCCGGGGCGCGCTGTTCGGCGAGCCGGCGGATGTCCACAGCCAACGGCGGCCTTCCTGGTGTTGAAAGCTGTTTCGGCAGCTTTCCGGCCCGCCGCTCATCTCAGGAGAGTTTTCATGACCTCAGCGACCATTCCTGGTCTTCACGGATCCGATGGCACCGCGCCGACCAAGCATGCCGGACTGCTCGCCTGGGTGCAGGAGGTCGCAGAGCTCACCCAGCCGGAGCGGGTCGTGTGGGCCGACGGCTCCGATGAGGAATGGGACCGGCTGACCACCCAACTGGTCGAGGCCGGCACCTTCCAGAAGCTCAACGAGCACAAGAAGCCGAATTCCTTCCTCGCGCTGTCGGACCCCTCCGACGTCGCCCGCGTCGAGTCGCGCACCTTCATCTGTTCGCGCACCGAGGCCGACGCCGGCCCGACCAACAACTGGGTCGACCCGAACGAGATGCGCGCCACCATGACCGAGCTGTACCGCGGCAGCATGAAGGGCCGCACCATGTACGTGGTGCCGTTCTGCATGGGCCCGCTGGGCGCCGCGGATCCGAAGCTGGGCGTCGAGCTCACCGATTCCGAATACGTCGTGGTGTCGATGCGCGTGATGACCCGCATGGGCAAGGCCGCGCTGGAGAAGCTGGGCACCGATCGCCCGTTCGTGAAGGCGCTGCATTCGGTGGGCGCGCCGCTGGCCGAGGGCCAGGCCGATGTCCCCTGGCCGTGCAACGACACCAAGTACATCACCCACTTCCCCGAGGATCGCGAGATCTGGTCCTACGGTTCGGGCTACGGCGGCAACGCGCTGCTGGGCAAGAAGTGCTACTCGCTGCGCATCGCCTCGGCGATGGCGCACGACGAGGGCTGGCTGGCCGAGCACATGCTGATCCTCAAGCTCATCTCCCCGGAGAACAAGAACTACTACGTCGCCGCCGCGTTCCCGAGCGCCTGCGGTAAGACGAACCTGGCGATGCTGCAGCCGACCGTCCCGGGCTGGCGCGCGGAGACGCTGGGTGACGACATCGCGTGGATGCGCTTCGGCGAGGACGGCCGCCTGTACGCGGTGAACCCGGAGTTCGGCTTCTTCGGCGTCGCCCCCGGCACCAACCACAAGTCGAATCCGAATGCGATGTCGACGCTCGAGGCCGGTAACACCGTCTACACCAACGTCGCCCTGACCGACGACCGCGACGTCTGGTGGGAGGGACTCGAGGGCGAGCCCGACCACCTGATCGACTGGAAGGGTAACGACTGGTACCTGCGCGAGACCGAAACCCTTGCCGCACACCCGAACTCGCGTTACTGCACGCCGATGTCGCAGTGCCCGACGCTCGCCCCGGAATGGGACGACCCGCAGGGCGTGCCGATCTCGGCGATCCTGTTCGGTGGCCGCCGCAAGACCACGATCCCGCTGGTGACCGAGTCCTTCGATTGGCAGCACGGCGTCTTCATGGGCGCCACGATGTCGTCCGAGCAGACCGCCGCGGCCGAGGGCAAGGTCGGCAACGTGCGCCGCGATCCGATGGCCATGCTGCCGTTCATGGGCTACCACGTCGGTGACTACATGAACCACTGGATCAACCTGGGCAAGAACGCCGACGCCACCAAGTTGCCGAAGATCTTCTACGTCAACTGGTTCCGTCGCGGCGACGACGGCCGCTTCCTGTGGCCCGGATTCGGCGAGAACTCCCGCGTGCTGGAGTGGATCGTCAACCGGATCGAGGGCAAGGCCCAGGCCGAGGCCACCGCGATCGGCAATGTGCCCACGGCCGGCGATCTGGACCTCGAGGGTCTGGACGTCGATCCCGCCGACGTCGACGCCTCGCTGAAGGTCGACCTCGACGAGTGGCGCAAGGAGATCCCGCTGATCGAGGAGTGGTTCGAATTCGTCGGCGAGAAGCTGCCGTCCGGCGTGCGTGACGAATTCGAGGCGCTCAAGCAGCGTCTGGGCTAGTCGGAGGGCCGGCCGGGGGACGGCCGGTCCCCACGAACGCCGAAAGCGAGCCGCCCGCACCGTCTTTGCGACGGGGCGGGCGGTTTCGTCATTTCCGCCGTTCCGCGTGCGGAATGGCGCGCTTGTCCTATTCTGAATGTGTTCTGCATCTCACGAATACTCCCCGCGGTTGCGGGGAATTAACTACTCGGCTGAACTGACTGCTTGCAGGTGCTCGTGGATTCCGTTGTCTGGCCGACCGGTCGGGGTATGTGGGAGGTGGGTGTGGGCATGACCGAACTCGGGTTCGATGCTGTCTCGGGATTAGCCGGCGCGCGATGGGCCGATCCGGAGGTGGATTTCGCGCCGACAGCGGCGAGTACGCCGCTGCAGCGTGCCGCGGCCCGGTTGCAGGCCGTACTGCCGCCCGGGTGGCAGGTCGAGATAGACCTGGCGGCACCGCGCCCGCACGGAGATCCGCAGCCGGTGCTGCGAGTCCGCTTGTCCGAGAACTGATTCGGCGCGTCTTCCCCTGCGTCACGTACTACGCGCAGCGGACATCCCGGACCGATCGCCCAGTCGCGAGGCGCGAAATACTACCTCGCGGTTCGCTTTTCGCAAAACGCACTATTGCGTTTCCTGCGATTGCAGAGCATGCTTAGAGCAAACATTTGTCGGACGATTTTACAGATGCAATCGCAGGGGAGTCCGAATCATGGCGGTGCAAGTGGTCGGCCGATCGCTGATGACCAGCGATCAGACCCCACATCAGGCAAGGTCCGTCGGTACCGGGGGCTGGGTGGTGTCCTTCCTGCCCGGCCGGACCTTGACGCTCGAACAGGCGGCGGCGGCGCTGCAGGCGGCCGAGGCGGTGGCGGCGGTCCGCTCACTCGCCAACTGCGTCGGCCTGACCCCGCTGGAAACCGTCGGCCTGGCCATGCAGGAGCCGCCGTGGAGTGAGCCCGCTCGGCGCACCCGGCGGCGGGGGTGGCTGGAGTAGATCCCGATGCGGCCTCAGCGCAGGGGTTTGGCCGCGACGACGACCAGATTGCTGACCAGGAGTTCCCGCACGCCCGGTAGGCGCGTCACCCACCACGCCCAGCGCGGGTGGTAGCGGGGGAAGGTGGCGAGGATCTGGGCCCGGCCCCCGGTTTCGCGCGCCCATCGCAGCCCGTCGGCGGCGGTGACGGCGAACAGGGAGCGGCCGAAGCGGTTCTTGGGCTGCTTTCCGGTGCGCCGGGTGTAGCGCCGGGCCGCGTATTCACCGCCGAGGTAGTGCCACGGTCCCGTTTCGTGGCCGCCGAACGGTCCGAGCCACACCGTGTAGGACAGCACCATCAGGCCGCCCGGTTTGGTGATGCGCAGCATCTCGTCGGCCATCACCCACGGCTGCGGCACATGTTCGGCGACATTCGACGACAGGCAGATGTCGACGGCGTCGTCGCGGATCGGCAGCGCCATCCCGGATCCGCGCACCGCGCCGGCGACGGTGAGCCCGGCGGCGTGCATCTCGGTGGGATCGGGTTCGATCGGCAGATAGCGCGCGCCCGCCGCCGCGAATTCGTCCGCGAAGTACCCCGGACCCCCGCCCACGTCGACGACCACGGTGCCGCGGAGGTCCCGTCCGGTCAGATCCCGATAGAAGTCGGCTACGAGGTCGGCGGTGTCGGTGGCGATACCGCCGTAGAACCGGGCCGGGTCGGTTTGTTCGAAGCGGAAACTGCCCAACAGGCGCAGTGAACGGCGAAGGGTGGCCCGGCGCGCGAAGCGGGGACGCGGTCCGGTTGCGTCGGATCGAAGCATGGCCGCGCCAGTCTATGCGGCCACCGCGACGACCCGGAACGGCCGTCGGCCGCTATGGTGGAGCCCACTGTCGTCCGACGTGAACGATCTGGAGAACTGCCGTGCCCGAAACCGGCCCCCGCGAGCGCGCTGCGATGGCGCAGCTCTGTGGGCCCGGCGGCGAGAACGAGATGCGGCCGGGTGCGGACGTACGCGAAGTCCTGCTGCTGTGCTGGCGCGATACCGGACATCCCCAGGGTGGGGGAAGCGAGCGGTACCTGGAGCGGGTGGGTGCGCAGTTGGCGGCGCACGGGGTGAAGGTGACGCTGCGGACCGCGCACTATCCGGGTGCGGCGCGCCGGGAACGCATCGACGGCATCGAGGTCAGCCGCGCGGGCGGGCGCTTCACGGTCTACCCGCGAGCGCTGGCCGCCATCGCGGCCGGGCGGCTGGGGTTCGGCCCGCTGCGCGGGTTGCGGCCGGATGCGGTGATCGACACCCAGAACGGCATTCCGTTCTTCGCCCGGACGGTCTCCGGCGCGCCGTCGGTGGTCCTGGTGCATCACGGCCACCGTGAGCAGTGGCCGGTGGCGGGCCGGGTGGTCGGGCGGATCGGGTGGTGGATCGAATCGCGACTGTCGCCCCGGATCCATCGGCGCGATCAGTATCTGACGGTATCGCTGCCCTCCGCGGAGGAACTCGCCTCGCTCGGGGTGGACGCGACGCGAATCGCGGTGGTGCGCAACGGCGCCGAGCCCGTGCCCGCGCAGTCCCCGACCGGCGCCGCGACGACCCGCACCCCGTATCCGAGCATCGTCGTGCTGTCGAGGCTGGTGCCGCACAAGCAGATCGAGGACGCACTGGACGTGGTCGCGGGTCTGCGTGACCGGCTCCCCGGCCTGCGCCTGGATGTGATCGGTGACGGCTGGTGGGCCGACAACCTGAAGAAGCGTGCGCACAGCTCGGGCATCGCCGACGCGGTCGATTTCCACGGTTACGTCGACGAAGCGCGCAAGCACGAATTGCTCTCCCGCGCTTGGGTTCAGGTACTGCCCTCCCGCAAGGAAGGGTGGGGCCTGGCGGTCATCGAGGCGGCGCAGCACGGTGTCCCGACCATCGGCTACCGCAGTTCCCGGGGGCTCACCGATTCGATCGTCGACGGTGTGACCGGGGTGCTGGTGGACGACGCCACCCAGCTGACCGACACCGTGGGTGAACTACTCGCCGACCCCGAGGGACGAACGGTGATGGGAGAGAAGGCGCGTGCGCGAGCTCGCGAGTTCTCCTGGGAGCAGACGGGCAACGGCGTGAGCGAAGTTTTGGCCGCCGCCGCTCGGGGACGATTCGTCTCGGGACTGGTCACGGGGCGTGCGACGGTGGCGGCAGCGACCTCGGCGCCGCTGCGAGACGACCGGGTGGCCCCGACCCTTCGCTGATCGGCGAGCGATCATCTCCGGCACGGCCCGGCTGTCGATCGGTGCGCTTCATCGCCCACGTCGCCGGTCGACCAGGGCGGCCGCGAGCCCGGTCAGGAGCAGAGCCGCCCACAGCAGGTGCGCGGCGACGACCACGGCACGGTCGGTGGCGGTGGCCCGGGCCACATCTCGTGCGCCCGGTACGCGATAGAGCGTCAGATCGACGTCGGAGTACACCGGCTGCAGCCGGCTCAGCGTGGTTCTCGCATCGCCGACGGCTCCCGGCGTGCGGTGTTCGACGAGAATCCAGCCGACGCCCTGGGCGGCGAGGTCGGCGGGATCCGCCCCCCGGAGCAGCAGGTTCTCCACCCGCTGGGCTCGCGCGCCCTCACCCGCCACCACCTGGCCCCGGACGGGCAGCACGCCCGTCTGCAGGACGTCCGACCGCAGCATGCGGGGCGCGGGATCCAGCACCGGAACCCTTCCGCTGTAAGGGAATACGCGGAACATCCCGGCGGGCAACACGGCGACGTCGCCGGGGCCGTCGACCACCGCGGCCACCCGCTGCCACGCGGGCGGGTAGTGCACCGGTCGCAGCGCGCCACCCACTCCCCAGGCCAGGTCGGGCAAGGTGAGGATCAGCGCGGCGATGAAGAGAACAGCGATAAGTGGTTGCACGGCAAGGGTATTCGGCCGCGACGCGGTGCTGTCGGTGTGCGAGGGCTCGTCACCGGCGGCAGGAGACGTCAGCGCCGCGGGCGCGTCCGTGTGAACCGTGTCGGTGTGCGGCGCAGGTTGCCGCGCGAATTCCGGTGTACCGCGGCGGCGGAAGGAGGCGAGAGCGCGGCATCCCGCCGCAGCGCACAGGGCATATGCGGGCATCGCAAGGGCGACATACTTCTGGGTGTCGCGCAGCAAACCGGCACCGGGGATGCGCTCGATCAGGGATTCGCCGATCGAGAGACCCCATCCCGTCGCGCCCAGGGCCGGCAACAGGATGCAGATCGCGGCCAGCACCAGCAGCATTCGCCGTGGATAGCGCGTGGAGCGTTCGCCCGGCGCCGCGACCGCCCGCACCCCCGACAGGACGATCGCCAGCAGCACCAGGGTCGACAGCACCGCGAAAAGTGTTGTCCGAGAGCCGGGTACCGCCGCGCCGTTCCAGATTCCCCCTAGTCCGGCCAGGCTCCCCAGGGTGCCGAGCCCCGGCTCGGCCCGCGCGGCGAAGGCCGCCACGCCTGCCGGATCGGACGGTTCGGCCCCGCTGCCGGACAGCGCGGTGGCCACCAGCCACGGACCGGCGCTCACCAGCCACAGCGCCACCGCGCCGACCACATTGCGCCGCCCCACCGTGAGGATCGCCAGCAGACCCGCCAGCAGCGAACCGGTCGGCGTCAAACCCGCCGCGGCGAGTACGCCGCCCAGCATCGCCCACGGCACGGCGGTACGCACCCACCCCGGCCTCGCCCGGCCGCCGAACGCCTGTTCGGAGGTGTCTGTCCGCGGCCCGCGGTCGGCATCGGCCCCCGCCGTCGTGCTGCCCGCATCGTCCGGCCCGGACGCCGTGTCACCGTGCGATGTACGCGTCGCCGGATGAGCCTGTCCGGCGCCCGACCGCAACCGCTGCCCGAGGACAACCGTCCAGGGCAGCGCCGCATAGCCGGCGAGCAGGCTCCAATGTCCCTGCAGAAGGCGTTCGGCCACATAGGGATTCCAGATCGCCACCGTCGCGGCGACCAGCTGAGGCGCCAGGGACACCCGCAGCAGGCTGTGCGCGAGCCGGGCCGCGCCCCATCCGGCGGCCGCGAGCGCCAGCACCAGAATCGCCTTGACGACGATCCCTCCGTCCACCACCACCGACAGTGCGGCGAGCAATCCGTCCTGCGGAACAGCCCTCGGCGCTGCGTCACCCAGCCCCAGAGCCGCATCGGTCGCGTAGGACCGCGGCGTGCTCACCCCGTCGCGCAGCAGCAGATATCCCGGCCCCGAGAGCGGACCGACGACGATCAGGGCGAGCGCGAGACTGTAGGCCAGGGGAACGATCCGGGCCCACATCGGCGCGGCGCTCGCCGGACGCAGCTGCGAGCTTCTGGTGTCGTCGCCGTGTTCTCGAGCCCCGGTCACGCTGAGTCACCCTACGTCGGCCGGAATGCCGGCCGCGGACGCCCGCCCGGGCACGCCCGCCTGGCTCCCTACACTTGCCCGCCGATCTGGTGCAGCAACGTCACATCGTCGAACACCGCCCGCGCTCCCGCGATCTTCCCGTCGCGAATCGTGTACAGGCCGAGCTGGGTGTACTCCACCGGCCGGTGGGTCGCGGGGACGCCGCGCAGCTCCGCGGAGTGGGTGCCGCGGATGGTGATGTGGGCCCAGACCCGGTCGTCCTCGCCGATCAGTTCGTCCACGGTGAAGGTGGCGTCCGGGAGCGCACGGAAATAGTCCAGCAGGAATGTCCGGTAGTCCGCCACGGTGAACCGGGCACGGCCGGTGCGGTCGGCGAGGGTCGGAAACGTGCAGTCCGGCGTGAAAAAATATGGTCTCACTGAGACGGTGTCAACGTGGCGAGACGGGGTTGTGCGATGGATCGATGCGCCGAATGCGGTTACGAGTACCGGCCGGACGAGGCACCGCGGGCCGCGACCGCGATCCTCGCCGGTGTCACCGAGCTGGCCGCCACGCTGAACGACTGCCCCGACGCGCGGCGCCGCCGGCTTCCGGAGCTGTGGTCGCCGTTGGAATACGGCTGCCACGTCCGGGACGTACTGCTCGTGCAGCGCGAACGCGTACTGCTGGCGCGTCGCACCGACCGCCCGGCCCTCGTCACCATGGGCCGGGACGAACGCGCCGATCACGACGGCTATGCCGAGCAGGATCCCGTCGACGTGGCTCAGGAACTGCTCGTCTCGGCGCGACTGCTCGCGAATGTTCTCGACCGCCTCGACGCCGACGACTGGAACCGGCGAGTTCTGTACAACTACCCCGATCGCGTCGAGCGCGAACTGCGCTGGGTGGCGGTCCACACCGTCCACGAGGTCCGCCATCACCTGCTCGACGTGCGGCGCCAGCTGGTGGACGAGGACTGAAACACTGGCTCGACGGCACCGCCGGTCGCGTACCGGCAGGCCTCGGCTGCGCCGGGTGGCGCGGAGGTGGGAGCATGGCGGGATGCCTGCCCTGCGCCGTCTACCCGTGGTCGCGGATATGACCCTGGTGACCGCTGGGGCCATGACCGCCAATATCGCCGGCTATCTGCTGCAACTGCTGGCCGGACGCTGGCTGGGTGTGGCCGGCTACAGCGCCTTCGCGAGTCTGCTGGCCGTGCAGTTGCTCGCCGCGGTGCCGGCGTTGGCGCTGCAGAACGTGGTCGCGCGGGAGTTGGTGCGTGGCGCCGCGGTGGCGACGGTGCGCGGCCTGACCCGGCGCTGCGCGACGATCGTGGCGGTCGTCGTGCTCGCGCTCATACCCGCCGTCGCGGTGCTGCTGCACGTGAGCGCGGTCGCCGCGGGCGGGGCGCTGATCGCCGCGCCGGTCCTGGTGTTGCTGTCCGGCGAGCAGGGAATCCTGCAGGGAACGAACCGATTCCGTTCGCTCGCAATAGTTCTCGGCGGTTCGGCGATCGCCCGGGTCGCTCCGGCGCTGATCGCGCTGGCCATCGGCGCGGGTGCCGCGGCCGCGCTCTGGGGCGCCGCTCTCGGCTTGCTGGTCGCTACCACGGCGGCGAATCGGATCTCCCGGATCGCGTACTCGGCGCCGGACGCGGGTTCGAACCCGCTGCCACCGAACGCGACCGAAGTCGCCCGGGCCCCCGTCGAGGTCCGGAGCACCGGTGCGCGGATCGGCGCGGCACGGGCCGCCGATGTGACCGCGGTCCTGCGCGCGGCCCAGGTCCAGGCTGCCCTGATGGCGCTGTCGTCCGCGGATCTGATCATCGCCCGCATCGTTCTCGACGAGGCGGACGCCAGCCGCTACGCCCTCGGCGCGATCGCCACCAAGATCGCGTTCTGGCTCCCGCAGGCCGTCGGCGTCGTGCTGTATCCGCGGATGGCGCAACCGCAGTATTCCGTGCGCGCGCTGCGGTCCGCACTCGGCGTGCTGGCGGCGGTCGGCCTGGTCGCCGTGGCCGGCGCGGCCGTGCTGGCGCCGCTGGCCCCGCTGTTCGCCGGCCGTGACTACGCGCCGATCCAGGATCTGCTGTGGTTGTTCGCGCTGGCCGGCGCGCTGTTGGCGGTGCTGCAGGGAGCCCTGCTGTCGGCCATCGCCGCCGACCGCACCGCACCGGCCGCCGTCATCTGGGCCGGATTGGCGGTCGAAGTGGGCGTCGCCGTGCCGTTCGTGCGCAGCCTGCCGGCGTTGATCGCGCTGGCCACCGCCATCGTCGCGATCGTGACCACGCTGGTGGTCACCGTGGTGGTCCGGACTGTGCGCCGGGATCCGGGTGCTACGAATATCGCTGTGGGAGAGAAGCTTTCGCCGTTACCTACCGAGTGACGACGGGGAGGCGACTCACTCGCCCGGTGTCTCCGCTTCGGTGAGCTCCTCGGCGGAGATGTCTTCGGCGGCGCGCTGGTACGCGTCGGCCGCGCGGGCGAAGTAGTCGAACAGCAGTTCTCGCTGTTCGGGGGTGTAGCCGCGCACGATGTCGCCGATCCGGCGACGGGCCGGGGCCAGGGCGCTGTCGAGGCCGGCGGGCCGGTCCACCGGTTCGACGATGACCTTGCGCCGGTCGGCCGGATCCGGCGCCCGGCGCACGTAGCCGCCCTGTTCCAGGCGATCGATCAGGCGGGTGGTGGGTCCGGTGGTGAGCCCGGTGCGGGCGCCGAGTTCGCCGGGCGTCATCGCCCCGCTCAGCTCCAGGATGTTGAGCGCGTAGAGGTCGGTGGCGCCGAGCCCGACCGCTTTCGCACCCGCTTGGGCATGCAGCACAACGGAACTCAGATAGCGGCGAAAGACCTGGCGGGGGTCGTGGTGGCGACTCGTCGTTGACACGGGACACACCTCTCTCGTAATCTCTTCCTCAACGAAGAGACTTCTCCAAAGAAGTAAAATCTTCTAAGCAGAGAATATCACGAGAGGCCCTGCTCATGACCGCCACCACCGACACCACCGCCATCCGCGCTCTCATCGAGCGCAGCCGCGACGCCTGGAACCGCGGCGACGGCGCCGCCTACGGCGCCTGTTTCACCGCCGACGCCACCGACGTCACCTATCTGGGCACCGTTTACCACGGTGGCGCCGAGATCGGCGGCGCGCATCAGGCGCTGTTCGACAGTTTCCTCAAGGGCACCCGGCTCACCGTCGACATCATCGAGATCCGCCGCTACGGCAGCGATACCGCCGTCGTCGTCACCCGCGGGGAATCGTCGAAGGGGCAGCCGAAGAAGCTGGGCAAGCTGGCCACCTACACCGTGGTCCGCGAAGCCGACGGCGAATGGCGGATCGCGGCGGTGCAGAAGACCCAGCGCAAAACCATCATGGAGGCGCTGACCTTCCGCATGCAGCCCGCCGCCCGGCCGGCCGCCGGATAGCGGCCCCGCGAAACGCCAGTGGCTCCCCGGTCCGACAACCGGGGAGCCACTGTGCGACCGGAGAACCTACCGGTTCTCGCTGATCACCGGTTCTTGCTGATGTCGATCTGCTGCGTCGGCGCTTCCGAGAACGGCTGACCCGACTTGTCGCTCGGCTGGGTGGTCTGCGGCTTCTTGACCAGCCGGCCCGGCTTCGAGGAGCCGTCGCCGCCGCGCAGGCCCAGGATCAGACCGGCGATCAGCGAGATCACGCCCAGCACACCGAGGATGATCGGCAGCGTGCGGCTGTAGAGCGAGATCTGGTCCATGTACTTGCGGGCCTCGTCGGCCTGCGAGCGGACGGTGTCCGGATCGAAGGTCAGCGTGGTGTTGATCGCGGTGACCTCGGGCTTGTCCGCGCTGCGCGCGTAGTACTGGTGCAGCTGCTCGGAGCCGTTCACGACGGTGCCGGTCTCCGGCTCGACCCACACGTCGCGGGTGTTGGTGTAGTAGCGGTTCATCGTGACGTCGCCGTCGCCCTGCACGCCCCACTTGGCGGCCGGGAAGGTGAGCCGGTTGGTCGGCGCGGAGGTGACCTTGGACAGATCGGTCGGCGGCACCTGCTGGCGGAAGTGGTAGACCTTCAGATCGTTGATCTCGGTCTCTTCCACGAACTTCATATCGAACGACTTGCGGGCGTTGATGTCGAAGTACGGGTACGTGGTCTTCTCGGTGCCGATCGGGAAGCGGTACTGGAGACCGGTGTGCTGCACCGGATCCGGGACGCTGTTGCCCTTGCTGTCGACGGTGGTCGCGATCGAGCCGTTGGGGTCGTCGTCGATCGGCTGACCGGTTTTGCGGTTGATGGTGACGCGGTCGATGATCGCCGACAGCAGGCCGGTGTCACCGGTCTTGTCCTTGCGGCGCAGTGTCTGACCGGCCTGGATCGTCATATTGGTCTTACCCGACGGATCCTCCACGGTGAGGAAGCGCTGCGAGATGAGCCCGACGTTCTTGTCGATCTGGACCGGGCCCTCACCGGAGGTGAGCGATTTCGCGTCCAGCACCTCGCTCGGGGCGTTCGGCTTGTTGGATGCGATGGTGGTGATCTCGAGGTCGAGGGGAGTTTTGGCCAACTGGCTCACCCCGTAGGTCGGAATCAGTATCGCTGCGACGATCAACAGCGCACCGAGTCCCACGAGCAGGCAGGCCACCGTCCTCTTGGTACCGGCACTGAGTGCCATGCAAACTCTCCTCGTCGTCGAACAAGCCTCGTCCGGGTGCGCTCATAACCGGGTGCGGTCATAACACAAGCACTCGTGAGCCCCGACACTAACAGTCCGGCACCTTAACCCGGCGAGCTGAGTGCGGAAAACACCCCGGAGAAGTACGGGCGTCCGGCGAGGCGCGGTCCACGGTCGGGCCGCGGGGAGCCGCACGCGGCCGCGGCGAATCCGGCAGGGCACACTGGATCGCGATGACCGCAACCCCCGAAATCGCCACATCCAGCACCGACGTGCCGGCTGCCCCGACGTCGCGCCCCGCTCCGGCGGTCCCCGGAACCCGGAAATTCGTTCCCGCACTGGAGGGTCTGCGCGGACTGGCCGCACTCGGTGTGGTGCTGACCCATGTGGCCTTCCAGACCGGCGCCGCGGGAACGCCGGTGATCGGGCGGGTGTGGGAGCGGTTCGACATGGCCGTGGCCGTGTTCTTCGGCCTCTCCGGCTTCCTGCTGTGGCGTCCGCACGCCGCCGCGGCGCGCGGGCTGGGCACCGCGCCGCGGGCGGGGCGCTATCTGCTGCACCGGGCCGCTCGCATCCTGCCCGCCTACTGGGTCGTGGTCTGCGTGGCGCTCACCCTGCTGCCGTCCGCGGCGCATTCGGCCGGGCTGCGGGTGTGGGGGGCGAATCTGGCGTTGGTGCAGGTCTTCGTCCCGCTGACCCTGACCGACGGGCTCACCCAGATGTGGAGTCTGTCGGTGGAGGTGGCCTTCTATCTGGTGCTGCCGCTGCTGGCCTGGGCGCTGGCCGGGTTGCGCGGCTCGGCGGCGCGGCAGCGGGTGTTCGCGGTGACCGCGATCGGAGTGCTGTGCCTGGGCTGGAATTTCCTGCCGGTGCCCACCCCGGACGCCATCCACGCCGACAACTGGCTGCCCGGCTATCTGCCCTGGTTCGCGGCGGGCATGGTGCTGGCCGAACTGGCCGAGATCCTGGGCGCGCGATCGCGGGACGGGGACGCGGCGCCGCGGTGGCAGCGGTGGTTCGGCGACCGCCGGCTGATGTGGCCGGTCGCCGCGATCGCGTTCGCGCTGTCGGCCACCGACCTGGCCGGGCCCGCCGGACTGGCTCGCGCCGCGGCGTGGCAGTACGCGATGAAAATGGGTCTAGGGGCCTTGATCGGTTTCGGCCTGCTCGCCCCGCTCGTGGTCGGTGTCGCGCGGCACCGCTTTCTGCAGAGCCGCCTGGCGCTGACGATCGGACGCTGGTCCTACGGCATCTTCATCTGGCATCTGGTGGTCCTGGCGATGATGTTCCCGATCTTCGGATTCATCCCGTTCAACGGCGGGTTCCTGCATGTGCTGGCGTTGACGGTCGCCTTCACGATTCCGCTGGCCGCCGCGAGTTACGCGCTGGTCGAAGAGCCGGTGCGGCAGTGGGTCAAACGCCGGTTCGGATAGCGGAACCCGCTCGCCCCCACGGTTTCCGCGCGGGCAGTGCGGCGACGCCCACGGCGACGACCGCCACCAGCGCCGGGACCTGCGCCCACAGCGAGCCACCCATATAGACCTCTCCCGACCGCCACGGCCCGGTGGAGAGCGCGGCTTCGCCCAGAATCGTGCCGGCCCCGGCCAGCACGGCGACGACGAGCGGCGCCTGCGGCAGCACCCGTACCGCGACGACACCGATCGCGGCGCACACCGCCCCGATCGGGCCGGCGATGAGGAAGGCGGCGATCAGCACACCGGCGGCGCCCAGCCACCAGCTGTTCCAGGTCCGAGGCGGTGGGTCGTAGGAAACGGCCGGGGAGGCCGGTGCCCGGACGGCGGTCACGGGATTGTCGGTGTGATCGCCGGATGTGCTCGAAGCACCGTCCGGCCGGGGTGTCGTGCCGCCGCCGATTCCGTGCGCGAGCGCACCGTCGGCCGACGTCGTCGGTGCACCGTCCGCCGGGACGGGCGAGTCGGCCGCCGACAGGGCGGTGGCGCCGGGTGTTCCGCCTTCTGCGGGGAGCGGCGTGGTGTCGTCCTGCGGCAGTTCGTCCGTGCGGTGGTTTCGTTTGTGCCCCAACCGTTTACGCAGACACCCGGGTACCGGCAGGGCCAGCAGCACCAGGGGGATCAGCAGGAGCAGACCGCCGAAGATGGCCAGGCGATACCAGCGGTCGATCGGGAATCCCACGGTCACCGGGCCGTGCGCATCCGCGGGAATTACCCAGCCCTGCTTCCATCCGTCGACTACGACGGGCCGCAACGTGTGGCCGTCTCCGGTGTGCGCGGTCCAGCCGACATTGGTACTGAGCGGCAGCACCAGCAGGCGATCGCCGGGCGGCGCGTCGATGCCGGCCGGGCGATCGGCGCCTCCGGTCGACTCCGGCGCGGGGCGGTCGACGGCAGTCCCGCCCTCGCCGGTTGCTTCGTCACCGTCGTGGGCCGGTCGCGTCGCGTCGCCACCGTCCGTAGCCGGTGTCGCGGGCGTGGCAGCCTCGAAAGCCGTATTGTCCAAACGCAATTCGTCGACCGAGAACAGTTCGGTCGGAGCGACCGCGACGTCGACGGAACCGGCCGGAAGGTCGACCGTGGCACCGCCGTACGCGGTGTCGCCGGGCGCGCACACCGTGGCGGAAACCGGCTTCCCCGTGCGCAATTCATCGGCCGTCGCCGTCACGCTGGTGTGCAGCACCCGCCCCGCGACCGCGAGGGTCGGGCCGTGGTCGCAGTCCACCGTCACCGGCCGGTCGCCGGGTGCGGGCGCCGGAAAGTCCGGTCCGAGTACGGACACTTCCGCCAGGCCCGGCGGCTGCTCCTGGGTGAAACCGAGTGCGGTGCGGTCCAGCACCGGCTTCCAGGTATCGATACTGATCTCGATGTGGTCGGTGACGTGCGGATACAGCTCCAGCCGGACCGGAGTCGGCGGTGCGGACATCGGCGCGGGGGTGTCGGTCGACTTCGGCTGCGGTGCGGGTGCGTCCCGCGGCGGTGTGGCGGTCGGCGAGGTGCGGCCCGGGGACTCGGCCGTCGCCTCCGGATCGCGTCCCTTCGGCGCGGGCGGAATCTCGCGCACCTGGGGCCCGTCACCGAGATTCACCGCGATCGAGGTCGGCCGCGCGGGCAGTGCGCCCATCGGCGGGGTCACCTCGAGGCCGGTGACCAGTTCCGGGCGCGGCAGCTGAACGGTCAGCGTCGGTTTGGCGCCGGTGCGATTGCGCACGGTCTCCTCGGGGGCGATCCAGCTGGTGCGCGGATCGCCGTCGGTCGCCGCGAAGGCCGAACCGCGCAGATCGCCGACATCGGCCTTGCCCCGGGCGATGGGCCGCTCCGGATCGGTCAACAGACTTTCCAGCGCCGGGCCCTGCCGGGTGCGCAGGGTCAGCCGCGGTGCGACCGTCACCGGGGCCGGGACATCGAGAGTGCGTTCGAAGGCGCCCGGTTCCTCGGCGGGCAGTGCGAGTCCCTTACTGCAGCGCACGCGATCCGGCGCATCGAAACATCCACTGCGACCGGGGAATTCCTGTCCCAGATTCCAGCCGCGCACGGGCGTTCCGGCCGGAACGGGCGGCAGCACCGTGCGGTGGCGAATGGTCACCGGCGTCGGCGCGTCACGGTTCGAATAGTCGAACAGCTGCACCTCGCTGATGCCGAATTGCCCACCGCCGGTACCGTTCTCGGTACGGGTCGCCGTGATGGTGAGCCAGTCGGTGCGCCCAGGCGGCAGCGAAACCGACACCGGCGCACCGGGTTCCGATATCCGCGCGGCCACCGTGCCGTTGGCGGTGCGCACCTCGATCCACTTCACCGGATCGCCGATCGCGGCGGGACTCGTGGTCACCTGGAGAGCCCCCGCCTGGATCGGATGGTCGAGGCCGAGCCGGAGCCATTGTCCGACAGCGTGTTCGGCACTGGTGCTCAACCACGCGGTACTCGGGTCGCCGTCGAAGGCGGCCGCGGTCGAACTTCCCGGGGCCGCACCGCCGAGCTGAGTGGCATCGGCCGCGGAACTGGAGGCCGTGACGGTGGCGCCGGACCACTGCCCCTCCACCGGCTGCGCGCCGGGTACGGGGTAGTCGGGGACCAGGTTGTGGGTGCGGCGGGCGTCGGTGGGCGCGCGTAGCGCCGAATTGTGGTTGTCCACCCGCCCGAAATCGGCCTCGCGATCCATCGGGGTATCGGTGATCGTGGTCGCGGAGGGAGTCAGTCCGGCGCGTGCGGCATCGGCGGCCAGCAGGGTGGGTCCGCTCGCGCCGGATCCGTTGCGACGCAGCCGTTCCAGCACTTCCGGACCGCCTTGAACGACCGGCACGGAATTCAGCGGCACGGTCCGCGCCCCGGGGAAGCTCGCGGGTGCGCCGGGACCACTGCGGATGTCGGCCGGTTGCCCGCTGTCGCCGTCGCTCACCCGGTAGATCTCGATCGCGGGATACGTCGGGCGCAGATCACCGTCGGCGACCAATCCGTCGCCGTGGCCCACCTCGATCGGGTTGCCGAATTCGGCGACCTTGGTGATCCCGGGCGAGCCCTCGATCGCCTCGTGCGCCAGCATCGGACGGGTGGAGCGGGAGGTGTCGGGGTCGAGATCGTTGCGCAGCAACAGAATTCCGATGCCCTGATCGATCAGCGTCGGGGCGAGCCCCGTGGAGGGCCGGCCGTCGGCGATCAGCCGCTGCACCGAATCCATCGCCCGGATCGCCCCCGGCGGTGTGAGGGGCACGGCATCGCGCACCGCCCACGGCGTGCGGGCCAGGGCTTGCAGCGGTTCGTCGCGGGTCAGTCCCCAGATCTGGCTGCCGAACGGCGCTCCGGGCACCACCAGCGCCCGGGTGTCGGAGGCATTGTGCGCCAACCAGTCCGCGGTCTGCTGCCAGTAGGCCGGCACCTTGTCGTAGGCGCCGCGCGGGGCGAGCTTGCCGGTCCATGCCAGCGAGGTCGACAGGGCCAGTGCCGCCAGCAGCAGCGCCGCCACGGCGACCATCCGGTTGCGTTCCGGATGTGCGAAGGCGCTGCGCCACACCGGCATCGGCACCGAGGCGGGTAGCGGCACCCGGCGCAGCAGATGAGCGAGCCCGATCACCAGCGGGATCCGGATCAACGGTTCCAGCTTGTGCACATTGCGCAGCGGGGCGCCACCGGAATCCAGGAAGATCCGCACCGATTCGGCGAACGGCCCGCCGAGCTGTCCGGCGTATCCGGCGCAGATGCCGACCAGGCCGGCGATCAGAACGAGCGTGAACCGTCCGCGTCCCGGCATGGAGCGCAGCGCCAGCCCGGCCATTCCGGCCGCCGCGAGCGCTCCGGACGCCAGTACCGCCGCGGGCTGGGTGACCAGCACCGCGCCCGCGATCCGCTCCGGTGAGACGTACGGCGTCCAGCTGTCGGTGCCGCGCAACACCTCACCGAGCGACGCCCACTGGGTGGTCACCCCGGAGGATTCGATGTAGTCCAGGAACGGCGGGCTCACCTTGCCGAGCACCAGCAGCGGCACCACCCACCAGAAGGTGCCGAGAATCAACAGCGGAATCCACGCCCGGGTGAAGCGCCACCAGGTGCGATTCGGCCGATACGACGCCCACCACAGTGCCGCGGGCAGAAAGGCGGCCACCGTCGCGACCGCGTTGACCGAGCCCATCAGCGCCAGCGCGAGGGCGCTCGCCGCGGGCGAGGTCGCACCCCGCATCGAGACCGAGTCGGCGGTCGGCCGGTGCGGCAGCAGTCGCCGCCATCCGGAGCGGACGGCACGGACCCGCGGCAGGCCGACGACGCCCAGCGCGGCCGGGGCGAGCAGCACCCACGGGGCCAGCATCATCGGCAGGGTTTCCGAGGAGATGGATCCGAGCGTGGTCAGCACCCGCGGCGAGAGCGCGAACGCGACCGCCGCGACCACCCGGGAACCGCGGGTGCCGATGCCCAGCACCTCGCACAGCCGGACGATGCCCCAGAAGCCGGCGAGAATCAGCAGCGCCCACCAGATCCGCTGGGTCACCCACGCCGGAAGGCCCAGCACATGGCCCAGTGAGAAGAAGGCGCCGTGCGGGAAGAAATATCCGTACGCCTGGTTCTGCACCTGGCCCATCGGCGCCTGACTGCTCCACAGATGGGCGGCGCGCTGCAGGAATCCGACCGGATTCTGGGCGAGATCGTATTTGGTGTCGGCGACGGTATTGCCGGGTGCCTGCAGAAAGGTCAGCAGGAAGGCGGCGAGAACGGTACCGGCGAACCAACGCCGGCCCAGTGGTGCGGTGGCCGAGGAAGGGGAGTCGGCGGAGGGGGCAGCGGCGGGCGCAGCGTCAGCGCGCGCCGTACTCAACGTTGTTCAGCAGCGACGACGACGCGTCGCCACTGCGATCCACCTCGGGCCGCGAATTCTGCGCTGTCGCCGTCACGACGACGAACACCGCGATCACGCCGAGCAGCGCTCCGGCGACGGCGCTCGCAACCCCCGGGACGGCAAACTTCATCGCGTACTCCCAACATCGACACAGGCGTCTTGCGAGCCAACCTACAACATGGGCGCGCCGCAGGCGGCACGCAGCACGGCAACCCGCCGGTCGGCCGACCTTCTCCGCGCCCTGCGAGCAGTCTTGATCAGCTCGGCTGGTCCGGTACCGCGCAGGCCAGCCCGTTCAACAGGGTGCGCAGTTTGGCCGTCGTCTCATCGAGTTCGGTGCGGGGGTCGGACGCCGCCACGATGCCGCCGCCACCGTAGGCCTGCACGGTGCGCCCGTCCGCGGACACGTCGGCGCATCGGATAGCGACCACCCATTCACCGTCGCCGCGGGCATCGCACCAGCCCACCGCGCCGCCGTAGAACCCGCGCGGCTCCTCGTATTCGGTGATGGTTCGCAGGGCGAGGTCGGTGGGGGTCCCGCAGACCGCGGGCGTGGGATGCAGCAGCAGCGCCAGGTCGAGCGCGGTGGTGGCGGGGTCGCGCAGCCGGCCGGTGACGGGTGTCGCCAGATGCCAGACCTCGGCGGTGTTGATCAGCTCTGGGCCCTCGGGGATCGCGAGTTCGGCGCAGACCGGGGTGAGTTGCTCGCGGATCCACTCGATGACGAAGGCGTGCTCGTCGCGATTCTTGGTACTGGACAACAACTCCCGCGACCGTTCGGCATCGACGGCGGGATCGGCGTGCCGGGGCAGTGTCCCGGCCAGCGGACGCAGCGTGACGGTGTCGCCGTGCCGGGCGACCAGCACCTCCGGTGTGGCGCCGACCAGATGTGCGCCGACCCGGCCGGCCGGTGTCAGATCGACGGCGAAGACGTTGGCCTGGGGATGGCGAACCAGCAGGTGCGCGGCGATCACCTCGGGTTCGAGCGGCTGCCGTGCCTCGGCGATCAACGAGCGCGCGGCGACCACCTTGCGTAACGGCTGCGCCGGATCCGACAGCTGCTCCACCAGTTTCGTCACCCGGGCCACATGCTCGGCCGGGCTGGGAATCTCCGCGACGACCCGGACCTCGGGCAGCGGTGGCACCGCGGCCGGACGCCACGGGCCCGCGCTGTGTTGCGCCTGTTCCGGTTCACACAGCGCGGCCGCATCGCCCGGATCGAACGGGATCGCGCCGACGATCAGTTCCGCCGCACCCGCACGCAGGGCCGCCGCCGCCCGCCGCGCATCGTCGAATGCGCGCCGGATGCCGGTCGTACGGACCACGCCCCCCGGTTGTGCGAGCAGAAAGCCGTCCATAGTTTCCCGACGATAGTCGTGTCCGGTACGGGCGGCGCCCGGGCAGCGACGCAGATCTCATGTGGGCAGACTCATGTGAAGGGGAGCGGCACCGTCATAGCCGACCGGCGAGATCGCTGACCGGAATCGGTTCCTTTCCCGGCGGTACCAGCAGAATCGGCCGGTGGCAGTGTTTCAGCACCGCCTCCGCGACACTCGAATGCAGCAGGGCGCGGATGCCGGTGGAGCCTCGCGTACCGGCGACGATGATGTCGACATTCAGCTCGTCGGCCACGTCGACGATCGCATTCCAGATGGTCGAGGTGCATTCGGTGGTGCGTGGCTCCGCATTCAATCCCGCCAATTTCGCCAGCCGTACGCCCTCGGCATTGATCTGTTTGGCGTCGACGTAGGCGATATCCTCGATCTCCTCGTCCGGAAGCCATTCCGGCTGCATCACCCCGGAAAGTCCGGACAGCCGCGCGGCCTGGCGCACCATCGGCTCCCACGCCGTGAGCACGACCGCCCTGGGCGCGGACAGAAACCGCCCCGCATATTCCACGGCCCGCTTCGCATTCTCGGATCCGTCGTACGCGATGAGCATCAAGTCGCAAGTCATGACGACCTCCCGGACCTCCGTGCCGTGAGTGTGTGGGCGTCCCGCGACTACCCGCGACCCGAGACTACTCGCGCGATCAGCGTCGATGCGGGATGTCGATCGGTATTCGCCGATTCGATTCGAAACCGTTCTGTTCCGTCCCCGCATTTCGGTCCGGACCGGATGCGACCATTCGGTCCGGACCGATCGGACTGTGTGCTGAACCTCACTCGTGGCTGACAATTCGCGCGTGATTCACCGAATCACGTGTAACTGCTGTGATTTCCGGTATTCACTGGAACAACCGACGAACGGAGCCGGGGTACGGCGCCGGGAGATGGACAGTGAGTGAGGTGCATCGTGCGATTGAAAGAGATTGCTACGCCACAGGATTGGGCGGACACCTATCGGGAGCTGTTCGGATTACCCTATGTGCGCGTCACCTCACCCGGATATGTGGTGTTACCGCTGGGCGACTCGGTCGCCGCGGTGAATACGCCGGAACCGCTCGGTGCGCTGGTACTCGGTGAATTGACCGTGCGCGGCATTCCGGGACCGGTGCTGGTGCGCGAACATCCGCCGCGTCGAACGTTCATCGCGGTATTCGACGGTTATCCGGACGGGGATCGGACTCTGCGATTGCAGCGCCACGGCGTCGATATCGGATCCCATCGCAGCAATGTCATTCTGCCCACCGGATTCGGGCGGCACACCCACGAGGGCCGGTGGTGGGCGCGCGCACCTCAGCGCGACGAATCGCTGCCGCTGCTCTCGGAGGTGGTGGCAGCGGTGGAGCGCATCGCCGCGTGAGCCGGGCGCGCCGTGGATCCCGGGTCGGTGTCAGGCGAGCGCGATCAAGCAGGCCGCCGCCGAGGCCAGGACCAGGCACGGCATCGGATACGGCAGATGCGCGTACCAGCGTGCCCGCACGATGGTGATCACCGCGCCGACGAAATACAGCACCAGGCCGATGGCCGCGGCCAGGCCGACCGCCGGGAACACCAGCCCCGCCAGCAGCCCCAGTGCGCCCGCTGCCTTGATCGCCGCCAACGGCCTCAGCGCCCAGTCCGGTACCCCGTAGCTGCGCATATTGCCGCGCACCCACTCCGGGGCGACGATGTCGACGACGGTCGTCCCGAAGATCACCACGGCGGCGACGATCGTGACGGTCACATATGCGGTGTGCATGACACCCTCCTGCTCGTTCGGCGCCCTGATCTGCGATCGTGAAGAAGTGGGTTCGAGCCCACGGCGCGGGCGAACAGGGCGAATCCGTCCCACATCCGGTTCGACGTGCGGGGGCCGAGAAAGGTGACCGGTGCGCGATCGGGACGAGCTGGCGCGGCGCTTCGAAGAACACCGCGAGCTGCTGCGCGCTATCGCCTACCGCATGCTGGGCTCACTGGGCGAGGCCGAGGACGCGGTGCAGGAAGCGTGGTTGCGCCTAGATCGGGCCACGGGGACGACCGAGACGAAGCATGGCGGGCGAGGCACGGCGGATGGGGGCGCGGCGGGCAATCGGGCGGCGGATGACGATGCGGCGGACGGGCTCGGGATCGACAATCTCGCGGCGTGGCTCACCACCGTCGTCTCGCGAATCTGCTTGGACCAGTTGCGTTCCCGAGCCGCGCGGCGAGAGGAGCTCGTCGGCCCCGCGGCCGGATCCGTCGCGCTCGACTTCGCCGGTGCGGGCCCTCGGCCGGTCGTCTTCTCCGAACCGGAAGCCGAAGCGGTACTGGCGGATTCGGTGGGCCGCGCGCTGCTGGTGGTGTTGCGCACGCTGAGCCCGGACGAGCGTGTCGCCTTCGTACTGCACGACATGTTCGCCGTCCCGTTCGACGAGATCGCCCCGATCGTGGGCCGCACCGCGGCGACGACGAAGAAGCTGGCCAGTCGCGCCCGCCACCGCGTGCGCGGCGACACCGCGACGCCCGCGGCCGAACTCGACGGGCATCGCGAGGTGGTCACCGCATTCCTGTCGGCGGCGCGGGCCGGCGACCTCGGCGCCCTGCTCGCGGTCCTCGCACCCGATGTCGTGCGCACCGCGGACCCGGCGATTCTGCCGCCCGGTATCGCGTCCGTCGTGCGGGGTGCGGCGGCGGTGGCCGAGGAAACGGTGCTGCTGCGCAGTCGTTCCCAGGTCGCGGGCCTCGCCCTGGTCGACGGTCGGCTGGGACTGGTCGTGGCGCCGCACGGGAAACTGGCGGCGGTCCTCCTGCTCACCGTGCGTGAGGACCGGGTGGCCGCCTACGACGTCGTCGCCGACCCGGGCCGATTGGGCGCCCTGACGATCGCGGTCCCGCCGCCCGCGCGCTGACTGTCGGTGCGGATACGGATTCGACCGATTCGCCGCCGCCCGGAATTCGCCGCGATCGGCAACCGGCTTCCGAATTACCGGCCCGTTCGATACGGGCCGGCGTCGTTTCGTCATACGCGCCCAGCGGCGGCGCGGATCAGCGTTCCAGGATGGCGACCACGCCCTGGCCGCCGGCGGCGCAGATGGAGATCAGCGCGCGTCCGGAACCCTTCTCCGCCAACTGCTTCGCGGTCTGGGCGATGATGCGCCCACCGGTCGCGGCGAACGGGTGCCCCGCCGCCAGCGAGGAGCCGTTGACATTGAGCTTGGTGCGGTCGATCGCCCCGAGGGCGCCGTCCAGGCCCAGCCGCT
>NZ_BAFQ01000207.1 GCF_000308375.1 Nocardia aobensis NBRC 100429 | reverse complement strand
GCGGCGCCCGGAGCGCGGTGGTGAATTCGCCGGCCAGCGCGCGAACCTGCGGGCTGTGCGCCGCGAAATCCACCGGCACCGGCCGCACGTAGTACTGGCGCCGCCGCGCTCGCCGCAGCAGCGTCTCCATGTACCGCGTGGTGCCGGAGACCACCACCGTCCGGGGGCCGTTCACCGCCGCGACGGCGACCTCCGCACGCAGTGGCTCGACCAGCCGCCGCGCCTGGTCCGGTGTCGCCTCGAGCATCGCCGTCATGCCCTGCCCGGCCAGCCGGCCCAGCGCCCGCGAGCGCACGGTGACCAGATGTGCGGCATCGTCGAGGGACAACGCTCCCGCGACCACGGCGGCCGCGATTTCCCCCAGGCTGTGCCCCGCCACCGCATCCGGTTCGATTCCCCATGTCGCGAGCAATCGGGCCAGCGCCACCTGGTAGACGAACAGCGCCGGTTGCACCGTCTCGGTGGCGCCGAGGCTGTCGGCGAAGCCGTGCCGAGCCGTCCACACTCGTGGCCCGCCCGCATCCGCCACCGCGTCCGCCGCTTCGGCCACCGCCTGGACGAATTCGGGATACCGGGCCGCCAGTTCGCGCCCCATTCGCGGATGCTGACCGCCCTGTCCGGAGAACAGGAACAGCACGCGCCCACGCCGGCGGCCACCGACTCCGAGCAGGGCCGGCGAGGGGGAACCGCTCGCCAGCGCGCGCAGTGCGTCGGCGGCATCGTCGGCCTCGTCCGCGACGATCGCGGCCCGAATCGGCTGGGGCAGTGCGCGTCCGGCTGCGGCCAAGCGGGACGGTGACAGCTCGCCGGCGCTCGCCAGCCGGCCCGCGGTCTCGCGCAGTTCGTCCGCGTCGCGACCGGTGAGTCCGATGAGCACCGGAGGCCGCACCTCGCGGACCGGTCCAGGCTCCGCCTCCCGCACGACCACATGCGCATTGGTTCCGCCGAATCCGAACGAGCTGACTCCCGCGCAACGCCGATCGCCGGAGTCCGCGGCCCAGCCGACCACTTCGCCCGGCACCCGGAGGCCGCGTTCGGCCAACCGCAGCAGCGGATTCTCGCGCTGGAAATTGATGGTGGGGACGATGGTTCCGTGGTGCAGGCACAGCGCCACCTTGGCCAGCCCGGTCACCCCGGCAGCCGCCTCGAGATGGCCGATATTCGATTTGATCGATCCGACATACGGTTTCACCGCACCGCTCGGCGCGTCGAGAACGGCGGCCAGCGCCTCGATCTCCACCGCATCGCCGACCGGTGTTCCGGTGCCGTGACATTCGAAATACCCGGCGGAGCGCACGTCCAGGCCCGCGCGTGCCCACGCCGTCCGGATCACCTGTTGTTGCGCGCGTCCGTTCGGCGCATACAGCCCGTTCGAACGTCCGTCCGAACCCACTGCGGCACCAGCGATCTCGGCATAGCGGCGGTTGCCCTCACGCTGGGCGTCGGCGGTGCGCTGCAGCACCAGCACCGTGGCACCGTCACCGCGCACGTATCCGTCGGCGGCCGCGTCGAACGGTTTGCACCGCCCGTCCGGCGCCAGGAAGCCGCCCTGTTCCAGATACTGCGAAGTATGTGGCAACAGTGCGAGATTCACGCCGCCGACGATGGCGTACGGCACCGCCTCGTCGGCCAGCAGCCGCAGCGCGAGGTCCACCGCGGCGAGCGAGGACGAACACGCGCTGTCGAGCACCACACTCGGTCCGTGCAGATCCAGCGCATAGGAGATCCGATTGGCGATGATGCTGAGCGCCGATCCCGTCACCGCGTAGGGCGCGTCCTGCCCGCCGTTGCCGAGGACGACCGCTCCGTGGTCGAAACCGCAGGCGCCGAACAGAACCGCGGTGTTCGATCCGCCCAGCCGATAGCCGATTCCGGCATCGTCGACCGCCTCGACCGCGACTTCCAGCGCCAGGCGCTGTTGCGGATCCATCAGTGCCGCTTCCCGATCGGAGATCGAGAAGCGCTCGTTGTCGAATTCCGCGATCGAATCCAGATAGCCGCCCCGGCCCGCGCCGTCGCGATCCGGCGGTGGGTCGCCGACGCCGCTGCGGCTCTCGATCAGCAAGCGCCACAAGTCGTTCACGCCGGAGGCTCCCGGCACTCGGCATCCGATACCGATGATCGATATCGGTGGGGTGGCGGGTGTCATCGGCCCTCGAGATGGTCGACGAGCCGCTCGATATCCGGGTTGTCGTAGAGGTCGGTGAGCGAGATCTCCACGCCCAGCGCGTCTTCCAGCACACCGGTGAGGCGGGCGAGCTGCGCGGAGGAAAATCCCAGATCGGTGAAAGGCAGTGTGGTCGAAACGGATTCGGGATCGGCGTCCAGCATGTGCGCGATCGCCGCGACTGCCGCGTCCGCCATGGTGTCGATCCGCTCCCGCTGCCCCACCGCCAATTCCTCCCCGTATAGTGCAGGTTCCCCAGCGATTATGCCGACAAGTCGGGGCCCGGTGAAGAGGTCGAGACAGCTGAGGCCACAGGGACGAGAGTGATGGAAACGAGCCGCGACCGTGGCGGTCGCGGCTCGCGCCGTATGCCGGAATCAGACGACCAGTGAGCCCAGCCGCGAGTTGATCAGCGCCTCGGCCTCGTCCACGATGCGCGAGATCAGTTCGGCGCAGGTGGGGATGTCGTCGATCAGGCCCTGCACCTGCCCGGCCGACCAGATGCCGGCGTCCAGGTCACCCTCGTCGAAGACGCGGCGGCCGCGCGCGCCGGCGACCAGATCGCGCACATCCTCGAATTTGCCTCCGGCGGCCTCGATTTCGACCACCTTGCGGCTGATCTCGTTGGCGGCCACCCGGGCGGTGTTGTTCATGGTGCGGAAGATGAGCTGCGTGTCCCGCTCGGTGTGGGCGACGATCTGCTCTTTGACCTTCCGATGTACCGGGGACTCCTCGGTGCACAGGAAGCGGGTGCCCATGTTGATGCCGTCGGCGCCCAGCGCCAGCGCGGCGACCAGGCCGCGGGCATCGGCGAAACCACCCGACGCGATGACCGGGATCTCGAGCGCCTTGGTGGCGGCGGGGATCAGGATCAGGCCGGGCACGTCGTCCTCACCCGGGTGTCCGGCGCATTCGAAACCGTCGATGCTCACGCCGTCGACGCCGATCTTCTGCGCCTTGAGCGCGTGCCGGACGCTGGTGCACTTGTGCAGCACCTTGATTCCGGCTTCCTTGTAGTACGGCAGGAACGGCTCCGGGTTGCTGCCGGCGGTCTCCACGATCTTCACGCCCGACTCGATGATCGCCTGGACGTATTCCTGGTACGGCGGCGGATTGATCGACGGCAGGATGGTGACGTTGACGCCGAACGGCTTGTCGGTGAGTTGCCGGGTGCGCTCGATCTCGCGCCGCAGATCGTCGGGGGTCGGCTGGGTCAGCGCGGTGATGAAGCCGAGGCCTCCGGCGTTGGCGACCGCCGCCACGAGTTCGGCGCGGCCGACGTGCATCATGCCGCCCTGCACGATCGGGTGTTCGATACCGAACATCTCGGTGAATCTGGTGCGCAACATCTGGTTGTCCTCCTGGCCGCGGTACGACTCGGTGCGGCGCGCCCGGCATCTCCGGCACGACTCGATGCCGGTGTGTGCACAGACTGCCGCCCCTCGGGTGCCCGGCCGTGTGCGAGCCGGGCCTGCCCGGATGGGTCGATACTGGCATGGCGACCGCATCGGAGACAACAGGATGTGAGTGGCAGTTTGCCCCGACCGCCTCGAAGGCCGTGGAACTGACGTCACCATGCACTCAGATAAAATCCCAGGTTATCGCTATGAGACGGCGCAGTGTGGCGAACCTTCTGTGAACCGGGATTCTCGTATGTAACCCTTGTCACGGCAAAAAGTTAGTTGCTATTCTCGCTGTTGGTTCAGCCGTCGACGCCGCCGGGCCGTTCGGTGGCGAACTCCGACGGGCCGAGAGGAGTTCCTGCATGACCACCGGTGTCCAGACCGACGAACCGATCCGGTCGCGTCGCAACCACTGGAACAATCAGATCGCCACGCATGCGCTGATGCGCCCGGACGCCGTGGCGATCCGGTTCCGCGGGCAGGACACCACCTGGAAACAGCTGCACGAGCGGTCACTGAGATTCGCCGATGCCCTGGCTCGGCGCGGTGTCGGCTTCGGCGACCGGGTGCTGATCCTGGCGCTCAACTACACCGAGTACCTGGAGGCCGTGTTCGGCATCAACGCGCTGGGCGCGATCGCGGTACCGGTGAACTTCCGGCTCACCCCGCCCGAGGTCGCCTATATCGTGGCCGATTCGGGCGCCGCGGCGATCGTCACCGACTCGCTGCTGCAGCCGCTGGCCACCGGTGTGATGGCGCAGAGCGAGACGCTGCGCACCTGCGTCGTCATCGGCGGCACCACCGGCGAGGGTGTCATCGGCTACGACGACTTCCTCGCCGAAACCGGCGAACCCCATGTGCCGCAGGATATTCCGGAGGACACTCCGGCGTTGATCATGTACACCTCGGGCACCACCGGCAGCCCCAAGGGCGCGATCCTGTCCTACGCCAATCTGAATGCCCAGGCGCTGACCTGCATTCGGGCGATGAACTCGACCCCCGACAGCATCGGCTTCTGCACCTCGCCGCTGTTCCACATCGCCGGACTGGGCGCGCTCGCCCCGGCGTTCCTGCTCGGCTCCACGACCGTCCTGCATCCGCTGGGCGCGTTCAACGCCTCCGAATTCCTCGACGCCATCGAGGCCGAACAGGCCACCACCGCGTTCTGTGTCCCCGCCCAGTGGCAGCTGATCTGTGAGGACCCGACGGTCAAGGAGCGCAAGCTCGCGTTGGAGACGCTGAGCTGGGGTGCGGCGCCGGCGTCGGAGACCGTGCTGCGGGCGATGGCCGAATGCTTCCCGAACGCGCAGAACGTCGCCGTCTTCGGCCAGACCGAGATGTCGCCGATCACCTGCGTGCTCGAGGGTAAGGACGCGCTGCGCAAACTCGGCTCGGTCGGCAAGCCGATCCCGACCATCCAGAGCCGCGTCGTCGACGAGGAGATGAACGACGTCGCTCCGGGCGAGATCGGCGAGATCGTCTACCGCGGGCCGACCATGATGCAGGGCTACTGGAACAAGCCCGAGGCGACCGCGGAAGCCTTCGCCGGCGGCTGGTTCCACTCCGGCGACCTGGTTCGCCAGGACGAGGAGGGCTTCGTCTGGGTGGTCGACCGCAAGAAGGACATGATCATCTCCGGCGGCGAGAACATCTACTGTGCCGAGGTGGAGAACGTGCTGTTCGCGCATCCGAAGATCCACGAGGCCGCGGTGGTCGGCCGGGCCCACGAGAAGTGGGGTGAGGTGCCGGTGGCCGTCGTCGCGCTGCTCGACGGCGAAACGCTGACCCTCGAGGAACTGACCCCGTTCCTCAACGACAACCTCGCGCGATACAAGCATCCGAAGGATCTGGTGATCGTGCCGGAGCTACCGCGCAACGCCAGCGGCAAGGTCGTGAAGGTGCAACTGCGTAAGGACTACGCGGGCTGACCTTCGGCATTCCCGCCGAAACGGCCTGCGGCTCAGATCATGTCGTGCTTGGTGAGCCAGTTCATCAGCGGCCAGCCGCAGAAGACCGGCAACCAGCAGGTCAGTACGCGGTAGAGCAGCACCGCCGGCACGCCGATCGCGGCGGGCACACCGAAGGCGGCCAGACCGCCGATCAGCGCCGCCTCCACCGCGCCCACGCCGCCGGGTGTGGGCGCGGCCGAGGCCAGCGTGCCGCCGATCATCGTCACGACCGTCACGGTCACGAATGTCGTTGCGCCGCCGAAGGCTTCGATGGCGGCCCATAGCGCGCCCGCCGCGCCGAGCGTGGTGGTCGCGCAGCCGCCGACGATCATCAGCAGCCGTCTCGGTTCACGTGCCAGCGTCCGCAGTTCCGCGACTACCTCCGCCAGCTGCGGCCGCACCTCGTTGCGCAGCCAGCGCCGCACCGTCGGGACGAACATGGCCGCGCCGACCGCACCCAGCAGACCACCGGCCAGCAGGTACAGCACGGTCGCACTCGGCACGAAATGTTCCAGGTTCGCCGAGACACCGGCCGCCACACTGAAGATGATCAGCAGCGCCACGTGTGTGATCACCTGCACCGCCTGGTTCAGCGCCACCGCGGCGGTTGCCTTCACCGTGCCCAAACCGCTCTTCTGCAGGAATCGCACACTCAGCGCCAGCCCGCCGACCCCGGCGGGTGTGGTGGTCGCGGCGAAGGTGTTGGCGACCTGCATACCGAGCAGCTTGCGGAAGTTCACCGACGTCCCGGCGCATCCCCACAGCGCCATCGCCGCGCCTACGTAGGTGGCGGCCGAAATCGTCAGCCCCAGCAGCGCCCACCACCAGTTCGCGGTGCGCAGTTCGGTGAAGAAGGTCGGCACCTGGCTGATGAACGGGTAGGCCACGTACACCAGCGCGATGAGCAGCACCAGCTGCACGATCTGGTTGCGCGAGTACCGGGTGATCCGCGCGGCCTCGATCCGATCCTTACCGGTCTGCTGAAGTACCTGAGCGCGGACGGTTTTCATCAGTTCGCCGCTGTCGGGCACCGATTTGCGGACCTGCGCGCCGATCCCGTTCTTGGTGAGCCGTCGGGACGCGTCGAGCACCGCCTGTTCCCCCAGCACGTGAATGGCGGTCGCCACCACGGTTTGCGCCCCGAACAGCGAGCTCGTGGTGAGCAGCAACTGCGCGATATCGGCGGAGAAGCGGGAGTCGAAGGCGCCGAATTCCGCCGCCATGAAGCCACCGAACAGCACCCGTCCCTCGGCGATGCGGATTTCCTCGACCCGCAGATCGCCGTGGGTGATCTGGGCCCGATGCATGTTCTGCAGCGACCGCCAGACGTTGGTCAGCACCACCTCGCTGTCGGTGGCGGCCAGCTGCCGGCCCCGGGGCGCGGTGTGCGCGTACAAGGTCCAGCCGCGGCTCAGGGCGGCCACTGTCAGCGGTTTGTTGCTGGCCAGGCCCAGGTCGCCGAGCGCGATACCCATCAGTGCGCGGTGTTCGACCGCGCGGCGCATCGAGGCGAAGGCGGGGGCGCGTTCACTGCTGCGGAAGGTCAGCCAGCGCCGTACCTGCCGCAACATTCCCCAGCTGCGCTGATTCTGTCCGTACATCTCCACGACCAGCTGGCGATGCGGTCCGGTGTCGGCGCTCAGCAGCAGTGGTCCCGGGCCGGCCGGACGCAGCACGGTGAAGCCGGTGACGGTGTATCCGCGTCCGGCCAGTACCCGCACGGCGGCCTCGAGCGGCACCTCCAACGCGGGAGTGCCGACGACCAGCACGATCACCGCGCCGACGAACCAGCCCACGACCAGCCCGAACATCGCCCGCGAGGGCACCACCAGACTGACGAACAGATGCAGCGGCACGAACGCGATCAGCAACGCCCACCACAAGCGCCGCCACGAGACCGGCAGCCACGGGCTGGCCACGGTCAAGCCGGCGGCCAGCATCGCGATCCAGCGCGGATCGTCGAGAAATTGCGACAGGAAGGTGTCGAGCTGACGTGGCACCGCCAGATGCCACTGCGGCGCCGAGATCCCGGATTCGGTGATCGACAGCGCCAGCACCGCGATCAGACCCGCCGCCACGTAGCCGCTGAGCAGTTTCCACTGCATCCGGAAGATCAGTCGGACCAGGATCGCGAAGGGCAAGGCCAGAATCGCGATGCCGTAGAGCAGGTAGACCAGGTTGGACTGTTCCGGCGTGAGGAAGCCGACGATATCGGAGACCGATCGCTCCAGGGCCTCCCAGCGCGGCCGGGTGACGAGCGATCCGGCGACCACCACCGCCACCAGCAGGGCGGACAGCACCACGCGAATGATGTCGCTGGTCCGCCTGATCCGCGGCTGCAGCAGACTGCCGGAGACGGGGATCTCCCGCCCGTCTACTCGCATGTCGTATCGAAACTTTCGGATCGAGGGAGCTGCGTCGGTCCCAGGGTCGGCTCGGGTGTGAGTATGCAGGAGGCTCTCCGAGCGCCCGTCGGCAACACGCCGTTCCCCGGGTTCGCGCAGGTGGGCGTGCGCGTACTCCACACGAGCCGATCGGACTCGGGCGGATGCTCCGCGTCCGGATCTCCGCTCGCTCGCGCCGGGACCACCGCGCGAGGGCCCGGGTCTTCGCGGACCGGCAGGGCGCAGCGTCACCCGGGCAGTCCCGGACTGACCGGGACGGGTTCGGGTGCGTCGGTGTCGCCGACGCTGAAGACGCCACCGGTCATGGTGCCGGTATCGAGTTCGGCGATCGCGGCCGCGACCAGTTCGGTCGGCACCAGCGCGGGAAAGGAATTGGGGGCGACGGCATTCGCGCGGACCCCGAATTCGGCGAATTCCGCGGCGATATGCCTGGTCAGATGGTCGAGCGCGGCCTTGGTCGCGGAGTAGACGGCCTGTCCGCCGGAATAGACCCGGGAACCGGACAAGCTCGAGACGTTGACGATATTGCGATTACGCACCCGATTCTCGTCCCCGCGATGCAACCAGCAGCGTTGCGCGAGCCGCGTCGCCAGTCGCAGCGGCACCTCGACGTTCATCGCGAACTGCGGCGCGAGCGCGTTCAAGGCGGTGTCGCCGTCGACCAGCCCGTTCGGCTGTAGATCCAGATGCGCCGCATTGTTGACCAGCAGATCGACCGCGCCGAACTTCGCCAGTGCCAGATCCACCACGCGCTCGGCCTCGCCCTCGCGGGTCAGATCGGCGCGTACGACGAAGATGCGGGAGTCGTTCTCCGGAACCGGCTGCCACGGCTCCAGCGGATCGATGAACCATTCCTCCTGCGAGGGCGCGGCCGGAACCCGATTGCGGCAGACCGCCACGATGTCGTAGTTCCGGTAGTACGCGCGGCAGAACGCGTCGCCCAAACGCCCACCCGCGCCGGTGAGCAGGCACACTCGGCGGGCGTCACCAGTTGACAATGCGATCCCCTCCCCAGCGGCCGGCCGCCTGCTCCTTCGGCCGATGCAACCACATCACCACACTGTTGCGGGCCGCGGTGTTCGCGCCGAGGAAGGTGTGCCAGGACCGCGGCGTGCATTCGAACACGACCATCGAATTGTCCAGGGGCGGAACCACCACCGTCGGCGCCGCGTCCGCGGTGCCGACATCGGCGAACAGTCCCGTCTCGCCGCCGTCGCCCGGCTGCCATTCGCCGTTGCCGAGATAGAAGAGCACCGCGACCGCGCGCACCATCTCGCGGGCAGGCACCCCGGCGGGCCGGGCACCGGACTTCAGATCGATATCGTCGGCCGGCAGACCGACCGCCTCCGGACCCGGTTCCACCCCCGGGAACCAGGCCGGGGTGAGGTCGTGGTGCGGCCAGCCGTGCGGACTCCCCGGCGGATGATGGTGCAGCGAGCCCTCCACATCGCCGCTGGCCGAGACGCCCGCGACCCGTTCGATCAGGTCGTGCCAGGCGCGCGACAGGAAGACCTCGAGCGGGCCGTTGCGCATCCGGGTCAGGCTCGCCCCCGAGGCGCCGTATCCCGCGGCGACGGGAGCGAACAGATCCGGGCGCTCGGTGCGCACCCGGTCGAATTCGGCCGCGAGCCGCTGATAGAACTCGGCGACGAAGACGTCACGAACGTAGACGTGGGGGAAGGGGCGGGTGCGGCGAATCCATCGCCGATGTGCCAGCAGATCGATGAACCAGCGCGGCAACGGCGCCTCGGACAACATACAAGCTCCCTCCCGGACTACCCCGCCGATCTTATTGCCTTCCCGGTACCGCGCCGAGTTCGTCCCGGTTTGTGCAACCATCACCCGGTGGTGCGCGACGTTCGGGTCTGTTTCGTGGGGGATTCTCTGGTTGCGGGACTGGGAGATCCGCAATGTCTCGGCTGGGCCGGCCGCCTCGCCGGCCGCGCGACAGCGGCCGGAATACCGCTGACCTATTACAACCTCGGGGTGCGACGCCAGACCTCCTCCGATATCGCCGCCCGCTGGGAAGCCGAATGCGGGCAGCGATTATCCGGCGAGGTCGACGCGCGAGTCGTCTTCTCCTTCGGCGTCAACGACACGCTCTGGGAGAACGAGGCGATCCGGGTGCCGGCCGAGGAGTCCGCGGCCAATCTCCGCCGCATGCTGCGCCGCTGCGCAGAACTCGAATGGACCGTCCTGGTGGTCGCGCCGCCGCCCTGTATCGACGACGAACAGAACACGCGCACAATCGAATTGGATGATCGATTCACCGACATGTGCGCCCGCGAACACGTTCAGTACCTTCGCGTTCACCAACCGCTGCGCCACAACGACATCTGGATGCGGGAACTGCGCGACGGCGACGGCTACCATCCCGGCGCGCCGGGCTACGAGCAGCTGGCCGCGATGATCGGCCCGCACTGGCTGCAATGGCTGACCGAACCCCGCACTCGGCTCCCGACGGTGAGCTGATTCGCGGATTTCTCCGCACCGATTAGTTAGCGTTGATCGTCGGAGTCTTCATGGTTCGAACGCATCGGCCGACCGGGCCGGTGACAGGTTGCAGAGGAGCAGGTCAATCATGGGGAAGATCGTTGTCGCCGAATTCGTTTCGCTGGACGGATTCATCCAGGATCCACTGTGGACCGCACCGTTCTGGTGCGACGGCATCGCGAACTACAAATCCGGTGAGCTGGAGGCGGTCGACGCCTTGCTGCTGGGTCGCACCACGTATCAGATGTTCGCCGCGTCCTGGCCGGACCACCCGGAGGAGGGTGCGTACAAGGACAAGATGAACAGCATGCCCAAGTATGTGGCGACCGATTCGCTGCGCGATCTGGAGTGGAACGCTCAGCGCATCGAGGGCGATCTCGCCGCCGGCATCGCGAAACTGCGGACCGAGCAGAACCTGCTCGTCTTCGGCAGCGCCTCGCTGGTGAAGTACCTGCGCGAACACGAACTGGTCGACGAGTACCGCCTGGTCGTCTACCCCGTCCTCCTGGGCAGCGGGCTGCGGCTGTTCGAGGCCGTCGAGCCCGAAGCCACCCTCGCCCTCGCCGACTCCGAGGTGCTCGACAACGGCGTCGTCCTGACCACCTACCGGGTCACCGCCAATTCGGTGGTGCGACCGAGCTTCGGCTGACCGGTTCGCGGTTCACTCGCGGTGGCGGACGATATTCAGCACGTTGCCGTCCGGAGCGCGAACCAGGAACCGGCGAACTCCCCACGGTTCGGTGGTCAGCGGATGGACGATCTCGTAGCCGAGCCGCCGCGCCTCCGCATAGGCCGCGTCGACGTCGTCGACCAGCACCGATGCGACGGAGTCGGCGGGCGCGGCCGCGTCCTGGGTGACGAGCTGGATGTTGGCGCCGCTGTCCGGCGAGGTGTATCGGGCCACCCAGCCCATGTTGAATTCCTCGGTGCTCAGACCGAGGAAATCGGTGTAGAAGCCGCGGGCGGCCTCGATATCGGCCACTCGAAGATTGGTGATGATGCGATGGGTGCGCATGCGGTCCTCCTGTCCGCCGGGCGATAACGCTAGTCCGAGATCGGGGTGGTGCGGCCCGTGATCTCCAGAACCGCCATGGCCGCGTTGTGGCCGCCGATCCCGCTCACTCCACCGCCGCGGACCGCGCCGGCGCCGCACAGGAAGATGTTGCGATGGCCCGTGCGGACGCCCCAGCGAGCGGCGGGTGAGGCATCGTCGTCGGTGCGATACGGAAAATCCAGGTCGCCGTGGAAGATATGGCCGCGCGGCAGGCCTAGTTCGGCTTCCAGTTCCAGCGGCGTTCGGGCTTCGATACACGGGTCGCCGTTCGCATCAGCGGCGAGACAGCCGCAAATCGGCTCGGCCAGTACGGAATCCAGCTCACGCAGTGTCGACGCGAGCAGTTCGTCGCGAGATCCGCGCTCGAAAAGGTTTGCCGGAGTGTGCAAACCGAACAGGGTCAGCGTATGCAGGCCGCGTTCAGCGGCGTCGGAACTCAGAATCGACGGGTCCGTCAACGTATGGCAGTAGATCTCCGACGGCGGGGCGCTCGGGAAGCGCCCGGCGGCCGCCTCGCGATATGCCCGTTCGAGCCGGCCGTATCCCTCCGCGATATGGAACGTGCCCGAAAACGCCTCGCGCGGATCGATATCGGTGCGCAGGCGGGGAAGCCGGCGCAGCAGCATGTTCACCTTGAACTGACTGCCCTCGGGCATCGCGTCGACCGGCTCGCCCATCAGCCGGGCGAGGGTTGCCGGCGCCGCGTTGACCAGGACGTGGCGGGCGTCCGCCAGAGCGGATTCGTCCGGCGTCTCGAACCGCACCTGTGCTGTGTCGCCGTCGGTGTCGATACCGGTCACCGTGCACGAGGTGCGCAGGTGCGCGCCTGCCCGCCGGGCCGTATCGGCGAGGGCATCGGTGAGCGCGCCCATCCCGCCGACCGGAACGTTCCACTCGCCGGTCCCGTTGCCGATCACGTGGTAGAGGAAGCAGCGATTCTGCCGCAGCTCCGGATCGTGCGCGTGCGTGAACGTGCCGATCAGCGCATCGGTGAAGACCACTCCGCGCACCGTGTCGTCGCGGAATCGCGCCTCGACGGTTTCGCCGAGCGGCCGCTCGAACAGCATCTCCCAGGTATCCGGATCATCGAGCGCCCGCCGCAGTTCGGCACGGGTGGGCAGCGGCCGCAGCATCGTGGGGAAGATCTTCTGCGCGGCTCGCGCGGTCGTCGCGTAGAACTGTTGCCACGCTGCGAAATCCGCATCGGATCCGGTGACCCGGCGGAAGCTCTCGCGAGTTCGTCCGGCATCGGCGGTATCGATGAGCAGTCCGGTGTCGCCGACCGGCGTGTACGACGAGATCCGCCGCTCGCGGGTTCGGAACCGCAGTTCCAGATCCCGGACGATCCGGTCGGGAAGCAGGCTCACCAGATACGAATAGCGCGACAGGCGCGCATCGACGCCGGCGAACACCCGTTCCGATACCGCCGCGCCACCGGTGTGGTCCTGCCACTCGAGCACCAGCACCGACAGTCCGGCGCGCGCCAGATACGCCGCGGCCACCAGCCCGTTGTGCCCGCCGCCGACGATGACGACGTCATAGGAGTCGCGCATCAGCCCTGGATATCACGAATCCGCGTGACCCGCGTCCGATCCGCCGGGTGTCGCGGACTTACGAACCAGCAGATATCCGTGCGGACACCGCTCGTCGGGCTCCGGCGGGCGCACCGTCCGGACCACCGGGACGAACCCGTGCGGCCGCAACATCTCCGCCAGTTTCTCGGGCGACCACCGCACCACCGGCGCCACCTTGTGGTCGTAGGGTTGCCGGTCGGCGCCGTCGTCGGCGGCCTGAAACGCCAGCATCAGATAGCCGTCCGCGGCCAGCGCCCGCGCGAATTCCGCGAACAGATCCGGCAATTGCTCCGGCGGCATATGAATGATGCTGTACCAGGCCACGATTGCGCCGAGGCCGCCGTCGGCGACATCCAGCTTCTCCATCGACCGGTGCTCGAATCGCAGGTGCGGATGAACCTCGCGGGCCATCCGGATCATCTCCGCCGACGCGTCGAGGCCGAAGGTGTTCAGTCCCAACGCATCCAGATGCCCGGTGATCCGGCCCGGCCCACATCCCAGATCCGCCACCGGACCGCGGTCCTCGGCCCGCACCAACTCCGCGAACAATCCCAGCATCGCCCGATCGATCGGTGCGTTCACCATCGCATCCCGGAAGAGGCCGGTATAGAGCTCCGCCACCTCGTCGTACGCCGCCGCCACCGCATCGGAATTCGCACTCACTCCGGCAGCCTACCGGCGCTGATCCCCGGCCGGCGCGTGGTTTCGGCGCGTAGGGTCGCGGCATGGCCACCTCGACGCAGCACCGGGAGGCGGACGGATGAGGACGCTCACCTCCCGCATCGTGTATAGCAATCCCTGGATCGAGGTCCGCGAGGACAGTATTCGCCGCGCCGACGGCTCCACCGGCATCTACGGCGTGGTGCACCGCGCCGAATTCGCCGTGGTGGTACCGCTGGAGGGCGATCGGCTGCATCTGGTCGAACAGTTCAGATATCCACTGGGACAACGGTGTTGGGAGTTCCCCGCGGGTGCGCTACCGGGCGGCGAGACCGGCGACCCGGTGGAGATCGCCCGCCGGGAACTGCGCGAGGAGACCGGCCTGCGTGCCGCCGACCTGACCCACCTCGGCATCCTCGACGCCGCCCCGGCCACACTCGCCCAGCGCGGCCACGCCTATCTGGCGACCGGCCTCACCGCGGGCGAACCCGACCGCGAACCCGAGGAACAGGACATGCGCTCGCGGTGGTTCGACCGCGACATCGTCGAACGGATGATCCGCACCGGCGAAATCACCGACTCGCAGACCATCGCCGCCTACGGTCTGCTCCTGCTCCACGAGCGCCGCTGATTCGGCGTCACTCAACGCTTCCGAGCGCGGAACACGCTGTCCTGCAGCGTGATCGACTCGCCGCTCGAACGAACGACGGACCGCGTCCGGGTCGCGACCAACCGGATATCCCAGCGATCCGGCGCCAATCCAGCGGCGATCTGTTCGGCGGTGACGTGCACATGGGCAGCGGAGGTGTGCGCGGCCGACTCGTGGTCACCGGGGGCGTGGCCGACGATGAACAGCGTGCCGCCCGGTGCCACCGCGGCGGCCAGACGCTCGAACAGGGCGTCGTTCGAATCGGCCGGATGTACGTAGCACGCGCAGACCAGGTCGAAGCGGTCGATGCCCGCGTCCCACTCCGTCAGATCCGCTGCGTGCCAATCGATCCGGTCGGCGATCTCGTGACCGGCCCGATCGGCCTTCACCCGCCCGCGCGCGACGGCCGCCGCCGCGATGTCGACGGCGGTGACGTGCCAGCCGCGTTCGGCCAGCCAGATCGCCTCCGCCCCCTCACCGCAGCCGGCGTCCAGGGCCGTGCCGGGCGGCAGGTCGGCGAGTTCGCCGGTGAGGTGGGGATTGGGTTCGCTCGCGGAGGCCGAACCGGCACCGTGGTAGCGCTGTTCCCAATAGCGCCGGTCGAATTCACGTCCGCCGGAGCTGTGCTCGTGATGTGCGTGCCCGCCCGTCGTGTCAGTGCCGTTCGTGTCAGTGCCGTTCGTGTTACTGCCGTTCATGTCGACTCCTTCGCCGGGGCGCGAGTTCACAGGCCGTGCCGCCGATCGCCGAGCACGCGCTCGGTCAGGGCGCTCTCATCGTCGGCGGAGAATCCGCGCCGGTGGCGCTCCACGGCCCGGCGCGTCTCCTCCTCCACCAGGTCGGCATTGATCTGCGCGGCCGCGAACGCACCCGCGGCGGCCGCCGCACCCACCTGCGCGCTCAGGTCGGTGACATTGCCCGCCGCCCATACGCCCGCGACGTCGGTGCGGCCCATCGCGTCCGTCGGAATGTATTCGCCTGCGCCCGAAGGATGTTCGACGGGCTCGAGTCCGAGTTTGCGAAGGATCTCGCTCCGCGCGACCATGCGCGGGCCGACGGTGATCACCTCGCGCGCCACCACCGTCCCGTCGGCGAGCCGCACGCCGGTGATGTGGTCGCCGGCGATCTCCAGTGCCGCCACCTCCCCGGTGACGACCGCGATGCCGCGCGCGGCGAGCCTCTCCGCCGCTTCGGCGCCGGGGGCGTCCATGGTGTGGGTGAACAGGACGACATCATCGGTCCACTGCCGGAACAGCAGCGCACCGTGAACCGACATCGGACCGTTGGCGATCACGCCGATCCCGCGGTCGCGCACCTCCCAGCCGTGGCAGTACGGACAGTGCACGACATCGCGACCCCAGCGTTCCCGCAGGCCCGCGACATCCGGGATCTCGTCGACCAATCCGGTGGTCACCAGCAGCCGGCGCGCTCGCACGGTCCGCCCGTCGGCGAGTTCGAGCAGGAATTCGCCGTCCTCGCGGATCGCGCCGGTGATCTCACCCGACACGATGTGCCCGCCGTAGCCGCGCACCTCGGTGCGGCCGCGGGCGAGCAGTTCCGCCGGCGGCATCCCCTCCCGGCCGAGCAGTCCGTGCACCCCGTCGGCCGGGGCGTTGCGGGGCGCGCCGGCATCGACCACCGCCACCGATCGGCGGGCCCGCGCCAGCATCAACGCGCCGTTCAACCCGGCCGCCCCACCGCCGACGATCACCACGTCGTAGTCGCTGTTCAGCTCATCGGTCACCATGACCACCTCCTGGCGTCCACCGTGCCCGACAGACCGGAAATCTGGCAAACATCGTTGCTGAAATGGCAAACTGGGGTCATGGACGACCACCTGGACCGCGCGCTCGACGCCGTGGGCCCACGGCTGCGCGCGCTGCGACACCAACGCCAGACCACGCTCGCCGATCTGTCCGCGACGACCGGCATCTCGGTGAGCACCCTGTCCCGGCTGGAATCGGGTGCCCGCAAGCCGACCCTCGAACTGCTGCTGCCGCTGGCCCGCGCGCACGGCGTCACCCTCGACGAACTCGTCGACGCCCCACCCACCGGCGATCCGCGCATCCATCTGCGGCCGATCACCCGGCACGGTATGACCATGCTGCCGCTGACCCGGCGCGCGGGCGGCATTCAGGCCTACAAGATGGTGATCCACCCCGAGAACCGCCGCGGTGAACCCGATCCGCAGACCCACGAGGGCTACGAGTGGCTGTACGTCCTCAACGGCCGCCTCCGCCTGATCCTCGGCGAACACGACCTGGTGCTGTCTCCCGGTGAGGCGGCCGAATTCGACACCCGGGTCCCGCACTGGTTCGGCCCGGCCGACGAACGGTCCGTCGAATTCCTCAGTCTCTTCGGCAAACAGGGCGAGCGCGCCCATGTGCGGGCCCGCCCCGCAACCAGCGGAGACTGACGGTCAGCGTCCGGCCATATCCAGCGCGGCCAGATGGCTGAACAGCACCGACGCTCCGATCGGATTGCCGCCGCCGGGATAGACGGTCCCGCTCACCGCGGCCATCGTGTTGCCCGCGGCGTACAGCCCGGGAATCGGCGTGCCGGATTCGTTCAGCACCCGCGCGGCCGTATCGGTGCGCAGTCCGCCCTTGGTGCCCAGATCGGAGATGCCGAAGGCCGCGGCGTGGAAAGGTCCCTTCCGAATCGGCACCAGCGGTGATTTGCCCTCCGAGAAGGCGCGGTCGTAGGCCTCGTCGCCGCGGCCGAAATCCTCGTCGACGCCGCGGTCGGCGAAGGCGTTGAACCGGTCCACGGTCTCGACCAGCGCCTGCGCCGGAATGCCGATCTTCTCGGCGAGTTCGTCCAGGGTCGCCGCACTGTGCCGCAGCCCCGCGCGCACGTACTCCTCGTGGTCGACCATCGGGACGTTGCTGGCCTGCACCGGTGGTACCGGGCCGGCACTGTCGTCGTAGATCATCCAGAACGGGAGCGTCATCGCACCCTCGTCCAGGCGCGTGATGATGTCGCGGCCCAGCCGGTCGTAGGGCGCGGATTCGTTGACGAAACGCTGCCCCGCCCCGTCGACGAAAATGCCCCCGGTGAACCACAGCGCGAAGGCCGCACGGCCGTCGGGATGGATCATTCCCGGCGACCACCACGCCTGATCCATCAGATCGGTATCGGCGCCGACCGCCATCCCGGCCTCGTGCGCCTTGCCCTGATTTCCCCAGGGCCCCATGGTGTCGCGAGCCTCGCCGGGGACGCCGAAGCGCCGGCGCAGGTCGTCGTTGCCTTCGAAACCGCCGGCCGCCAGCAGAACTCCCTTGCGGGCCCGGATCGCGACCCGCGTGCCCTCGCGTTCCACGATCGCGCCGACCACCGCGCCGTCCTCGGTGACCAGTTCGACGAGGGGAGTGTTCAGCTGCAACGAGACGTCGGGAAACTTCGACAGCGCCAGCAGGAACCGCCCGACCAGGGCGCGGCCGCCGATCAGATATTTCGGCTGCGGCTCGCCCAGCCGGTCGGTGCCCAGCGGGCCGCGCACGGCGGTGGCGAGGTCCCCGAGAGTCGCGGCGGGCAGCGGTGCGGGAACGATATGCCGCTTACCGTCGGTGCGAGCCTTGGGCGCCGCCCCGAAATAATCCGGCCACGGGAACATCTGGAATTCGAAACTGTCGTCGCTCTCCAGGTATTCGATCACCCGGGCGCCGTTGTGGATATAGGTCTCCTGCAGGTCGGCCGGCGTCCGATCGCCCACGACCGCGCGGAAATAGGTGAGCGCGTCCTCGAAGGTGTCGTCCACCCCGGCCCGTTGCAGCACCGGATTGCACGGAAACCACACTCCGCCGCCGCCGGAATACGAGGTGGTGCCGCCGAATTTCTCGGTCGCCTCCACCACGGCCACCGAAAGTCCTTCCCGCGCCGCGGTATAGGCGCCGGCCAAACCGCCACCCGAACCCGCGACCAGTACATCGACTTCTTCGTTCCAGTCCGTCACCGCACACTCCCAGCACTCGTCTGTGCTCACGGTAAGCGTTCGGCGCCCACGCGTCACCGAAGATCCCGATGGGCAGGAACGTCGTGGTCACAGCCGCCGATCCGTGCCACCGCGATACAACCGGCGGTTGTGGCGAAGTGCGTGTCGGTTGTTTGCGCGGCGCCCGGACCGATTGCTTCGATCACCTCGATGACGAATCGTTCGCTGGGCACCTCGTTCACCCGGCTCTGGACCGCCTACGCGGTGAGCACCTTCGGCACCTGCCTGGCCCTGGATGCCCTACCGCTGATCGCGATACGCGTGCTGCATGCCGAACCGGGTGCGGTCTCCGCCTTGGCCGCCGCCGGATTGGCGGTCGGCGTGGTGCTCGCCGTCCCGCTCGGTCCCTGGGTCGAGTACCGCCCGAAGCGTCCGGTGATGGTCGCGACGGATCTGCTGCGGTTCGCTGCCATGCTGAGTATTCCGGTCGCCTTCGCGTGCGGCGTGCTCGGTTACGCGCAACTGCTGATCGTCTCCGTCGTGATGGCGGCGGCCGATATCGCCTTCCGCGCGGCGAGCGGCGCCTACCTGAAAAATATTGTCCCGCAAGAGGATCTGCTCGTCGCCAACGGCACATTCGAATCGACCACGTGGACCGCGACCGCATTGGGACCGCCGCTGGGCGGCACCGCGATCGGGCTGTTCGGCCCGGTCACGACCGTCCTCGCGGACGCGTGCAGTTATCTGCTGTCCGCCGCGGCGCTCGGCTCGATCCGCGCCGGCGAACCGCAGCCGGATCGCGGGAGGGTCGCGCGCACCCGCGCCGCCGATCTGTTCGCGGGCTGGCGCTATCTGCTCACCCATCCGGTGCTGCGACCGCTGTTCCTCAACTCGGTCGCGGTGAACGGGCTGATCATGGCGACCGCGCCGGTCGTGGCCGTGCTGATGCTCGGCAGCCTCGGTTTTCCCGCCTGGCAGTACGGGCTGGCGTTCGGAATCCCCTGCCTGGCGGGCCTGCTCGGCTCCCGGCTGTCGCCCCGACTGGTTCGGCGGTACGGGGAACGCCGGATCCTCCTGGTCGCGGGCAGTCTGCGGGCCTGCTGGCCGATCGGATTGGCGGGTATCACCGCGGGGCTCGGGGGCCTGATGCTGGTGATCGTCGTCGAGGCCGGCCTCATCGCGAGCATCGGAATCTTCAACCCGGTGATGGCCACCTCCCGCCTGCGGCACACCGAATCGGGATCGGTCGCACGCGTGCTGACCGCGTGGTCGATCACCGGTAAGGCCACCACCGCGATACTCACCGCGCTCTGGGGCGTGCTGGCCCAACTCACGGGCCCCCGCACCGCACTCGCCGTGGCGGGCGTGTTGTTGCTGGCCACGCCGCTGCTGCTGTTCCGAGGCGGATACGACGACGCGGACAGGGCGGCGGAACCGTCGCAGTCGCCGACGGCACCGGAGCCGCTGCGACAGGGGTGACCAGCGCTCCGAGTGATCAGCGCTCCGAGTGACCAGCGCCACAGTGCCGCGCCGCGCTTCGGCGCCTAAATTCGTTAATTAGCGAAATGCCGAAGGATGGTGGATGTGCGTGACAGCGGATCGGTTCGCGTGGAGGACCTCGCCGAGCTGAACGAGGCCGAATGCGAGATGCTCGAGGAATGCAAGGCCCTGGCCAACCGGACCCGGCTGCAGATCCTGCACTGGCTCAAGGAGCCGCACGCGAATTTCGCTGAGCTGGACCGAGATTCGGCCGAACTCGGCGTCTGTGTCGGACTGATCCAGCGGCGGGCCGGAACGTCGGCCTCGACCATCTCGGCCCATCTGGCGGTACTGCAGCGCGCGGGATTCCTCATCGCCACCCGGCGCGGGCAGTGGACCTACTACCGCCGCGACGAGGCCCGCATCCGGCACTTCACCGACCGACTACACCGCGTGCTCTGATCCACGCACTCCGAATACGAAAGGCAGCGATCATGCCTACCGCGACTGTGCCCACCGCCCTGTCCATCCTCGACCTGGCGTCGGTGGCCCCCGGCGCGACCGCACGCGAGAGCTTCGCCAACAGCGTCGCCCTCGCCCAGGCCGCCGAGCGCAGCGGATATCGGCGCGTCTGGTACGCCGAACATCACAACATGCGCTCCATCGCGTCGAGCGCCACCAGTGTGCTCATCGGCCACGTCGCCGAACACACCGAGACCATCCGGCTCGGCGCGGGCGGCATCATGCTGCCCAACCATTCCCCGCTGGTCATCGCCGAACAGTTCGGCACCCTCGAAACGCTGTTCCCCGGCCGTATCGATCTCGGCCTCGGCCGCGCCCCCGGCAGCGATCAGAAGACGATGCTCGCCCTGCGCCGCGATCCGCACTCGGCCGACTCGTTCCCGCAGGACGTCCTAGAACTGCAGGGATATCTGAGCGGGCAGTCGCGCATCCCCGGTGTGCAGGCGGTGCCGCGCGCGGAAGGCATTGTGCCGCTCTACATTCTGGGTTCCTCGCTGTTCGGCGCACAGCTCGCGGCGCATCTCGGCCTGCCGTACGCCTTCGCCTCGCACTTCGCGCCGGATGCGCTCCACCAGGCGGTCGAGGTCTATCGCGAGAAGTTCCAGGCCTCCGAGCAGCTCGCCGAACCGTATGTGATGGCCGGCATCAACGTCTTCGCCGCCGAGACCCACGACGAGGCGATCGAGCAGAAGACCGTCTCCTACCGGGCCCGCGCCCGCATGATGATCTCCCGCGGCGCCGGCACGGCAACCTTCACCGACGAGGAGATCGACGCTTTCCTCGCCTCGCCCAACGGTGCCCAGCTGGCCTCGATGACGCGCTACACCGCCGCCGGCACTCCGGACGAAGTACGCGACCACCTCGATGAATTCGCCACCTCGATCGGCGCCGACGAGCTGATCCTCGTCCACCACGCCACCGATATCGCCGACCGGGTCCGATCCGTCGAACTGACCGCGGCCGCGATCCGCACCGAGCGAGCGGCCAACTGAAACGGCCGGGCCCGTGGCTACGGGCCCGGCCGTTACCGGCTCACCTGCGGTGACCGACTACCGCCACGGTCGTCTACTTCGTGGCCGTCGTGGTCGGTGCCGCCGACGTGGTGGTGGTCGGCTGCGTCGTCGTCGGCTGGGTGGTCGTCGGCTGGGTGGTGGGCGGTGCCGTGGTCTCGACCGGAGCCGCGACCTGGGTGCGAGCCGGCGGTTCGGCCGGTGCGACGGTCGTGGTCGTGGTGGGCGGGGCCGGCGTCGTGGTGGTCGGCGCCGTGCCGGTGGTCGTCGGCGTCGCGGTTGTCGGCGCCGGCTGTGTGGTGGTGGCGGCGGGACTCGTCGTGGTGGCCGCCTTGGTGTCGGCCGCCTTGCTGTCCTGGACGGTCTTGTACGCCGCCTGGACGTCGGCCTGGGTCGGCTGCGACTTGGTGTCGATCTGCTGACCCGCCTGCGCCTGCTGCGCCAAGTGGGTGAGCCACGCCGCCGCGTATTCGGCCGAACTCATCGGCTTGCCGTTCGCGGCGTCGGAGTCGCGCCAGTAATCGAAGTGGTGGCCGGTGCCGTTGGGGCCGAGGGTCAGCTGGTACGGATCACTCATGATCACCGGGATCGTGTTCTGGTTGGTGACGATCAGGCCGATGATCTCGTTGAGAACCTTCTGCGGCAGATATGCCAGCGGCGCCATCTGCTCGGTCGAAATCGACTGTGCCGGAGTGGGTGCGGGCGGATTATCGCCCGGCTTGTAGCCCGGTTCGGACACCTTCAGCAGTACCTGCAGGAAGGTCTCGTTACTGGCCATCCAATTCGGCTGCGACGCGATGTAGGAGAAGGCGTTCATCGCGATCCGGCCGAGCGTGACCGCCACGTCCTGACCTGTCGCGGGCGTCAACCCCTCGTTCTGCAGGTTGTCGACGTTCAATTGCCGGCCCACGTTAGCGGCCAGCTGCAGCAGCGAAATGTTCTGCGGCGCAGCGCAAGTGAGGTCGCCCTCGGAGCAGAACGAGGCAACCTTGCCGTTCAGCGCGCCGAAGTCGCCCGCCTGATCCGGCAGCGCGCCCTGTCCGGAGATCGGCTTGTTGCCGTTCTGGTAGTTCTGACCGAAGCCGTCGGGATGATTCGGATCCTTGGCGCCGGGGAAGGGGCCGTCGCCCGCGGTCCGGCCGGCATCGGCCAGAATCACTACGCCCAGAACGTTTTTCGGGTCGACGACATCGTATTTGCCGTCGGCGCCGGGCTCGTCGTGACCGATGCCCATGGCCACGCGGCGCGCGACGTCGGCGCCTTCGCTGTAACCGACGATGGAGAATTTGGTGTCGGGGCAGGCCTGCGCGATGTCGTGCATGACCTTCTCGGCATTGGCCACACCGGTGTCGACGGCCTGCTCGTAGGTGCTCATATTCGCCGGATAGGCGATGTACACCGCGGCGTAGGAACCCGGATCCACCTTGTCGGCGGGTGCGTTGACCACCGGATCGACCCAGTGGCTGCTGTAGTCACCCGACAGCGCCGCGGGCAGCGCGTTGCCGTTCGCGTCGACCAGCATGGCGGTCTTGTTCGGGTCCGGGCTGTCGTTGCGTCCGGCCACCGAGATGGTCACCATGTCATGACATTCGGTGACCGACGAGGTGAGCCGCGTATCGCGGGTCTCGGGCGTCGCCATCAGGCCCCACGAGGCCGCGACAATGGCCGCCACCCCCAAAACTGCTGGTCCGGCGGCCGCAGAGGCGATGCGGTGCCGTTTGATGAACTCGCGAAGAGCCATGTCCTGATCCCCAATTCGGTCCGACAAGAAAGCGGGACAGGCCCCCCGACGGGCCGTGTGTGTCACGAGAGGTGTCGGGAACCGCATGGCGAGCGTTACCAGCCGGAACAGTTCTGTGATCTGAACCGCGGCGTGTAAACGCGGAGGCCGCCCGCAGCGATAACGCGTTTTCCGCCCACGGCGAGGTCGCCGAGTTCGACACTCACCTCCCGCACCGGTTCGGCAACGCCGACACCCGCGCGGTCGAATTCCTCAGCATCCTCGGCCCCCAAGGCGAACGCTTCCACCTGCGAGCGGTACCGCCCGAACTGAATTCGCCACATCCGGCCGCTCGTACGAATCGCTCGTACCATGGCGGCATGCCTGTGCAGCCGGTGGTGCTGGCCGGTGCCGTGATGGACCTCGCGGTCCCGGCCGGGCGCGGCATGCCGGGCGTGAGTATGGCCGGGTTCCGGGGAAGAGCCGGCGAAACGGTCGGTCTGCAGATGATCCCGTATCCGGCGCTGACGATTTTCGTCGATTTCGGTGACGCGCTGGTCGTCGACGGTGTGAGCGGTCAGCGCACGGACGGCCCCCTCGTGGTCGGCCTGCCCCGCGGCGCGCTGCGGGGTTCGGGCCGCGCTGTCGACCTCCTGCAGATCCGGCTCTCTCCGGTGGTCGCCCACGCGGTGCTCGGTGCGGGTGCGGAACTGAACGGGATGGTGGTCGGGCTCGGCGAACTGTGGGGTGGCGATGCCGCGCGAATCCAGGAGCGACTGCGTGCCGCGCGGTCGTGGGATACGCGCTTCGCGATGGCGCACGCCGCACTCGCTCGGCGGCTGGCCACCGGCCCCGAGGTGGATCCGGAGGTCGAATTCGTCTGGCGCCGACTGTCGCACAGCCGCGGCCGCGCCCGGATCGAACCACTGGCGGCCGAGGTCGGCTGGAGCCGTCAGCGGCTGTGGTCGCGCTTCCGCGCCCAGATCGGGATCACGCCCAAACAGAGCGCCCGGCTGGTGCGGTTCGACCACGTGGCCCACCGACTCGCCGCCGGCCACCGCCCCGCCCGGGTCGCCGCAGAAACCGGTTTCGTCGACCAGTCCCACCTCCATCGCGACATCGCCGACTTCGCGGGAATGACCACCTCGGCCGTAGCCACCGCCCCATGGCTCTCGGTCGACCACATAGCCTGGCCCACCCGGCTGCCCGCCAGGTGATCACCGAAGACCGATATCTGTTCGGCTGGTGAAGCGCTCGTCGGCGGGCGTCGATCACCCGTATCCGGACATAGCGATTCATCAGATAGTGTTGCGGCAGAACAGGATGTCTATCGAGGGGGCGTGATGTCCGAGCCTGAGCCTATCGGTCGAGCTCACGAAGATCCGCAACTGCTGGGCCGGATAGCGCAGGCCGCCTCGGCGGCGGACCTGGGGGCACACAAGTCGGCACATCCTGCACTGCATCCGGTGCATCGCAAGAATATTCGGTGGCTTGCCATCGCCACGCCTGTCCTGGCGCTCGTGACGCTGGTGGGTGTGCTCGTGAACGGTAACTGGTGGTTTCTCACGGGACTACTGGCGCTGGGCTTCGGCCTGGGTCTGGTGGGAAACGTGGTCACCGCGCGCCCGTTCTACGGGAAAGACCGCGGTGTCAGGCTCGATTTGTACACCAACGGTCTGGTCTACGCGCACGGCGGCGGGCTGCATGTGGTTCGTTATGACCGAACGTCGGTTACAGCGTCGATCACCCATCATCGGCGCAACGGCTTGACCGCCTATCGGTATCACCTGATCGATCTCACCGGTACGCAGTTCCTGATGCTCGGTAACCTCGCGAATCCGCAATCCTGGGGGCCGGTGATTCAGGACGCCGTTGTCGATGCGCAGCTGGCGCCGACTTGGGCCGCGCTCGAGGCCGGGCAGCGAGTGCAATTCGGCGATCTGTGGATGACCGGCGCCGAGCTCGGCCGCCTCGACAAGGCCATCGCATGGGAGCGGATCGAGCGGGTGGACATCGACAACGGTGCGATCGCAGTGACCTTGGCCGGCAAGATCTGGCCAGGATTCACCGGCGCCGTCGGTGACATTCCGAATTTCCGCCTCTTCTACACGCTGGCGGAACATTCGATCCGACTGCGCGGTCGAGACGGCGTGAATCAGGTTTGATTGACGCTACCGCTACCCGCGAGCCATATCCACGAAGCGGCTGAGGTGGAGCTGGTGGGCGACGGTGATGGTCGCGGTGGGGCCGTTTCGATGTTTGCCGAGGATCAGGTCGGCCTCGCCGCCGCGCGGGTCGTCGCGTTCGAACGCGTCGGGGCGGTGCAGCAGGATCACCATATCGGCGTCCTGTTCCAAACTTCCCGATTCACGCAAATCCGACACCATGGGCCGCTTGTCCGTTCGCTGTTCCGGACCACGGTTCAGCTGACTGATCGCGACCACCGGAACTTCCAGTTCCTTGGCCAGTAGTTTCAGGCTTCGGGAGAATTCCGAGACTTCCTGCTGGCGGGATTCGACCTTCTTACCGGAGGTCATCAACTGCAGGTAGTCCACCACGACGAGCCGCAGATCGTGGCGCTGCTTGAGGCGGCGCGCCTTCGCCCGGATCTCCATCATGGTCAGGTTCGGCGAATCGTCGACGAACAGCGGCGCCTCACTGATCTCGCTCATCCGCCGCGCGAGCTTGGTCCAGTCATCGTCGCTCATCCGCCCGGCACGCATATCCCCGAGCTTGATCTTCGCCTCCGCCGACAGCAGACGCATCACGATCTCGGTCTTACTCATTTCCAGCGAGAAGATAACGCTCGCCAAGCCGTGCTTGATCGAGCAACTCCGCATGAAATCCATTCCAAGGGTGGAATTGTGCGTGGGGACCATCGAGCGCCCGGCCAGGTAGAGGTGGTCGGGATTGTCGACCTCGACGCAGCGGACCGGGACGCTGGGGATAGGCCGGATGTCGACGATGAACCGTGAGTTCGACCGCGCGGTCCCGGTCGCACCCCGACGCCGCTTGTGCAGTAGATTCTTTCGGCTCAGGCCGAATACCTCGTCGTCGGTCGCGAACGTGAGGGTGTACGCCACCGAACTGTCCGCGGTGCGTCCGCGAACGCTCTTGCTCGATCGGTGGCATCGATATCCGAGGCTGACGATCAGTTCTTCGACATCGGAGACCAATCGTTCGTTCGTCACCGCGAATTGCACGGAACCGCCGTGGGTCACCGTGCCGTCGGTATCGAGCAGTCCGGCCAGCAGCGCTCGCCGCTGCGCTTCGGAGGCTCGCAGATAGGCGGTCGGGATGTGCTTGTTCCCCAGAACACCGATGGTGCGCAACCGTGCCTGCACCGTGCCTGTGGCATTGCGGCAGCCCTGGCACGTCCGCAGACCCGTGGAAGGCCGGCCGCATTGCGGGCAGGTCGGCCGCGGCGAGCGGGCGGACACGAATCGCGACTTGCCACCGCAGGATCGGCCGCAGGTCTTCACCTCGGAGGTGAAGGGCACGAACTCGGCTCCGCACACGACGCAGTTGCGAGGAGAAATGGGAGCGGGATCGGGCAATTGCAGACTGTAGCGCAACTCGGCACTTGCCGACGGCACCGCAACCAGCCCCTCGTTCTCGATGCGCAGCACGATTTCTGGGTCTGCGGTGGTCAGCTGGGCTGAGGCGGAGGTGCCGTCGCCCAGCCAGGCGCCCAAGGTATATGGCGGAACGAGCAGGTCACGCTCCGGCAGCTGAAGGGGCGCCGCGTTGGTGACCGAGTGGTTGAGGCGCGCGTCCGCGGTCGTACAGCGAAGGGTTCCGGCGATATCGGCGGTCGTCCGAACCTCGGCGAATGTCCGTTGGTTCCGGTACCGGTTGTAGCCCGTCGCGGCTTGCTGCGCCGAGCGCCGTGAGGCGCGTGTCTCGGTCAGCCATTGATGTTCGGCGTCTGCGACGATCACCGTGCCGTCGGAGAATTCCACCTCGTAGCAAGGGCGTTCGTGCATCGTCTCGGTCGCTGCTACGACGCGGGTCGGTCGTCCGTGAGCGTCGAGCAGTTCGTCTCCGACCGCCACCTCGCCCATGGTCGTCCAGCCATCCGGGGTGGGTAGCGGGGTATCGAGTGCGAGCGCCTTGCCGACGCCGGGGCGGGCCGCGACGATGATCATCTGGCCGGGGTGCAGGCCGTTGGTGACCTCGTCGAGTTCGGTGAAGCCGGTCGGTACGCCGAGGGAGATGCCGCCGCGGCTGGCGATGGAGTCGATCTCGTCCATCGTCGGCTGGAGGAGCTCCTCCAAGGGCAGGAAGTCCTCGGTGGACCGGCGTTCGGTGACCTCGTAGATCTCGGCCTGGGCGCGGTCGACGACCTCGGCGACGTCCTGGCCTTCGGAGCCGGCGTAGCCGAATTGGACGATGCGCGTGCCGGCCTCGACCAGGCGCCGCAGAATCGCCTTCTCCGCGACGATTTCGGCGTAGTAGGAGGCGTTGGCCGCCGTCGGCACGGTCTGGGTCAGGGTGACCAGATAGGGCGCGCCGCCGATCCGTTTGAGTTCGCCGCGGCGGTCCAGGGTGGCGGCGACGGTGACCGGGTCCGCGGGTTCGCCGCGGCCGTAGAGGTCGAGGATCGCGTCGTAGACGGCCTGGTGCGCGGGACGGTAGAAATCGCCGGGACGGATGACCTCGACGACGTCGGCGATGGCGTCCTTGCTGAGCAACATGCCGCCGAGAACCGACTGTTCGGCGGCCATATCGTGCGGCGGCTGCCGACCGAAATCCTCGCCGGGCTGATCGTTGTAGTCCGAGTGCCCGCGATCGTCGACGACTGCCACTCGACCGTCCTCTCTCATCGCACCCGGCCTGATCCCACCCGGCTTCGACCCTATTGATGACCTGTTGTACGCCCGGGTACCGACACGTCGGAACATGTCACACCGGCCGTCGCGGCGGCCGCCACATGATCGAGAACCAGCCCGTAGCTAACGGATTTCCCGCAACGAGAATCACGGTGCTACCGGCGCGTGACGACGGCGCCTGGAAGAACCTAAGGGACCGAGTTGGGGATCGCCAAACCGTCCTGTGGAAACAGCTGTGGATAAACTGGGCACAGTTCACCCACTGTTGTGCAGGCCTTGTGCATCAACTGGGGATAACCCGGTATGCGCAGCAGCTATGACCAGGTGGACACGCGTTTTTTCGATTTCCCACATGTGGATTGAAATAGCGTCGGCGTGTCATCCGAGATGAACAGCCGGGCGTGTTGGGTTAACACCGCTCTCCGAAGCTATGGCGTAGATCACATTCGAGATGGTCGGTTTGGCTACTTGTCCACAAATCCCCAGGAGCTGGGTAAAAAGTGCGCAGAGGCTGTCGCAGGCGGGATCCAATGCCCACCGTCACCAACTAGCAAATCTTTCGCAACTCTATCGTGTCGGATCCGATTCCGGTCCGAAACGCGACAAGAGGCGTATACGGGCCTGTCGGACGGAGAAATCCGCGCAGGCGAAGACCATCCCCGCGGTAACCACGGGGATGGTCTTCGATGAACTGTGACCCGTCGGCCGGACCGGGCATATCGGCGAACCGATGGGTGCCGTACCGGACAGCGGGGCGGAGATCACTCCGCGGCAGCAACCTGCAGGTCGAACTTGGCGATCACGTCGGGGTGCAGGTGCACGGTGACGTTGTGCTTGCCGGTGCTCTTGATGTGCGACTTCGGCAGCTCGATGCTGCGCTTGTCGAGCACCGGGCCACCGGCGGCCTTGACCGCGCCGGCGACGTCGGCGGTGGTGACCGAACCGAACAGCTTGCCGGTGCCGGCGGTCTTCACCGACAGGGACACGCCCTCCAAGCCCTCGATCGCGGTCTTGAGCTCCTTGGCGTGGTCCAGGTCGCGCACGCGACGGGCGTCCTGCGCCCGGCGAATGCCCTCGACCTGCTTCTCGGCGCCGCGGGTGGCGACGATCGCCAGGCCGCGGGGCAGCAGGTAGTTACGGCCGTAGCCGTCCTTGACCTCCACGGTGTCGCCGGGCGCACCGAGGTTGTCCACATCAGCAGTCAGAATCAGCTTCATCGTCTGCCTCCCGTTCTCAGCGAGCCGTGGACACGTACGGCAGCAGCGCGACCTCGCGAGAGTTCTTCACCGCGACGGCGATGTCCCGCTGGTGCTGCACGCAGTTTCCGGTGACGCGGCGGGCGCGGATCTTGCCGCGGTCGCTGACGAACTTGCGCAGCAACGCCGTGTCCTTGTAGTCGATGACGGCGCCGGTGCCCGAGCCGTCCTTCTTCGCCTTCTTGTCGTCCTTGCAGAACGCGCAAGCCTTCTTCTTCAGCACCTTTTCGCGTGCCGGTGCTTTGGCCATGGGTCTTCACTCCGTTTGCCTGGGAGCCGCATACCGCGGGCCCCGATATGTGAGCCGTTCAGAACGGCGGTTCGTCGTCCATCTGGCCGCCTCCGAAGGAGCCGGCCGCGGGAGCGCTGCCCCACGGATCGTCGCCGGCGGAACTCTGTCCGCCGCGACTGCCACCGTTGGAGCCGCCGAAGCCCCCACCACTGCCGCCGGAATTGCCGCCGAAACCACCACCGCCACCGCCGCGCGAGGTCTTGTTGACCTTCGCGGTCGCGTAGCGCAGGGAGGGACCGACCTCGTCGACCTCGAGTTCGACGACCGTGCGCTTCTCACCCTCGCGGGTTTCGTAGGAGCGCTGCTTCAGCCGTCCGCTCACGATGACGCGAGCGCCTCGGGTCAGGCTCTCGGCGACATTCTCCGCGGCCTCACGCCAAATGTTGCAGCGCAGGAACAGTGCCTCGCCGTCTTTCCATTCGTTGGCGTTGCGGTCGAACACCCGGGGAGTCGAGGCGACGGTGAAATTGGCCACCGCCGCGCCCGCGGGCGTGAATCGAAGTTCCGGATCTGCCGTCAAATTGCCGATGACGGTGATTACGGTGTCGCCTGCCATGGTTCCTCCTGGTCTCCGGTGCGATCAGCTGTGCACTCGCCTGTTGCGCTAGAGCCTAAGGCCAGGCAACGACAAGTGCGGTTTGCTTTCCGGCAGGTATGCCAGGGGTCTTACTTCTTGTCCTGCCGCAGCACCTTGGTGCGCAACACCGACTCGTTCAGGCCCAGCTGGCGGTCGAGCTCGCTGACCGTGGCCGGTTCGGCGGTCAGGTCGACGACGGCGTAGATGCCCTCGGCGCGCTTCTCGATTTCGTAGGCCAGCCGGCGGCGGCCCCAGAGGTCGACCTTGTCGATCTTGCCGCCCTGCTGCGAGACCACACTGAGCATCTTGTCCAAGTTCGGACCGACAGTGCGCTCGTCCAGGTTCGGATCGAGGATGACCATCACTTCGTAATGACGCACGGGAACCCATCACCTCCTGTGGACTGTGAACGGCCACGGACTTTCCGTGGCAGGAGGGGTCGTTGCGTCAGCAACCCGACAAGGCTACATGAACGGCCGGTCCGGACCCGAATCCGGGGCGCCGGGTGCGAAATGGGTCTCCTTCCCCATGAATATCGCCGTCGGCGGGGTAGCCCACCTATCGTGGTGAACATGCCGATTCGATCCGCCGATCGTGGGAGCTCCGGCGGTGGCGACGGGGTGGCTGCGGAGGTTGCCGCGTGGCCGATGCGATAGTCCGGGCGCGCGCAACCGGCCGGGTCGCGGCCGCGGCCGCGGTGCTGGCCTGTGCGGTCACGTTGATCTTCGCCTATCTCAACAAGGCTCGTTGCGCGGGCGCGCCGTTCGACGGCGACGGGCGCAGTCTGATCTTCGATCGCATCAAGGATGCCGAGGTCTGCTATTCCGATATCCAATTCCTCTGGCTCGGCCGCGGCATCGACGAACATCTGTTTCCCTACGTCGGCGGCGGTATCACCCCGGACGGCACGCTGACCGGAGGCGCCGTCGAATATCCGGTGCTCAGCGGGCTGCTGATGTGGCTCGGTGCGGCCGGCGTGCACGACGACGCCGGCTTCCTGTTGCATTCGGCACTGCTGCTGGCGCCGTTCGCTCTGCTGACCGCCTGGATGCTGGGACGGATGTCGGGAGCGGTCGCGCTGCTGTGGTCGGTGGGTCCGCCGCTGGTGCTCTACGCGTTCCACAATTGGGAACTTCCGGTGGTGTGCACGGCAGTCGGCGCGGTCTACGTGATGACCACGCTGACTCGATATTCGTTGCGCACCAGGGGAATTGTCGCGGCGGTCCTGCTGGGCATCGGATTCTGCCTGAAGTTGTATCCGGGAATCTTCGTCCTGCCGCTGATGCTCTACCTATTTCTCGGCGAGCCGGACCTCGGCGAGCGGCCGGATGCCCCTCGCCGCGGCTACGATCCGGCCGGTGCGTTCGCGGCCGCGGGTGCGGCGATCGTGACGGTGGCGGCGATCAACCTGCCCTTCGCTCTGCTCGGCTACGACGGCTGGCGAGCCTCGTTCACCTTCCAGCAGATGCGGCAGGCCGACATCACCACCAACTCGATCTGGTACTGGGGTCTGCGGCCGATGTTCGGGCAGGGACAGAGCGGGGAGGCGTCGTTCCAAAACGTCGTGGCGACGGCCTCGCCGGTCCTGGTCGCCGTCTCGTTCGCGCTCGCAATCTGGTTGGGGTGGAAGCGTTTTCCCGCACTTCGCTACTACCCCTGGGTGGGCGTGAGCGCGGCGATGCTATGTGGATTCCTGTTGTTCCACAAGGTGCATTCACCGCAGTACACGCTGTGGGTGCTGCCGTTCTTCGTCCTGCTCGAAGTGCCGTGGGCGGCGGTCGGCGCCTATCTGCTGGCCGATCTGGCGCTCGGCATCGGGGTCTTCCGCTACTTCCACGCTCTGGGGAGCGGAACGGGTGCGGACTTCTACGAGAAACTCGTGCAGTTCGGGGTGTGGGGACGCGCGATCCTGTTGGTGTTCTTCTTCTTCGCGTTCGTTCGCGCCCGCCCGCGCGGATACCGGCCGATGGTGTCGCCGGTAGCGCGCGAACTCGTTTCCACCCGCTGAATTACGGCTTGCCGCGGCGAGCGCGGAACGACGCGCTCTTGGCGCGGTTGCCGCACAGCGTCATATCGCACCAGCGCCGCGAACCCGCGCGGGAGGTGTCGAGGTAGAGGCGTGTGCAGGTATCGCGGCCGCATTGTTTGATCCGATCGCGATCGGGTCCGCCGAGGAGTTCGATCGCCTCGGTCGCGATGCGCGCGAGGGCGTGCTCGCAGTCGCCGCGGCGGGTCACGCCGGCGTCGGCGCGCAGGGCGATCGAGGGTTTCGGACCGTCCGCGATCCGGTTGACCAGCACCCGGTCGGCATCGCGCCACGGCGCACCGGTGGTGGTGGCCAGGGCCAAGCGGTACACCGCTTCGCGCAGTTCGACCGCCCGGGTCAGGTCGGCCGCGTCGCATCGCGCCGCGGAATCCAGTAATCCGGCCGCGATCAGCCATTCGTCGAGGGTGGCGGGAGCCGTCAGGAGATCGGCGAAACCGCCATTGCGCTCCTGGACCGTGCCGGCGAAATCCAGGGCCACGTTGCCGCTGACGAAGGTGAACACCTCGCCATCGTAACCCTCTTGACAGGTTAGTCGCACCGATGTCAGGGTTGATAACCAGTTGAAGCGGTTATTCGGGAGGCGTCGTGCGGAAGCGACTGATGGAGACGGCCGCGCCCGCGGCCTTCGTCGTGATGTGGAGCAGTGCGTTCATCGCCGGCATCATCGGCGTCGGTGCGGCGCCGCCGATGGTGGTGCTGTTCGCCCGCTTCGCCTGCGCCGGACTGGTCTTGGCGGTGTATGCCGTCGTCGTCGGGGCGCGGTGGCCGCGCGGCCGGCAACTGGCGCATGTCGCCGTCGCCGGATTGCTCATGCAGATGGTGCAGTTCGGCGCCTTCTACACCGCCATGGCCGACCATGTGTCCGCGGCGGTGATCTCACTGGTGCAGGGATTGAATCCGGTGGTGATCGCGCTGTTCGCCGGGACCGTGCTCGGTGAGTCGGTCACCGTGCGGCAGTGGATCGGATTCGGTGTCGGCGGCCTCGGCGTCGGACTCGCGGTTGTCGACCAATCGCATTTCTCCGCAACGGGATTGGTGCTGTGCGTGGTCGGTCTGCTGGGGCTCAGCCTCGGCACGGTCTATCAGAAGCGTTTCGTGCCGCAGGTCGACACCCGCACGAATACCGCTGTGCACGTGCTGATCAGCGCGCCGGTGGCGGGAATCTTCATGGTCGGGAGCGGGGATACGCATATCGCCGATCCGCTGCGATTCGCCGGCTCGCTGGTGTGGATGGTGGCGATCAACGCCGTCGCCTGCTTCCTGCTCCTGAATGCGATGCTGCGCCGCTGGGACGCCACTCGCGTCGGCAAGTTGTTCTTCGTCACCCCGTTGGTCACGGCGGGACTGGCCTGGCTGCTGATCGCACAACCATTGCGGCCACTGACGATTGCCGGATTGGGCGTCGGGCTGCTCGGGATGGTGCTGGCCTCGCTCCGATCCGGAACCCGGCCGGATGCCGCGGTGGCCGGGGAGCCGACCTCGCCGGCGCCCGGCGCCATCCTGGAGCGCCGGCCGGGACTGGCCGCCCTGAGGTAGGGATCCGGGCCTACTGCGGCTCGCCGTGTGCCGCGCTGATCACGCCGTCGAGCACCTCGCGGGTGCGGACCAGATCCTTGATGCACGCGTCGATGCGTTTGCGTTCGGCGGCAAGGGTTTCCGAGAGCCACGGGGTCGCCGTCTGCGCGGGCGTACCGTCGGTGTCGTTGATGCACGGCAGCAGTTCGGCGATGGTGCGGCTGTGCAGTCCCGCGGCGAACATCTCCTGAATGCGAACCACGCGGTCCACGGCCTGCTCACGGTATTCGCGCTGACCGCCCGGGGTCCTGGACGAAGCCAGCAGGCCCTGACTCTCGTAATACCGCAACGACCGCACGCTGACGCCCGTGCGTTGTGCCAGTTCGCCGATGCGCACCGGTTTCTCCCTTGCACCTCACATTGATGTCAGGTTCTACGGTACGCGCATGCTGTTGCTGACCGACTATCACGCAAGCCACCTGCACCTGCCCAATCGCGTCGTGATGGCGCCGATGACCCGGCTGCGCTCCCACCCCGACGGCTCGCCCACCGACGATGTGGCGACCTACTACGCCCAGCGTGCCGACGCGGGACTCATTGTCACCGAGGGAATCTGGCCGCATTCCACCGGCCAGAGCGAGGCATGGGTGCCGGGCCTGACCACCGAGGCGCACATCGCCGGGTGGCGGCGGGTCACCGAAGCCGTCCACGGCGCGGGCGGGCGGATCTTCGCCCAGCTCATGCACGGCGGGCGGTGGGGTCATCCCCTGGCCCGGATCGACGGCACCCTGCCGGCCGGACCGTCGGCGGTACCGGCCGCCGATCCGGTCCACCTGATCGACGGGGGGAAGGCCCCGGCGCCACGGCCTCGGGCCATGACCCGCGCCGAGATCGCGCAGGCCGTCGAGCATTATGCCGCTGCCGCCGCCAACGCACTCGCGGCCGGATTCGACGGTGTCGAGATCCACGGTGCGAACAGCTATCTCGTCCATCAGTTCCTGGCCGACAACACCAATCTGCGCACCGACGAATACGGCGGCACGATCGCCAACCGCATGCGATTCGCACTCGAGGTCACCGACGCCGTTGCCGCCGTGGCGGGTTCGCATCGAGTCGGGATCCGGTTGTCGCCGGGCAATCCGCAATTCGGCATGCACGAGGCCGATCCGGCGCCGCTCTACCGCGCCCTGGTCGGTGAACTCGCCGGACGGGATCTCGCCTACCTACACCTCACCGACAACGACGACTATCCGGCACTCGCCGATCTGCGCCCGCGCTGGAACGGCACGCTGATCGCCAATATCGGTGAGAACCGCGCACCGACCGCACCCGCGGCGGCCGAGCGTCTGCTCGCCGAGGGCCGGGCCGATCTGGTGTCCTTCGGGCGGGCCTTCATCGCCAATCCCGATCTGGTGTCGCGGATCCGGCACGATCGAGCGCTGGCGCCGGTGCGCGAGGACGGTCTCTACGGCCGGGGACCGCATGGATATACCGACTACCCGGCGTGGATCGACCGCGCCGAGCGGGTGGCCTGACCGGGAATCACAGCGCCGATGACCGCCCCGGTCGCATACCGTCGGCTCGCTCATCTCGGGCTTCGTGGCATGCGTGGCGACGGGCATCGGCGTGTTCCATTGTCACAGAACCCGACCCGATTCGGTGCCGGGGTTCCGGGATTACTGCCAGCGCTGCAACAACCGGTTCGCCTCGGTGCTCAGCGCGCGCTGCAGGAACGGCCCGAAACTGACCCGGGCAACGCCCACTTCGGCGAACCAGGCGCGATCACCCTGGTCCGGCAGGCCGATCGCGTTGACCGGCAACGGAAGTTCGGCACAGAGCCGGCGCAGGATCTCCGGATCGCGCTGACCCACCGGGTACAGCACGTCGGCACCCGCTTCGGCCGCCAGCCGCATCCGCTCCAGAACCCGCTCGACCCGGTCCGGGGTGTTCTGGTCCTCGCGCAGGAACAGGTCGGTGCGAGCGTTGACCACCACGTGCACACCGGCGGCATCGGCCGCCTGCCGCAGTCCGGCGACGAAGTCGGCGTGTTCGCTCGGCTCGCGCAGGCGGCCGCCCTCGCTGTGCACCGAATCCTCGATGTTGAGGCCGACCGCGCCCGCCTCCAGCAGTCCGTCGATCAGCTGGGCGGGCTTCAGGCCGTAGCCGGATTCGATATCGACCGAGACGGGAATGTCGACCGCCGCGGTGATCTCGCGAACCCGGGCCATCGATTCGGGATAGGTCATCCCCTCCTGATCGGATTTGCCCAGCGAATCCGCCAGCGGATGGCTGCCGACGGTCAGCGCGGCGAAACCGGCCGCTTGCACCAGATTCGCCGACCACGCGTCCCAGACGGTCGGCAGAATCGCCGGATCGCCGGGGCGGTGCAGCTCGAGGAAGGTGGTGGCCTGCTCGCTCAATGCGGTCATGTGTCGATCCTCGCCCATGATCGGGTGTTCGCGCCAGCGGCCGGATACGGCGGCCTGGGTTGCAGCGCCGACGGTAACCACGGCAGCGCCGGATCCTGCGCGCGGTCCAGAATTCCGCCTACCGGGTCGTCCCCGCCGTCGGCTCGGACGAGGTCCTGTTCGGGCCGGTAGATCTGGCGGACCACCAACGCGCACAGGCCGACGACCGCGAAGTCGCGGATCAGGACCGCGCTGGTGAACCACTGTTCGGGGACGCCCTTGTCGTCGGTGCCGAGGTAGTAGTACATGCGCGGGAACCACACCAGCGCGTCGATCGTCATCCACGCCAACAGGATTCGCCGATGCGGCAGGGCCAGCACCGCGAGCGGCACCAGCCACAGCGAATACTGCGGACTCCACACCTTGTTGGTCAGCAGGAACGCCGCCACCACCAGGAAGGCCAGCTGCGCCACGCGCGGTCGGCGGGCGGCGGTGAGCGCGATGTATCCGATCACCGCGCAGGCGACCGCGAACAGCACCAGCGACACCGAATTCAGCGCGGTCGGCGTGTCGGAGGAGGCGAGTGGACCGTCGAAACCCTGCCAGCCGGTGAAGGAGGTGATCACGTTGTAGAGCGAATCCGGATCGGCATGGCGTTCACTGTTGAGCCGGAAGAATTCCCACCAGCCCTCGGTGAACGGCACCGCGATGGGCAGATTCACCGCCAGCCAGGCCGACATGGCCGACAACACCGTCACCAGCGCCGCCCGCAGCGGGCTGATCCGCGCGCCGGCCAGGTAGTCGCGCAGGGCCCTGACCGCGTTGTTGCCGTTGCGCCGCAGCTGTTCTCGCAGGCCCGGCAGTCGGTCACGGCCGTCGACACGCAGGCAGAGCACCACGATCGGGCCCAGCAGCAACAGCGGATACAGCTTGGCCGCGCCGCCCAAACCGAGCAGGATTCCGGCCAGGACCGGCCGCCGCCTGGCCCAGGCCAGCAGGCCCGTGGCCGCGAAAGCCGTTGCCAACGCGTCGAAATTGGTGAAGATGTGCACGAGCACCAGCGGTGAGAGCGCCACCAGCGCCGCATCCCAGATCCGGCGGCCCGCCAGCATCGCCGACGCCCACACCGTCACCAGCCAGGCCAGCGCCAGTCCCACGGCGACGACGTTGAAATACACCACCACCGACAGCGCCTTCGGCAACGGCAGCGACATCCAGATATTGGCGACCTCCATCGCCAGGTACTGATAGAGGCCCGACAGCACCGGATATTCCATGTACCGGGTCTGCAGTTTGCCGTCGGGGCCGACCTCGGTCCACTTCTTCTTGTAGGGGAACGCGCCCTCGTCGAGATGTTCGGCGCCGTAGAGCGGCACCGTATCCGAATAGCACATGGCCACGTATTGGCGACCGTTGTTCCAGTCGAGGGTGAGATGGCCCTCCGAGGTGGTCGTCTGCTGAATGCAGCCGGCCTTACCCGCCCAGCCGAGGGCGAGGAACACCACCGCGAAGGCCAGCAGAATGCGCAGCGGAGTCCAGAACCGAGCGCGGCCGATCAGAGCATGGTCGCCGACCGGGCCGCCGATCGTGCTGCTCAACTGAGCGGTCATCGAATCGGTGCGGCTGGGTTTGTCCCGGCGCACCGCCGATCTCCGATCCGCGGCGAGGGGAGCCGCGGAAACGAAACCGGTGGCGGTCTCGACACCTTCGTCACCGAACGTCGAGGCCGCCACCGGCTGTTGTTCACTCACGCCACCCGAGGCTACCGGTGACTGTTGGAGTATCCGTCTCCTGTCCCGTCGGTACTGTTGCCGACGCCGGCGCCCGGACGCTGGGACCGTGAATTGCCGTTGGTGTCACCGGAATTCGACGTGGTCGGTGAGGATCCGTCGGCGGGTGCCACCGGTTGGCCCGGCAGTGGTCCGGTGTCCTGCGACTGCGGCTGGTTCTGCTGCGGCTGCGAGCGCGGATTCGGCTGGATGCCCGGCACCGGAATGGTGATGCCCGGCAGGATCTCGACCTGCGACGGCTTCACCACGACCGGCGGCTGATACTCCTGCTGGGTGGTGCTCGGTGCGGTGTACGGCGCCGAATAGGACGGCACACCGGCCTGGCCGCCGATCGCGGCCGGCTTCGGGAAGTTCTCCTTCGGCGTGCCCTCGAGCGCGCCGTCCATGGTGTCCTTCCAGATATCCGACGGCAGGCCGGAGCCGTACATGATCGACCCGCCGGGCGTCTTCAGCGCGACACCGTCCGCGGTACCCACCCAGACCGCTGTCGACAGCGACGGGGTGAAGCCGATCATCCACGCGTCCTTGTTCTGACCGGTGTCGCCGAGCTGGGTGGTACCGGTCTTGGAACCGGACAGCCGGCCACCGGCCAGGCCGTGGTTGCGGGACGAGGCGGCGATCGGCTGCATCGCCGCCGACAGGTTGTCCGCGACGGCGGCGGAGACCCGCTGCTCGCCCGCGACCTGTCCGCGGTCGAGCAGGACCTGACCGTCGGCCGTCACGACCTTCTGCACGAAATGCGGCTTGTGATAGACGCCCGAGGCGGCGATGGTCGCATACGCGGAAGCCATATCCAGCGGCCGCACCTGGTACTGACCCAGGATGATGCCGTTGTTGGGGCCGGAGCCATCGGGCTCGGTCAGCGTCTGGCCCACGCCCGGAATCGTGTCGGGAATGCCCATGCGGTGCGCCATCGCGGCGATCTTCGTCGGACCGTCCGGCATATCGAGTTCCATGCGGTAGAAGCTGGTGTTCAGCGACCGCTTGAGCGCCTCGGCGATGGTGCAGGTACCGCAGGTCTCACCCTCGGCGTTGGTGATCTTGATGCCGTTGACCGTCAGATCCGAACTGTCGTACATCGTCGACAGCGGCTTGCCGAGTTCGAGATTCTCGGCCAGGCCGAAGACCTTGAACGTCGAGCCGGACTGCAGACCGGCATTGGCGAAGTCCCAGCCGGTCGCGTTGTCGCCGCCGTAATAGGCGCGCACCGCACCGGATTTCGGATCGACCGAGACGACCGCGGTCCGGACCTCGTCGCGTTCACCCTGCATGTTCTTGTGCACCGAATCGATCGCCGCCTGCTGGGCCTTCTGATCGATGGTCGTGGTGATCTGCAGACCCTCGGTGTTCAGCTGGGTATCGCTGATGCCGGCCTCGGACAGCTCGCTGAGCACCTGCCGCTTGATCAGGCCGTTCGGGCCCGCGGTCTTGTTCTCGCTGTCGGCGCTGTTGGCGCTGGACGGCAGCACCTTCGGGTACACCATCTTGGCGCGTTCGGCCGCCGGGATGGAACCGGCCTTGACCATGCCGTCGAGGACGTAGTTCCAGCGCTGTTCGGCGCCCTTCGGGTTGTTCTCCGGGTCCAGGCCGTACGGCTGGTTGATGGTGGCGGCCAGCATCGCGCCCTCTTCGACGGTCAGCTGTTCGACCGACTTGCCGAAGTAGGCCTTGCCCGCGGCGTCGATACCGAAGGTGCCGCGACCGAACGGAATGGTGTTCAGATACGCGGTGAGGATGTCGTCCTTACTCCACTGCCGCGCCATCTTCGCCGAGATCACCAGCTCGCGCATCTTGCGGCTCAGCGAATGCTGATTGCCGACCATGGCGTTCTTGACGTACTGCTGGGTGATCGTCGAACCACCACCGGCGGTGTCCTTGCCCATCAGGTTGTCGCGTGCGGCGCGGGCGAAACCGCTGATGGAGAAGCCGGGGTTCGAGTAGAAGTCCCGGTCCTCGGCCGCGATCACCGCGTTGCGCACGTGCGGCGGAATCTGGTCGATGGTGACGTCGGTCCGGTTGCCTTCCGGCGGAACGATTCTGCTGATCTGCGTGGTGCCGTCGGAGGCCAGGATCGTGGCGACCTGAGGGGTTTTGAGATCGCCCGGCTGGGGTATGGAGACGGTCGTGTACGCGATCAGGAAGACCGCGCTCGGCACCACGATCGCCAATGCCACCAGGACATAGATCACTCGCCGCACGATGCGCCACGGCGATTTCTTCTTCGCCTTCGGGCCTCTGCCCGCCGAACCGCCGGGACCGTCGCCGCCGCCGTTGCCCTT
>NZ_BAFQ01000208.1 GCF_000308375.1 Nocardia aobensis NBRC 100429 | reverse complement strand
CCTCGACCAATTCCAGGCGGCGGTGGAGTTCCGCCGCCATCCCGAGCTGCGTGGGCAGCCGGTGATCGTCGGCGGCAACGGAGATCCGAACGAACCGCGCAAGGTGGTCACCTGCGCGTCGTATCCGGCGCGTGCCTTCGGCGTGCGGGCGGGAATGCCGCTGCGCACCGCGGTCCGCAAATGTCCGGACGGGGTGTTCCTGCCCCTGGACATGACCACCTACGAGGAGGCGTCCGACGAAGTCATGGAGGTGCTGCGGCGGTTCCCGGTGCGGGTCGAGGTGCTGGGCTGGGACGAGGCCTTCCTCGCCGCCGACACCGACGATCCCGAATCGCTCGCACGCGAAATCCGCAGCGCGATAGCGGAATTGAACCTCACGTGTTCGATAGGTATCGGCGACAACAAATTGCGCGCGAAACTGGCGACCGGATTCGCGAAGAGCGTCGGCAAAGGAACGGACGCGAAGGTCGCGGACAGCACCGACACCGAGGTCGAGGGTACGGCTGCTGACGAGGTTGCGGGACCGGAGCATTCGGAAGGGGAGGCAGCGGTGGCGCCGCGGACCGAGCCCGGTGCGGGAATCTTCCGGCTCACCGCCGAGAACTGGAACGAACTCATGGCGCACCGCCCGACCAGCGCGCTGTGGGGTATCGGCACTCGCATCGCGCAGCGAATGTCGGCCCTGGGCATCGACACCGTCGCCCAGCTCGCGGCCGCCGACCGAAATGTCCTCGCCGCCGAATTCGGTCCGGCCACCGGTCCGTATCTCTGGGTGCTCGGCCACGGCGCCGGCGATACCGATGTGGTGACCGAGCCGCGAATTCCGGTGGGCCGCAGCAAATCCGAGACCTTCCCGCATGATCTGACCGATCGCGAGGAGATTCGCGCCCAGGTGGCGCGGCTGGCCCGCGAGGTCGCGGAGGAGATGGCCGCGGCCGGCCGGATCGGCACCCGGGTGGGGGTCACGGTGCGTACCAACACCTTCTACACCCGCACCAAGCAGAAGAAGCTGCCCGAACCGACGATCGATGCCGAGACGATCACCGCGGTCGCACTCGAGATCGTCGACCGCTTCGAACTCGATCGGCCGGTCCGGCTGCTCGGGGTGCGACTCGAACTCGTCCCGCAATAGCCCGAGTCCCGCAACAGCCCGGGCCTCCGCGTTTCCGTGCCCGGCTGCCGGATATGTCTCGGTGGTGGCGGCGTCGCACGCGGTGCGGCCGTTTGTCATGCTGGGCCCGCAGACTCGACCGAAAGGCAGCCCATGAGCGAGTACGAGACGATCACTTTCGAGCGCACCGGCCCCGTCGCCCGGATCACCCTGAACCGGCCGAAGGCCGCGAACGGTATCGACCACGTCCTCGGCCGGGAACTGGCCGATATCGCGGGACAGTGTGTGGACGATCCCGCGCTGAAGGTGGTCGTGCTGACCGGTGCGGGCAGGTTCTTCTCCGCCGGCGGCGACCTCAAGGCCATGGCTGCCCAGGGCGGCGGCGCCGGCCACTACGTGAAGGGCCTGGCCGACGACCTGCACGAGGCGCTCTCGTCGTTCGCCCGGATGGATGCCCTGCTGGTCGTGGCGGTGAACGGTGTCGCCGCGGGCGCCGGATTCAGTCTGGCGATGGCCGGTGATCTGGTACTCGCGGGCGAATCGGCGGCGTTCACCATGGCCTATACCCGCGCCGGGCTGAGTCCCGACGGCGGCGCCTCCTACTATCTGCCGCGCCTGATCGGCCTGCGCCGCACGCAGGAACTGATGCTCACCAACCGCACCCTGACGGCGGCCGAGGCGCTGGAGTGGAATCTCGTGCATCGCGTGGTGCCGGACGCCGAACTCGCCGCCGCCGTGGACGAACTGGTCGCGGAATTCGTGGCGGGCCCCCGGCATTCGAATGCCAGCGTCAAGAAGCTGCTGCTGGTGAGCTCCTCGCACACGCTCGAGGAGCAGACCGCGCGCGAGGCGGCGTTCATCTCCGCCTGCGCCGATTCGCCCGACGGCACCGAGGGCATCGCGGCATTCCTCGGCAAGCGCGCCCCCGTCTTCGAGTGAGGGACTGAGCCGTCGCCACGAGCGAACCCGGTCGCGGGCCACTAGGGTGGGGTGCCATGTTCTCGGCGCCCGGCTTCGCACGCGGGTGGGCGCCGGTCCCGGTGTGGTCGGCGCGGCGGCGTGGCGAGGTGCGCGGAGGTCGCGCGGAGATCGCCTCGTCCGGCATTCGGATCGACAGCACGACGGAGCTCGCCCCGCGCGGCTCGTCGGCCGCAGACCGCCTCGGATCGGCGCCCGCGGTGCCGCGCGGCCCATCCGGCGGATTCTCGGGACTCCGCCGTACTGCGGGTTTCGCCGGTCTGCGCGCGGTGACCCGTCGTCGCGTACTGCTGGTGGCGGTACTGCTGATCCTCGCGCAGATCGGGTTGCGCGGCTGGGTGGCCGGGCGCGGCTATTTCTACTGGGACGATCTCATCCTGGTGGGCCGCGCCGACCGCTATCCGCTCTGGTCCGCCGACCTACTGCTCTACGACCACGACGGCCACTTCATGCCGCTGGCCTTCGCCACCGCGTGGCTGGTGACCCGGATCGCGCCGTTGCAATGGGCAGGCCCGGTGGTGACCATGCTGCTGCTGCAGCTCGCGGCCTCGGTCGCGGTGCTGCGCATGCTGCTGGTACTGGTCCCACGGCGAGCCGGTGCGGTCCGCTGGGCCGTGCTGATTCCCTTGATCGGTTATCTGTTCTGTCCGCTGACTCTTCCGGCCTTCGCCTGGTGGGCGGCTTCGCTCAATGCGCTGCCGCTGCAGTTCGCGCTGGCATGGGTGATCGCGGATGCGGTGCTGCTGGTGCGCACCGGCCGGGGCCGATATGCGATCTCCGGTGTGCTGGTGCTGATCGTGGGGCTGTTGTTCTTCGAAAAAGCGGTGGTGGTGCCGTTCGTCGCGTTCGCGGTCGCGGTGCTGGAGCGCTACCTCGTCGGCGCCCGCACCGTCGATGCGGATTCGCCTGTGGGCGAAAACGAATCGGACCCCGGTGAGGCCGCCGCACTTCCCGAGGACCCAGAGCGGGCGGGCGATCGTGGCGGCCCGAGCGGGTGGGCGTCGATTCGCGACGTGGCGCGCACGGGCGCGGCGCTGTGGGCCGGTTCGGCGTTGATCCTGGCGGGCTGGGGCGCGGCCTATCTCACCGTCGCCGACCACATCGCGGTCGACACCAGCCTGGCCGGGGCGCGGCGACTTCTGCACAGCGCCACTTCCTTGGGGATCGTCCCGACCCTGCTGGGCGGGCCATGGGTCTGGGCGCGCTGGCTGCCGTCGACACCGTGGGCTACGCCGCCGGGGTGGACCGTGGTGCCCGCCTGGCTGATCCTCGCCGCGGTGGTCCTGGTGACACTGCGACTGCGCCGTCGCGTGCTACCGGTGTGGATCCTGATCGCGGGATACGTTCTCGCCGTTGCGCTTCCGATCGTGCTGATCCGCGGTGGCCCCAATACCGCCGCCGAACTCATGCAGTCGCTGCGCTATCTGGCCGACGTGGCGGTGGTGCTGGCAGCGGCGACCGCTCTGCTGCTTGCTGCGCGGCCGCGAACAACGAGCCGGCACCCGGCCGCGATCGGGCCGAAATCACCCGGTGCGGTGATTGCTTCTCGAGCAGTCGCGATCGTGCTGACAGCGGCCTTCGTGGTGAGCAGCGTCTACACGACCGTCTCGTTCGCGCGCTCGTGGGAAATCTCCCCCACGCGCACCTATCTCACGAATGCCCGTGCGGCCTTCGCGGATCGGGACGGCGCACCGCTCCTGGAGCAGGAGGTGCCGTGGGGTGTGCTGACGCCGATGACCTATCCGCAGAATCTCATCGCCCAGGTGCTGGGCCCGATCGCCCCGGACGGTGCTTTCGGCACGTCCACACCGCACCTGCGGATGATCACCGACGAAGGCAAACTCGTCGATGCCTCGGTCTGGTGGAATCGCCGCATTCTCGCCGGTCCCGAACCCGGCTGCGGATACCGCATCGACGGCTCCGACCCGGTGGCGCTGTGGCTGGACGGGCCCATGATCGAGCACGGGTGGACCGCGCAGATCAACTATTTCGCGAATCGGGACGGCCGCCTCACCATGGCGATGGAACACGGCGAGACGGTGGTGGCGCCCGTGCGTGCGGGTGTCCACACGGTGTTCGTCCATGTGGTCGGCAGCGGTGAGGTGCTGCGAATCGGTTCTCGTACTTCCGGTTTGGATGTGTGCGTCGGTGTCGGTCCGGTAGGGGTCGCCGCATTCGGGCATTGATCACCTCCGCGCCGAACGGGGTGCGGCCGCAAGTCGGTCGTAGCCGCGAGGCGTCCGCCCTCCTATGCTCGGACGCATGCAGTTCCAGGCGATGGTTGCGCACGAGACCGACGACGGCGTGGTACTGACCCGCGAGGAGGTGGGCGAAGACTTCCTCGGGCCGGGCACGGTGACGATCAAGGTGCACTATTCGAGTGCGAACTTCAAGGACGGGCTGGCGATCACTCCGCGCGGCGGCGTGGTGCGCAATTACCCGATCATCCCCGGCATCGACCTGACCGGCGAGGTGGTGGCCTCCGAGGATGCCGCCTTCACGGCGGGTGATCTCGTGATCGCGCACGGTTACGAGATCGGTGTCGCGCACAACGGCGGCTTCGCCGAATACGCGCGCGTACCCGCCGAATGGGTGGTCAAGCTGGAGGGCCTGAGCCCGCGCGAGGCAGCGGCCCTCGGCACCGCCGGATTCACCGCGGCCATGAGCGTGCAGGCACTGCTCGACCGCGGACTGGCCCCGGGTGACGGGCCGGTGCTGGTGACCGGTGCGACCGGCGGCGTCGGCAGTGTCGCGGTGGACATCCTGTCCGGCCTCGGCTACGAGGTCACCGCCTCTACCGGAAAGACCGATGCGGGCGAACTGCTGTCCACCCTCGGTGCGGCCGCGGTGATCGGCCGCCTGCCCGAGGATCCGGACGCGAAGCCTCGCCCGCTGGGTAAGGCGCAGTGGGCCGGCGCGGTGGACAGCGTCGGTGGTAAATCACTCGCCCACATCCTCAGCACCGTCCGGTACGGCGGGTCGGTAGCCGTCAGCGGCCTGACCGGCGGGACCGAACTGCCCACCACCGTCATGCCGTTCATCCTGCGTGGAGTCGGCCTGCTCGGCATCGATTCGGTGAACTTCCCGATCGACCAGCGGCGCGCGCTGTGGGCACGGCTCGGCAAGGATCTGAAGCCCCGGCATCTGTCGACGCTGGAGAATATCGCACCGATCACCGAGGCCGAGGCGGTGCTGCATGCCATCCGCGCCGGCCACCACTCGGGCCGCACCGTTCTGGCGGTGGCCGGCGAATTCTGATCGAGCGGCGGGCGTCGGATCGAACGCCCGCCATTCTCTCCCCCGGATTTTGAACTGATCTATCCAAAACGTGTTAGCCTGACCGCATGGCACGACCCAAGCAGTTCGACGAACCAGGGGCGGTGGACGCGGCCATGCGCGCTTTCTGGAGCGCCGGTTACGAGGGCACGTCCACCCAGGACCTCTGTGCGGCCACCGGTCTGGGCCGCTCGAGTATCTACAACACCTTCACCAGCAAGCATGACCTGTTCGAGCGTGCGCTGCGGCATTACATGGAGTTCAAGAACGCGGATACGTTCGAATTGCTCGACGGTCCCGGTTCGGTGCGCGACAAGATCGAGGCGCTGCTGCGGCGTGTGGTGGATGCGCCCGAGGGCGATCCGCTGGGATGTCTGGTCGTGAACACGACAGTCGAGATGGGCCCCCGCGATCCCGAGGTCGCCGCGATGCTGCGTGCCGATCTGGATCGTCGGATGTCCGCGCTGGTCGGCGTGATTCGCGCCGGGCAGGCGTCGGGCGAGGTCGACGAAGGAGCCGATCCGTCCGATCTGGCCCAATTCGTCGTCGCCACCATCGGCGGTATGCGGGTCGCGGCGCGCGGCGGCGCCTCCCGGGACGCGTTGGCCGGTATCGCGGAGGTCGCCCTGCGCTGCCTCTGATCGACCGGCCGGGACGGTCCGTCACATGTTCCGGCGGTGAGTCGCGGCTACGCATGCCCGCATTTTGAACTGAATGATCCAAAATAAGAAGGGAAACGAAATGCCCTCGGCGGTATACATATTGGGCCTGGCGATATTCGCGCAGGGCACCTCGGAGATGATGTTGTCCGGCCTGCTCACGGGAATGGCCTCCGATCTCGGTGTCACCGTTCCACAAGCCGGACTGCTTATTTCGGCCTTCGCCGTCGGCATGCTGGTGGGCGCGCCGATTCTGGCCGTCCTCACGGCGCGCTGGTCGCGGCGCACCGCACTGCTCGCCTTCCTCGCCTTCTTCGTCGCCACACACGTCGTCGCGGCGCTGACCGCCGACTACGGCGTTCTCGTCGGCACCCGCGTCGTCGGCGCCTTCGTATACGCGGGATTCTGGTCGGCGGCCGCGGCGACCGCGGTCGAGTTGGTACCGCCGACAGCGCGCGGGCGGGCGATGAGCGTCGTCGCGGGCGGCCTGACCATCGCGACCATTCTCGGCCTCCCCGCGGGCACCTTCATCGGTCAGCATCTGGGCTGGCGGGCCGCGTTCTGGACGGTGGCGGCCGGATGCGCGCTGGTGATGGTCGCGGTGGCGATCGCGGTGCCCGAACAGCGCGCCGAGCAGGCGCCGCCGGTGCGAAAGGAATTGCGCGCCTTGGCCACCCGTCCGGTGGCACTGCTGTACGCCACCACCGTGACGGCCACCGCCGCGCTGCTGGTCACCTTCGGATACCTCGGCGCCCTGCTCACCGAGACGACCGGGATCGGTGCGAATTGGGTGCCGGTGGTGCTGGGTGTCTACGGCCTCGGCTCGTTCGCCGGCATCGTGATCGGCGGACGCACCGCGGACGCACATCCGCTGCGCAGCCTCACTGTCGGAATCTCGGGTCTGGTGCTCGCCTCGGTGATACTCGCGCTGACCGCGCACTATGGGGCGGCGGTCGTCGTAGTGTCGTTCCTGCTGGGCGCCTTCGGTTTCGGGACCAATCCGGTGCTGAACAGCCGGGTGTTCGCCCTCGCCCCGGCCGCCGGAACGCTCGGCGCGGCGGGCAACGTCATGTCGTTCAATATCGGCATCACCCTCGGCCCCTGGCTGGGTGGACTCGCCATCGCTGCCGGGGCGGACTACTCGGTGGTGGGCTGGATCGGCGCGGGACTGGGCGTGCTCGCGTTGGGCTTCGTCGGCCTGAGCCGGACCGCGGGCGGGACGCGTCCGGGTACGGCGGATCGCTCCGATACGGCGGAAATCGCGGGACCGTCGACCGCCGGCACTTCCCGGAGATCCGCGGCCGCCGACGACAGTGCGGCTGTCGTCCCGGCGGAGTTGTAGGGACGGATTCCGGCGTGGAGGTGCGAACCGCACCTCCACGCCGGAGACCTTATGCCGCAGCGACTTCCGTATCGTCGGCGAACTGGGTGCGGTAGAGCTCCGCGTACCGGCCCTGTTCGGCGAGCAGCTGCGCATGACTGCCCCGCTCGACGATGCTGCCGTCCTCGATCACCAGGATCTCGTCCGCGTTCCGGACGGTCGAGAGCCGGTGCGCGATGACCAGGGCGGTCCGTCCCTCCAGTGCCTCGGTGAGGGCCTCCTGCACCGCGGCCTCGGAGGTGGAGTCCAGTGACGCCGTGGCCTCGTCGAGGATGACGACCCGCGGTTGTTTGAGCAGCAGCCGGGCGATGGTCAATCGCTGCCGTTCACCGCCGGACAACCGATATCCGCGTTCGCCGACCACGGTGTCCAGACCGTCGGGCAGCCCGTCGATCACCGTGCGCAACCGCGCCCGCTCCAGCGCGTCCCACAGCTCCGTCTCACTCGCTTCGGGCCGGGCCAGCAGCAGATTGGCGCGGATGCTGTCGTGGAACAGATGGCCGTCCTGGGTGACGAGTCCGACCGTGTCCTGGATCGAGCGGGTGCTCAGGTCCCGCACGTCGACGCCGCCCAGCCGGACCGCGCCGCCGTCCACATCGTAGAGCCGCGAAACCAGTTGGGCGATGGTCGATTTGCCCGCGCCGGAGGACCCGACCAGGGCGATCATCCGCCCCGGCTCGGCGCGCAGCGAAATCTCGTGCAGCACCTCGCTGCCGCCGCGATGATCGAGCGTCGACACATCCTCCAGCGAAGCGAGGGAGACCTTGTCGGCCGACGGGTAACCGAAACGCACCCGGTCGAATTCCACCGAGACCGGGCCTGCCGGAACCGCCACCGCATGCGGCGCATCCTGGATCAGCGGCTTCAGATCGAGAATTTCGAAGACCCGCTCGAAGCTCACCAGCGCCGACATGATGTCCACCCGCGCACTGGCCAGCGCCGTCAGCGGGGTGTAGAGCCGGGTCAGCAGCAGCGACAGCGCGACCACGGCGCCGGCGTCGAGCTGTCCGCGCAGTGCGTACCAGCCGCCGAGGCCGTAGACCAATGCCACGGCCAGCGCGGACACGAGCGTCAACGCGGTGACGAACACCGTCTGCAGCATCGCGGTCCGGACGCCGATATCGCGCACCCGCCCGGCCCGCACCGCGAATTCCGTGGATTCCTGATCCGGCCGTCCGAACAGCTTCACCAGGGTGGCGCCGGGTGCCGAGAACCGCTCGGTCATCTGCGTGCTCATCGAGGCGTTGAGCTGGGCGGCCTCACGCTGGATGCTCGCGATCCGGGTGCCCATCTTGCGCGCGGGAAACATGAACAGCGGTAGCAGGATCAGGGCCAGCAGTGTGATCTGCCAGGACAGCCGCACCATCACCGCCACGGTCAACAGCAGCGTCACGATATTGGTGACCACGCCGGACAAGGTCGTGCTGAACGCGCGCTGCGCACCGATCACGTCGTTGTTGAGCCGGCTGACCAGCGCTCCCGTGCGGGTGCGGGTGAAGAAGGCGACCGGCATCTTCTGCACGTGATCGAATACCGCGGTGCGCAGATCGAGAATCAACCCCTCCCCGATCCGCGCGGACAACCACCGGATCACGATGCCCAGGCCCGCGTCGAGCACGGCGACCAGTGCGATCACCGCGGCGAGGGTGAGGACCGAGCGCGGTGCGGCATGGCCGACGATGTCGTTGACCACTCGCCCCGCCAGCACCGGATTGGCCACCGTGAGCAACGCGGAGGCGATGCTGAAGACCAGGAAGCCGATGAGTTGAGCCCGATGCGGGCGCGCGAATCGCAGAATGCGCGCGGCCGTCTCCCGGCGCAGACCGCGCCGCTGCTGGGGTGCGTGCGCCTGCCGGTACAGCTGACTCCACGCGACCGATTCGATGCTCATCCGCATCTCCTTCCGCTGCCGGGTTCATTCAACCCCGGGCCACCGACATTAAGACCTCAACAAAGGTTGAGAGCAAGTAGTCCCGGTTCGCCACGAGCGAAACGCGCCGGGTGACGTGCGCTGCGGCGCTGCGCCCGGCTGCCGGTCGTCGGTCTCCTAAGGTCGTGGTCATGTCGTCGAACCACAGCATGCGAGCGATCCAGTACGAGCGAGTGGGCGGGCCCGAGGTGTTGACGCAGGTGGAGGTGCCGATTCCGGACCCCACCGGAGACCGGGTGCGGGTGGCGATCCGGGCGGCCGGGGTCAATCCGGCCGATTGGAAGATACGCGCCGGACTGATGCCCGGTCCGCCCGAATTCCCCCGCCGTGCCGGATTCGAGATCGCCGGCGTGGTCGACGCCGCCGGACCCGAGGCCCGGTTCCGGCCGGGCGACGAGGTGCTGGGCTGGGCTCAGGGCGGCGGCTACGCGGAGTACGCGCTGGGCACCCAACTCGTCGCCAAACCGGCCGAGCTGTCGTTCGCCGAGGCCGCCGCCATCCCGGTCGCCGCCAATACGGCCGGTACCGGCTTGGACGAACTGGCCGTGAAGTCGGGCGAGACGTTGCTGGTGAACGGCGCCTCCGGCGCGGTCGGCGCGTTCGTGGTGCAGCTGGCCCGGGCTCGCGGCGCCACGGTCGTCGGCACCGCCTCGCCCGCCAACCAGGAGATCGTGCGCACGCTGGGGGCGATCCCGACCACCTACGGTCCCGGCGTCGCCGAGCGCGTACGCGAGCTGGCGCCGCACGGCGTCGACGCGGTCTACGACTGCGCCGGTCACGGATTCCTCGACGCCGCAATCGAATTGCGTGGCGGTACCGATCGGATCATCACCATCGCCGACGGCGCCGCCGCCGACAAGGGCGTCACCTTCTTCGCTCGAACCGGCGGCCCCGCCCTCGACATCGTGGCACGCGTCGCGCAGGCGGTCGCCGCGGGCGAATTCCGCCTCCCCGGGGCCGCGCGTACCTACCCGCTGTCCGAGGCCGCCGCCGCCCAGCGCGACAGCGAAACCGGTCACGGACTCGGCAAGATAGTCCTGCTCCCCTAACCGGCTCGGCGGCACGCGCCCGGTCGAACGGGCCTCGCCGCGCGTGGCGATCCCGAGCGGTGAGCGGACGGGTGCTCGCGTTCTACGCTGGCGATATGACCGACTCCTGGGTGCGGGCCCTGCGCCACCGGATCGACGGCGAGGTCGACGACGACGCCCGCCGCCGCGCGGAGTATTCCTCGGACGCCTCGAACTATCGCGTCCTCCCGGCGGCGGTGGTCTACCCGCGCGGCGACGAGGATGTGGCCGCGGCCGTGCGATTCGCCCGCGAGGAAGGGAAGCCGATCACCGCACGCGGAGGCGGAACATCCGTGGCGGGCAATGCGATCGGGCCCGGACTGGTGCTCGACTTCAGCCGGTACATGAACGCCGTGCTGTCCATCGACGCCGACAGCCGTTGTGCCCGAGTGCAGCCGGGCGTCGTGCTCTCCGGCCTGCAGCGGGCCGCCGGACACCACGGCCTGCGGCTGGGGCCGGACCCCTCGACGCAGAACCGCTGCACCCTCGGCGGCATGATCGGCAACAATGCCTGCGGCCCGCGCGCGGTGTCCTGGGGCCGCACCTCCGATACCGTGCGTGAGCTGCGCATCCTCGACGGCACCGGCGCCGAGCGCGCACTGGCCGCCGATCTCTCGGTGGTGCCCGGGCTGGCGGAGTTCACGCGCCGCAATCTGGCGACCCTGCGCACCGAGGTGGGCCGCTTCGATCGGCAGGCCTCGGGATACGGCCTGCAGTATCTGACCCCGGAACGCGGTGCGTCGATCGCCAAGGCGTTCGTCGGGTCCGAGGGCACATGCGGCCTCGTTCTCGACGCGACCGTGGATCTGGTCCCGCTGCCGAACGCGACCGCGGTCGCGGTTCTCGGTTATCCCGATATGCCTGCCGCCGCCGACGATGTAAAGGCGGTGATGGCGGGCCGTCCCATCGCGGTCGAGGGTCTGGACGCGCGGCTGGTCGATGTCGTGCGCGCGCACGGGCGCGCGGTACCGGAACTACCCGTCGGCGGAGCCTGGTTGTTCGTCGAATTCGCCGGGGACACCGAGGAATCGGCGTACGACAGCGCGGCCACGGTGACCGCCGCCTGTGCGGCTCTCGACACCCGGATCGTCACCGACGCCGGGACGGCCGCCCGGCTGTGGCGGATTCGCGCCGACGGCGCCGGCCTGGCCGGGCGTACGCCCGAGGGCGAACCGGCCTGGCCGGGTTGGGAGGACGCCGCCGTCCCGCCCGAACGTCTCGGTGACTACCTCCGTGATTTCGATCGGCTGATGCGTGATCACCGCGTCGACGGCCTGCTGTACGGCCATATCGGCGACGGTTGCATCCACGTCCGGCTCGACCTTCCGATCGCCCGTGCGCCGCAACGGTTCCGCGACTTCCTGTTCGACGCCACCGATCTCGTCGTCCGTTACGGCGGTTCGGCCTCCGGTGAGCACGGAGACGGCCGTGCCCGCTCGGAACTGCTGTCGCGCATGTACTCACCGGACGCCCTGCGCGTATTCGCCGAATTCAAGGCACTTTTCGATCCGGACGCGATGCTGAACCCGGCGGTTCTGGTCCGGCCCGAACCGGTCGACACCCACCTGCGTCTGCCCGGGCTGCGGCCGGTTCCGGCGGCGGGCGGTTTCCCGTTCCCCGCCGACGGTGATATCGGCGCGGCCGTGCACCGCTGCGTCGGCGTCGGAAAATGTCGCGCCGACACCCGCTCGGCCGGTGGTTTCATGTGCCCGTCCTACCTCGCCACCGCCGATGAGAAGGACAGCACCCGGGGCCGCGCGCGGGTCCTGCAGGAGGTCGTCCGCGGCGCCCTGGACTGGCGTGCCGAGGCGGTCGCGCAGTCGCTGGATCTGTGCCTGTCCTGCCGGGCCTGCTCGTCCGACTGCCCGGCCGGTGTCGATATGGCGACCTACAAATCCGAGACGTTGTACCGCGCGTACAAGGGACGACCGCGGCCGATCGACCACTATGTCCTCGGCCGATTGCCGCGGTGGCTGGCGGTGGGCACGAAAATGCCACGAATGGTGAACGCGCTCACCGGCATTCGATGGCTACGGCGAACGGGTATGCGCCTGGCCGGTATGGATCCGCGCCGTCCGGCGCCGCGACTGGCGCCGCGCTCGTTCCGCGCTCAGTGGGCGCACCACGGTCGGGACAGGCATCCGGACGGTCCGGTGGCGATGCTGTGGATCGATAGCTTCACCGATGCCTTCGCCCCGGACATCGGCTGGGCGGCCGTCGAACTCGTGGAATCGGCCGGATATCGCGTCCGCATTCCGGATCGCCGGGTGTGCTGTGGCCTCACCTGGATCAGTACGGGTCAGCTCGACGGGGCGCGCAAGCGGTTGCGGGCTGGGCTCGACGCGGTGGAGGAGCACGTTCGGACCGGCGGCTTCGTGATCGGCCTGGAGCCGTCGTGCACGGCCGCGCTGCGATCGGATCTGCCGCAGTTGCTCCCGGACGATCCGCGCTCGGTCCCCACCGCCCGCGCGGTGCGCACGCTGGCGGAATTCCTGACGGAGCAACCGGAGTGGCAGCCGCCGGACCGCTCGGGCGACACCGTGGTGGTGCAGCCGCACTGTCATCAGCACGCCGTCACGGGTTTCGACGCCGACCGGCGGTTATTACGGCGGACGGGTGCGAAGATCACCGAAATCAGTGGATGCTGTGGACTTGCTGGAAACTTCGGAATGCAATCCGGGCATTACGAGATTTCGGTCGCGGTCGCGGAGGGCGGATTACTTCCGGCGCTCCGTGCGGCCGATGCGGCGACACCGCTGCTGGCCGACGGATTTTCCTGTCGAACCCAAGCCGAACAGTTGGCCGGCCGGCCGGGTCGGCATCTCGCGCAATATCTGAACGATTGATGATTCAGATGTTCCGAGGTCGCGGCGGAGACGGACCGCGCATGCCCGCCGCGTCGAACCGCGGCGGGCGGGGGCGGTGACGGATCAGCTGCCGAACGGCAGGGTGCCCGGAGGAATCTGGTAGCCCGAGCTCCCGGCGGATACTCCACCCCACGCGCTGAGCAGCCAATTCAGGATGTTGGTAAGCATGGACACCTCCGTTGTGACATTGCCGAATGATTGCTGTTGACATCATTCCCCAGCGAAATCGGCGTGCGTGATCGTATCGTTACATGGTGGCGCGAATCCGTCACGTCCGCCATATTCCCACCTGAGAGTTTCCTCGAGACATCGTTCCGACCGGCGCCGCGCGGCTTTCTCCGGCGGGTCCCGGCTCGGCGGTCCCCGCGGGCGGCGCACAATGGGTCGGTGCGAGGACGCGGCAGGCCGATGATCGAGGACCCCAGATCCGGGGTGACCGCGCCCCGGCACCGTTCCCCGCACACGAACGCCTCGCCGGCGAATCGCGGCGCCACCGAACGCGGCCACGCCCGCACCCTCACCACCTCCCGGTCGATAGCCCTCGCGGACACCCTGGCTCCCCTGCGCCGGGGGCAGGGCGACCCGTGCCATCGCGTCACGCCCGACGGCGCCCACTGGCGAGCGTCGCGCATGGCGAGCGGACCGGTGACCTACCGCCTCGTCCAGGCCGGCACCGATGTGGTCGCGGCGCGAGCCTGGGGCCCGGGCGCGCCGGAATTCCTCGACCAGCTGCCCCGCATGCTGTGTGTCGACGAGGAGCTCGACAGCTTCGCGCCCGACCATCCCCGCATCGCCGAGGCGCACCGGCGCCATCCCGGCCTGCACATGCTCCGCACCGGATTGGTCTTCGAAGCCCTGGTGCCGGCCGTGCTCGAGCAGCGGGTGCACACCGTCACCGCTCGCGGTTCGTATCGAAAGCTGGTGTGGCAGTACGGCGAACCGGCGCCGGGTCCGACGCCCGCGCCGATGCGGGTGCCGCCGTCGGCGCAGACCTGGCGCTATATCCCGTCCTGGGTCTATCACCGCGCCAATGTCGATCCGCAGCGTTCGCGCACGATCGTCACCGCCGCGCGGATGGCGGAGAAGCTGGAAGCCGCCGCGACGATGGCGCCGGAGCAGGCTGCCGAGCGGCTGCGCGCGGTGCCGGGGATCGGGGTGTGGACGGCCGCGGAGATCGCGCAGCGGGCCCTCGGTGACGCCGACGCGCTGTCGGTCGGTGATTTCCATCTGGCCGCGATCGTCGGCTGGAGTCTGCTGGGCCGCCCGCTCGACGACGAGGGCATGGTCGAGTATCTCGAACCGCTACGCCCGCACCGCTATCGGGCGATCCGGCTGCTCGAGATATCCGGTCAGGCGCGCAAGCCGGCATTCGGCCCGCGCACCCCGCTGGTCGACCACAGCCGGATCTGAGCGGATCAGCGCTGCGCCGTCGCCTGCGCGGCGGCCTGGGCGCGACGCAATGCCTCGGGCACCGGGACGCGGCCGAGGAACATCTCGTCGAAGATCGGGTCGATCGCCTGCAGCGCGGCCGCGAATCCCGGCCCGCCGCCCGACGCGATCCGCGGCCCCTTCAGCACATCGAAGAACGGGGACACGTCGATCCCTCGCGCCGCCCAATAGTCCCGGTACAGATGCTGATCCGCCACCACCGCCGGTATGGTCTGCCCACCGGCCGCCAGATAGCGGTTGCCGGCGGCGCTGCCGAGCCAGGTCAGCACGCGCCGCACCGCATCGGGATGGGCGGTGTGGGCGCCCGCGGCGATGCCGATCGCATTGTCGGTGCTCACCCGCCCCGCGGGCCCGGCCGGAATCATCGCGATCCCCCAGCCGAAGCGCGCCTGCTGCGCGATCTGCGCGAGCGTGAAACTCCCGGATTGGAACAACGCCAGCTTGCCCTGCAGGAAGGCGTTCTTCGCGAAATCACTGCCGCTGCGGGTATCGGCCGCCGGCGGGGTGAGCCCTGCCCGAACCAGTCCGACGAGATACCCGAAGGCATCCACACCCTGTGGACTGTCGAAGACGTACCGATCCCCGTCCTGGAATCGCCCGCCCGCCGATCCCAGATACGGCAGCGACAGCGACTGGAAATCGTTGGCGGCGTTGTAAGCCCACGGCGCGGCAGCGGTGATCCGGCGCAGCAGCGGCTCGAAGGAATCCGGTCCGTGCGGATTCCAGGTCGCGCGGGCGAGCTCCGCGGGGTCGATTCCGGCCGCGGTCAGCAGGTCGCGGTTGTAGTAGACCGCCGTACCGCCGTCCACGAATTGCGGTACCGCCCAGAGCTTTCCGTGGCGGGTGTACTGCTCCACCGCGCCCGGATCCCACTGCCGCACCGCCTCGGGTCCAAGCATCGCGCCGATATCGGCCAGCCGCCCGGCATCGGCGTAATCGGTGTACAGATTCGTCCAGAACAGGTCGTCCACCGTGCCGCCCGCCACGTCGAGGCGCAATTTCTGCTGATAGGACGCCCACGGCACCACCGTGATCCGGACCTCGACATCCGGTTCGGCTCGCTGGAATTCGTCGAGTGCGGCGCGATAGGCCGGTACGAAACTCGCATCCCAGATCCGCAGCCGGATCACCGTGCGACCCGCGCCGCCCTCGTCGTCGTGGCCGAGCCACAGCGCCGCGGTCACCAGCAGGACCACGCCGAGCACGACGGCGAACACGTTCAGCGTCGAGGTCTTCACGGCTCTCATTTCAGGCCCGTCCATGCGATGGAACGCAGCACCTGCCGCTGGAACACCACGAACAGCACCAGCAGCGGCACGATCGCCAGCGTCGTCGCCGCCATCACCAGCGTCCACTGCTCGTTGTAGCGGGTCTGCAGATCCGCGGTCGCCACCGTGAGCACCTGCCAGCGGCCCGAGCCGGCGACCAGCGGCCACAGGAAGCTGTTCCACTGGGTCACCACGGTGATCACCGCGAGTGTCGCCAGAATCGGACGGCTCATCGGCACCACGACGTGCACGATCACATCGAGGGTGTTCGCGCCGTCCAGCCGCGCCGCCCCGATCAACTCGCGCGGTATGCCCCGGAAGTATTGGCGCAGCAGGAAAATCGCGTACGGCGAGCCGAAGACGAACGGCAGCACCAGCGCCCAGAAGGTGTTCAGCCATCCCAGGTGCGCGAACATCAGATACAGCGGAATCAACGTGACGATCGGCGGCACCATCATGGTCGCCAGATAGATCCAGAACAGCAGATCGCGGCCGCGAAACTCGGTGCACCCGAACGCGTATGCGGCGGCGATCGAGGTGATCAGCTGCCCGGCGGTGATGAACGCGGTCATCAACGCCGTCACCAGCACCGCGCGGCCGAACCCGTGCTCGAACGCGGCGCGGAAGTTGTCCCAGGTCGTCGGATCCGGGAGTGCGAGCGGGGATTCCGTGGCGAACTGCCCCGGTGTCTTCACGGCCGTGAACGTGCCCAGCACCAGCGGCGCCACCGTACACAGCGCGCCCGCGAGCAGCAGCAGGTATGCGGCGACCGATCGCACAGCTGCCGAAGACCGGTGCCGGACATCAGAATTCATAGCTGGTCCTGGTGCGGAAGTAGCGGTGCTGGAGCACGGTGATCGCCAGCATGATCACGCACACCACGATCGCCATGACCGCCGCCCGGCCGGGCCGCGCCGCGTCGAACGCTTCCGAGAAGATCTGCATCGCCACCACATTCGTGCGATCGGCCGGCCCGCCCTTGGTCAGCGCGTAGACCGTGTCGAAGGTCTGGAACGCGGTGATGGTCCCGGTGACCAGGACGAAGAAGAGGGTGGGGCGCAGCAGCGGCAGTGTCAGCCAGCGAATCCGCCGCCAGCCGGTGGCCCCGTCCAGCGCCCCCGCCTCGTGGATCTCCGGCGGGATCGCCCGCAGCCCCGCGACGAAGAACAGGGCCACATAGCCCACGTTCGACCAGATGCTCACCGCCGCAACCGAAGGCAGGGCCAGCGCCGGATCGGCCAGCCATTCGATCCGCCGGCCCAGCAGGGCGTTGAGCGCACCGTCGGTGGGTGCGAACAACCAGCGCCAGATCACGCCGACCGCCACCGGCGCGCACATCCAGGGCAGTGCGAACAGCACCCGGAACACACCACCGGCACGCCGGCGCACCAGCAGCGCGGCCACCGCGAATCCGAGGACGGTCTGCAGCGGCACCACGAGCAGGGTGAGCGCACCCGTCACCAGCAGCGAACGGCCGAATGCGCCATCGGACAGCACCGAGCGCCAATTGCGCAGGCCCACGAATTCCATGGGCCCGAGCAGATTCCAGCTGTGCAGGCTGAGCCAGCCGACCAGCACGATCGGCAGGATCAGGAAGACCCCGATCCCGAACAGGCTCGGCGCCAGCAGCACCCAACTCGTCACGGCACGACGAACCGCTCGTCGGTTCACAGCAGGTGACGCTACCGGGCACCCGATACCGGCGTCGGGCTCGCTCAGTCCAGCGGACCGCCTGCGACGTAGACGACCTGTCCGGAGACGAAGCCGGCGCCCTCGCTGACCAGGAACGACGCGGTATGCGCGATATCCTCGGGCCGGCCCACCCGCTGCACCGGGATCTGGGCGGCGGCCGCCTTCTGGAAGTCCTCGAACGGCACGCCCACCCGCTCGGCGGTCGCGGCGGTCATATCGGTGACGATGAAGCCGGGCGCGATGGCATTGGCCGTGACGCCGAATTTGCCGAGTTCCAGCGCGAGGGTCTTGGTGAAGCCCTGCAGGCCGGCCTTGGCCGCGGAGTAGTTGACCTGGCCGCGGTTGCCCTGCGCCGAACTGCTCGACATGTTCACGATGCGACCCCACTTGGCGTCGACCATGTACTTCTGCACCGCGCGGCTCATGAGGAAGGCGCCGCGCAGGTGCACGTTCATCACGGCGTCCCAGTCGTCGACGCTCATCTTGAACAGCAGATTGTCACGCAGGATGCCGGCATTGTTGACCAGGACGGTCGGCGGTCCGAGCTCGTCGGCCAGCTTCGTCACCGCGGCGGCGACCGAATCCTCGTTCGAGACGTCGGCGCCCAGCGCGACGGCCCGGCCGCCGGCGTCGGTGATCGCCTGGACCGTATCGGCGCAGTGCGCCGCGTCCAGGTCGAGTACGCCCACCTTCAGTCCGTCCTGAGCCAGCCGGGTCGCGATCGCGGCCCCGATGCCTCGTGCCGCGCCGGTGACGACGGCAACGCGTTCAGCCATTGGCGGTCCTCCTGTACCTCTCGGAACATTCGCTGTGAGAGAACGGTACGCGCCGCTATTCCACCCCCCGCGGCGGCAGCCGCTATTCGACCCCCGCGGCGGCAGCCGCTATTCCACCCACAGCGACCAGATACTGCTGCGTCCCTGTCCTTCGCAGACGAGTGCGTGCCCGTCCGGGGTGCGGGCCGTCTTGTCCAGACCGGGATCGCATTTCGCGCCGCCCTCGTACACCGCGGTCGACACCGAGTACGGCCCGGTCCAGCGATAGCCGCTGCTGCCGTGCAGGCACAGCAGGGTGGCGCCGTCGCTCGCGGACCCGATCAATCCGGCCTGGGCCTGCGTGCACACCTCTCCCTTGGCCGCCGAGACGGGCCCGGCGGGAGCGGCCGTGGTGGTGGCCGGTGGGGTGGGCGGAGGTGTCATCACCGTCGACGGTGCGACGGTGCGGGAGGTCGCGGTATTCGAGGTGACGGTGTCGGTGCTGAGTGCGGCGGGAACCGTGCCCAGCGTGGTGTGCGGCAGGGTGACGCCCGAAAGCACCAGCGCCGCAGCGAGAACCAACACCTCGGCCAGGCCGAGCAACAGGGCCGACATCGCCATCACCCGCCCGCGCGGATGGCTGAAGGCGATCAGCCCGAATACTATTGCCACCGGGAACAATCCGAGCAGAGCGGCCACCAGCGCCACGATCGCGTACGGATTGACGATCGGCGGCACCTCGACCCGCAGTCGGCCGGTGCGCCGGCGATTGGGTGCGCTGTCCCAGCGGTCGTCCTCGGCTTCGGCCGTCGGCCGGCGCCGGTTCGGTGTGGTTTCCCACCGATCGTCGGACGGTTCGGCGACTCGGGGATTGGCGGCCCGTCGCGGCGGTGGCGGATCCCAGCGGTCGTCCGCGGGGACCGGCTCGTCGGCCCAGTACTCCTCCTCGGGGACCTCGGGCCAGCGTTCGTCCGCGTACTGGTTGCGGGCCATGTGGTTCCTCTCGGTCGTGCAGGAACCTGGACACGCGGACCCCGCCCGTTACCGAGAAGAATAGGTGGATCGGCGCGACCCGCAACCCCCGTCTCTTCAGGGCCGGGCGACGGCGCGCCCGGAGGCGCCGGACGTCATCCCCGAGCGTCCGGCGCGCGCCATCAGACCTCGTCGATCACATGGTCTCCGACGAAGGCGATCCGGATCGCCAGCAGCCAACCGGCAATCGCGAGAACGATGCGGTCGTACAGATCCGGTCCGCTGCGTCGCGCATGGCGTGGGCGGTGCGCGCCGACGACGGGTAGCGGCCGGGTCTCCGGTAGCCGGCCGGTCGCGCGGTATCCACCACCGACCCGGTGCCGTGCGTGTCGGTGGGCGGCATGCCGGGCGCCTCCCCCGGCGAACGCGGTCACGGGATGGCCCGATCGTCGAGGACGCAGCGGCCCTGTTCGACCAGCACCGCCCGCGCCCGCCGCCTGACCACGCACGTATCGACGGTGCAGTCGAGGTGCAATTGCATTGCGGCATGGGCTTGTTCGACGGTCATGATGCCCGGATCGGCGCCGCAGCGCAGCAGCCCGGCGACCGGCATGTGCAGATTCGTCAGTTGCATTCGGACACCCCCGCCGCGAACCGGCGGCGCGGTGGAGCTGGTGGATCCTGTGGTCCGGTCGCGGCGCGGCCGGTCGAAGCGGACGAAAGTTCGCTGGTCATCAACGACGACCCGATGACATGAACAGCCATGACTCCTCGTTCCTGCATGCGATACCCGACTGTGCCCGGCGAACCGACTCCGGGGGCCCGCTGCGAGCACACTCCCAGCATCCATCAGATCGGCGCTGCGCGGGGCGGAATCGCCGATCCCGTCCGATTCCCAGCGAATCGTCAGCACTGAAACAGCTTGGGAGAAAAGGACTTTTCGCATCCGCTCGAGCCTCGCTACCTGCGAACACGTCGGGCATGCCCCAGCGCCGCGCCCCCGAATCCGCGCCCCGAATATTTGCCCGCAGATCACGAAACCGCACCCGTTTCGCAACGAACGTATGTTTACCCCGGACGTGATCGGGTAATCAAAACTACATGGATCGCGGGCTGAGAAATACCCCACCTCGGTACCGCAAACTGCTTCCGGGTGATTGGGTCGAACATCTGATCGTCGGAATGTTGTTCGTGGTATCGGCCGTCGGGGTTTACGTACTGACCGGGGCCATGCTCTCGTCGCTGCTGGTAGGAGCACTGGTCGCGGTGGTCGCGATCGGGGTCGTGACAATGCTGTAGCCGGTCGGCGAACCGACCGGCTACCTGATTTCCCTTATTCGAAACGGACGAAATCAACGGCGGAATCAGCGATGAATATCGTCGCCGATTCCGCCGTCGAATTATCGCCGGAACAATTTGTTACCCAACCAGACGATGGGGTCGTATTTGCGATCCACCACCCTTTCCTTCATCGGAATGAGGGCATTGTCGGTGATCTTGATGTGTTCCGGGCACACCTCGGTGCAGCACTTGGTGATGTTGCAGTAGCCGAGCCCGAACTCCTCCTGCGCCATCTCGCGCCGGTCGGCCACATCGAGTGGATGCATCTCCAACTCGGCCACTCGCATCAGATACCGCGGCCCCGCGAAGGCGTTCTTGTTGTCCTCGTGGTCGCGCACGACGTGACAGGTGTTCTGGCACAGGAAACATTCGATGCACTTGCGGAACTCCTGCGAACGTTCCACATCGCGCTGCTGCATCCGGTAGTCGCCGGGCTTCAGATCGGCCGGCGGCGTGAAAGACGGTATCTCCCTGGCCTTCTGGTAGTTGAACGAGACATCGGTGACGAGGTCGCGGATCACCGGGAAGGTGCGCATCGGCGTCACCGTCACCACCTCGTCGGCGGTGAAGGTCGACATTCGGGTCATACACAGCAGGCGCGGGCGGCCGTTCACCTCCGCCGAACAGGAACCGCACTTACCGGCCTTGCAGTTCCAGCGCACCGCCAGATCCGGAGCCTGGGTGGCCTGCAACCGGTGAATGATGTCGAGGACGACCTCGCCCTCGTTGACCTCCACGGTGTAGTCCTGCAGTTCGCCCTTGTCGTCGTCACCGCGCCACACGCGGAAGTGGGCATCGTAACCCATTGCTACTCATCCCCTTTCGCGGATGATTCGGCGGCCGCGGGATGAGCGGCGGTCTCCGCCGGGGTGTAATACTTCTCCAGCTCGCTCAACTCGAACAGGGCGAGCAGATCCGGCCGCATCGGCTTCTGATCCTCCGAGGTGACCGTCACCGGCGGCACGGTCTGGCCGACACCGTCCGGATCGATCCGGCACACCAGCAACCGATTGCGCCACTGCGCATCCATCTGCGGATGGTCGTCGCGGGTGTGACCGCCGCGGCTCTCGGTGCGCAGCAGCGCCGCCTGCGCGACACATTCGCTGACCAGCAACATGTTTCGCAGGTCGAGTGCGAGATGCCAGCCGGGGTTGAATTGCCGGTGGCCCTCGACGGTCACACTGTCGTAGCGCTCACGCAACTCGGCCAGGCGCCCGATGGCCTGTTCGAGTTCGTGCTCCTTGCGGATGATGCCGACCAGGTCGTTCATCGTCTGCTGCAGATCCGTGTGCAGGGTGTACGGATTTTCCCCGGTCCCCGTGGCCGGCGGATCGAAGGGTGCCAGTGCGGATTTCGCGGCCGCGTCGATATCGGCGTCGGCTACGGCCGGGCGCTGAGCCAGCTGTTCGACGTAGGCGGCCGCGCCCAGCCCGGCGCGTCGCCCGAAGACCAGCAGGTCCGACAGCGAGTTGCCGCCGAGGCGGTTGGATCCGTGCATACCGCCGGAACATTCACCGGCGGCGAACAATCCGGGCACGGTGGCCGCGCCGGTGTCGGGATCGACCTCGATGCCGCCCATCACGTAGTGACAGGTCGGCCCGACCTCCATCGGCTCCTTGGTGATGTCGACATCGGCCAGCTCCTTGAACTGGTGATGCATCGACGGCAGCCGCCGCATGATCTCGGCGGCCGGCAGCCGGGACGCGATGTCGAGGTACACCCCGCCGTGCTCGGTGCCGCGCCCGGCCTTGACCTCTTCGTTGATCGCGCGGGCCACCTCGTCGCGCGGCAGCAGGTCCGGGGTGCGGCGCGCGGAGTCGTTGTCGCGCAACCACTGGTCGGCCTCGTCCTCGGTCTCGGCGTACTGGCCCTTGAACACCGCCGGGATGTACTCGAACATGAAGCGCTTGCCCTCGGTGTTCTTGAGCACGCCACCGTCACCGCGCACACCCTCGGTGACCAGAATGCCCTTCACACTCGGCGGCCAGACCATACCGGTCGGATGGAACTGCAGGAATTCCATATTGATCAGCGAGGCACCGGCCCGCAACGCGAGGGCGTGACCGTCGCCGGTGTACTCCCACGAGTTCGAGGTGACCTTGTAGGACTTGCCCACCCCGCCGGTGGCCAGCACGACCGCCGGGGTCTCGAACAGGATGAACCGTCCCGACTCCCGCCAGTACCCGAACGCACCGGAGATGGCGCCCGTGCCATCCTTGAGCAGATCGGTGATCGTGCATTCGGCGAACACCTTGATCCGGGCCTCGTAGTCGCCGGTCGCGGCGTAATCCTCCTGCTGCAGCGAGACGATCTTCTGCTGCATCGTGCGGATGATCTCGAGCCCGGTGCGGTCGCCGACATGGGCGAGGCGGGGGTAGGTGTGCCCGCCGAAGTTGCGCTGGCTGATCCGCCCGTCGGGCGTCCGGTCGAACAGCGCCCCGTAGGTCTCCAGCTCCCACACCCGGTCGGGTGCTTCCTGGGCGTGCAGTTCGGCCATGCGCCAGTTGTTGAGGAATTTTCCGCCGCGCATGGTGTCGCGGAAATGCGTCTGCCAGTTGTCCTTCTCGTTGGCATTGCCCATCGAGGCGGCGCATCCGCCTTCGGCCATGACCGTATGGGCCTTGCCGAACAACGATTTACACACCACCGCCACCGAGAGGCCGTGTTCGCGCGCTTCGATCACCGCACGCAGGCCGGCGCCACCGGCACCGATCACGACGACGTCGTACTTGTGCCGTTCGACTTCAGGCATGAAACGAATACTCCTGGGACACTGAGGAATGGGGCTCTATGGCGTTGTCTGTCGCCGGAATCAACCGATGAAACGCGGATCGGAGATGGTCCCGCTGGCGACCAGCATGATGTAGAAGTCGGTGATCGCCAGGGTGGCCAGCGTGGTCCATGCCAGCTGCATGTGCCGCGTGTTCAACTTCGACACCTGCGTCCACATCCAGTAGCGCACCGGATGGGCGGAGAAGTGTTTGAGACGGCCGCCGGTGATATGCCGGCAGGAGTGGCACGAGATCGTATATGCCCACAGCAGAACGACATTCACCACCAGGACGATGTTGCCCAGGCCGAAGCCGAAACCGCCGTCCTTGCCGTGGAACGCCATGACCGCGTCGTAGGTGTTGACCACCGACACGACGACCGCGATATAGAAGAAGTAGCGGTGCACGTTCTGGATGATCAGCGGAAGCCGCGTCTCACCGGTGTATTTGCCGTGCGGTTCGGCGACCGCGCAGGCCGGCGGCGAGAACCACACCGCGCGGTAGTAGGCCTTGCGGTAGTAGTAACAGGTCAACCGGAACAGCAGTAGGAACGGCAGCACCAGGAAACCGAGCGGAATCCACATCGGCAGGTTGCCGACCCAGTGCCCGAAGTGGCTCGAACCCTCGACGCACGAGGTACTCACGCAGGGTGAGTAGAACGGCGTCAGATAGTGGTAGTCGGAGACCCAATATGCCGTTCGCACAAAGGCTCTCACGGTTGCGTAGATGATGAATGCGGCCAGTCCGAGCACCGTGAGCAGTGGGGGGACCCACCATCGGTCGGTACGCAGAGTGCGCGTGGAAATGGCCGCGCGGCCTTTGCTGAAAACTCCCGTGCCCGCCTCGGGGGCGCGTGTCGGTGCTGCGCTCACTGCAAGCTGCCTCGCTGGTCTACCCCGTGGAACGTCATCGTTACCTCCGGCGTCGAATGTGATGCTGAGCACCATACGACAACCGGGCTATGACTCGAGGCCGGTCCAGACAAGATCTGTCGCCGCTCCGTCCTATGATTTGCGCCACATTTTCTGAGCGTTCGACGGCGGCGGTGCAACGAGTGAATGACGAGCTACTTCGGACCTTCTTCGCGAATACGGCGGGGTTGGGAACCGGCGGGCCGCAGCGCCGTCACGGCGGAATGGACGGCCGCCGCGACGACCCGTGCTGCTGGTGAACGCCGGGTTACTTGGTGCGCGGCCTCGAATGGAAGCCGAGACCCTCGTCCTGTGCGCCCATCCACGCCGCCTCGTCGGACTTGCTGTCCGGCACGTAGATGACCTCCTGCTGCCGGCGGCTGTCCACCTCGGGCGGCGGGGTGTGCTCGAATTCCTCGGCGTCGATGGCGAGTCGTTCGAGATCGTTCTCCAGTCGGCGGACCGAGTTGGCATCTCCGTAGTGGGTGCGCAACGCGCCGACGCATTGCCGGAGCTGTCCGACCGCGAAGCGCAGTTCTGCGATCTCACTGCGTGTCATCGAAACCTCCTGGTGCTTCCGGGCCGATCACCGGATCGGATCCCGCCCGCGGGCAAGATCAAACCTGTGACGGACCGCACATCGTGATCTACAACACATTACGTGATCATTCGCGTTCTGGCTCGTCGCAGATGGAAAAAGATCTCGCCACCTGCGCGCCCCGCGCGGTGCGCGAACCTCATCCGGCGGTCGGCAGGGGCGCCGCGACCGACGGGGACTCCATCCCGACGAGCGTGGCGAGAACCGGAAGCGCGGCGGTCTCGGCTCCACGACCTCCGTGGGTGACGGCCGGTGTTCCGGTCGCGCGGTCCACGAGTGCCGCGACGGCCACCGCCACCTCCTCGGCGCGCTCCAGGATGACGCTGTGTCCGGCGCCGTCGAGCCGGACCAGTTCGGCGCCGCCGAGTTGCGCGGCAAGGACCACCGAATGCGCGAACGGAATCATGATGTCGGCCGATCCGCCGAGAACCAGGGCCGGGAGATCCGACAGCAGGCGCAGGGTGGGCGTCTCGTCGAAGTGGATGAGTGAATCCAGGAAGTAGGCCATGGTCGGCAGCGGGGTGTCGTTGAGCATCGCGGTGGCGAGTGCGGCCATGCGCGGATTCACCCGCCGCGAGCCGAAACTCGCCTCTCGCACCATCGGCTCGAAAACGCGGCGCCCCAACCGCTTCGACACCTGCAGCGCCCGCGGCGCCCGCTGGACCACGACCCGCAGGGAGGTCACGGTGTGCCGGTTCAGCAATCGGCCCAGTCCCACCGCGGTGATGCCGGCGGCCGCCCCGGCGATCAGCCCGACGCCGACCAACCGGGTGCCGATCGTGGCCGGGAACAGGCGAGCGTATGCCAGCACCACCATCGCGCCCATGGAATGGCCGACCAGCACGACCGGGCCCGTCGGCGCGACCGCCCGCAGGACCGCGTCGAGATCGTGGCCCAGCTGGTCGATGGTGTAGGTCATCGGATCGGCGCCGGCGGAATCGCCGTGACCGCGGTGGTCGTAGAACACCATCCGGGTGCCGGAGCCCCAGTGCCGCAAAAGCTGATCTCGCAGGAACCACCAGGATTCGGTCCGCAGGCAGTGACCGTGGACGAAGACCACGGTCACCGAGGCCGTGGGCGGACCGAAGGTCCAGGCGGCCAAAGGGGTGCCGTCGTCGGCGCAGACGGTGACGCGGGTGGCGATCGTCGTGGACATGACGTCCTCCTGCAGAGTCCGTACCTGCCCGGATGTCGGATTTGATTGCCGTCGCGTTAACGGTCATAACCTGGTGTTATGCAGAAGTTGTACAACTGCTGCCGGTCGTTCGCCGACGATCCGGCGCGAGGGGAATCGTCAGAATATTTCCATCTCTACTGAGATTCATAGAAAGCCCTAGAAAGAACTCGACTCCGGCTCCCGGCACTAGGACCGAAACTGACCTATATCGCCCCTAGCGTGGTGTGCATGAGCGCAGAGATCCGCGGCTTCCGCATCGACATTCCGCAGTCCGATATCGACGATCTGCACGATCGGCTCGAGCGGACGCGCTGGGCGCCGCAACTGCCCGGCGCGGAGGGCAGCCGGGGTGTGCCGGTGACTCGGCTCCGCGAACTGGCCGACTACTGGCGCACCGAATACGACTGGCGGGCACAGGAAGCCCGGCTCAATCGCTTCCCGCAGTACCGCACCGAGATCGACGGTGTCGATGTGCACTTTCTGCACGTGCGCTCGCCCGAGCCGGAGGCGCTGCCGCTGGTTCTCAACCACGGCTGGCCCAACACCTTCGCCGAATTCGCCGGCCTCATCGACCTTCTCGTCGACCCCCGGGCGCACGGCGGCGATCCCGCGCGGGCCTTCCATGTGGTCGTACCGTCGGTGCCGGGATACGGATTCTCGGCCGCGCCTGCCGAAACCGGCTGGAGCACAGACCGTGTCGGCCGGATGTGGGTGGAACTGATGGCCCGGCTCGGCTACGAGAGGTACGGCGTACAGGGCGGCGACCTGGGCACCTACGTGGGCACCGCGATGGCCGAGGCGGCGCCCGACCGGGTGGCGGGGCTCTACATCACCGCCGGTCTCGGCTTCCCCACCGAGGCCGATGTGCCGGTCCTGACCGATGCCGAACGAGCCGGCTACGAGGCGATGATGTCGGCGGACTGGGTCAACGGCGTGGATCATCACGGGCTGCTGCGTGCGGCGCCGCAGACCTTCTCGATCGGGTGGAACGATTCACCCGCCGCCGCCCTGGCCTGGATGGTGCAGAAGTACACCGACTTCAGCGCCGCCGGCGCGCTCGATGCGGCGATCGACCGCGACGCGCTGCTGACCACCGTCGGCATCTACTGGTTCACCCAGAGCTTCGGGACGTCGGCGTGGTCGTACTACGACAGCACCGGCTTCGCCTGGCCGACCGGTTCGGCGCAGGTCCCGACCGGGGTGTACAGCGGCGCACCGGGCATCCGCCGGCTCGCCGAACGCACCGCGAAGATCGTGCACTGGCCGGAGGGTAATCCGGCGGGACACCATTTCATCGCGATGGATCAGCCGGGGGCATATGCGGCCGACCTGCGCAGATTCTTCGGCGATCTCGCCTGAGTGACGTGCCATCGGGAAATCTGAGGCTCTCGATCATTGAAACTAGACAGCCCTAGATTTCCCGATGGATCGCTACACGTCGGCCGCCGTGCGCGTGGACGGCAGGAACGGGGTGAGCAGATTGTGCTCGGTGGACGGGCCGAATTCCCACTCCGCGATCCACGGACCGGTGCCCTCGCTCGGATCGAGCACGCCCGACTCCAGCCATTCGTAGCGGCCCTCGAGCACCTGCCGGGTCAGCGCGGTGTCGGCGTCGTCGGTGTTGTCCCACAGCGCGTCGAAGGCGGCCTCGACCCGCAATCGGGACTGGCGGCAGAAGGTGTCGGCCAGTTCCGTCGCCGCGGCCGCGTCCCGGCTGTCCTCGGCGCGCATGGCCTGGGCCCGGACGCACGCCGCCGACATGGCGAACAGTTCCGCGCCGATATCGACGAGGCGGCCCAGGAACCCCTGCCGGTATTCGAGTTTCGCCTGCCAGCGCGCCATCGCGTACATCAGTTCGCGCGCCTGCTTGCGCGACATCCGCTCGACGAAGCGCAGATGCGTTGCCAGCGGCCCGAATTCGGTGTAGCCGGCGGGGAGCGTGCCACGGCCGACCGCCAACTGCGGGAACCATTTCGCGTAGAAGCCGCTCGCCCCGACCGCGGCGGTTGCCTTGTCCTTCAGTGCCGCATGGCGATCCACGAGCGCACCCGCGGCGGCCATATGCGCATCGGCCATCTCCCGGGCGATCAGCAGCCGCATGATCTCGCTGGAACCTTCGAAGATCCGATTGATCCGCAGATCGCGCACCAGTTGTTCGGCCGGTACCGCGCGCTCGCCCCGATGGCGCAGGGAGGCGGCGGTCTCGTAGCCGCGGCCGCCGCGGATCTGGACCAGTTCGTCGGCGATGCGACAGCTCATCTCGGAGGCCCACAGTTTGGCCAGTGCGGCTTCGATGCGGATGTCGTTGCGCGCCTCGTCGCACATCGTCCCGGACAGTTCGAGGACCGCCTCCAGCGCGAAAGCGGTTGCGGCGACGAAGGATATCTTCGACGCGACCGCCGCGTGTTCACCGACCGGGCGGCCCCACTGCACGCGCGCCGCCGACCAGCCGCGGCTGATCTTCAGCGACCACTTCGCCGCCGCGGTGCACAGGGCGGGGATGGCCAGCCGTCCCGCGTTGAGCGTGGTCAGCGCGATCTTCAGGCCGTCGCCCTCGCGTCCGATCAGATTGCGCGCCGGCACCCGGACCTTGTGCATGCGGGTGACGCCGTTCTCGATCCCGTGCAAACCCATGAAGGCGTTGCGGCGCTCGACGGTGATGCCGGGGGTGTCGGCCTCCACCACGAAGGCGGATATCCCGCCGCGATGGCCGGGGCTCTTCGGCACCCGCGCCATCACCACCAGCAGTTCGGCGACCACACCGTTGGTCGTCCACAACTTCACGCCGTCGAGTTCGTAGGCCTCGCCGTCGGCGGTCGGGGTCGCGGTACTCGCCATCCGGGCCGGGTCCGATCCGACGTCCGGTTCGGTCAGCAGGAAGGCGCTGACCGCGCCCCGCGCGCACCGGGGCAGGAATTCGCGCTTCTGTTCCTCGGTGCCGGCCAGCTTCAGCGGTTCCGGTACGCCGATCGACTGATGTGCCGACAGCAGTACGCCCAAACTCGCGTGCACCGAGCCGACCATCATCAGCGCCCGGTTGTAGCCGACCTGCGACAGGCCCTGCCCACCGTATTCCGGCGGGATCTTGAGCCCGAAGCAGCCGAGTTCGGCCAGGCCCCGGACGTAGTCGTCGGGGATCTTCGATTCGGCCTCGATGACCGACCCGTCCAGCGTCTCGCAGAAGGCCCGCAGGCGTTCCAGATAGGCCTCGGTCCGCGCGGCGTCGTCGGGAGCCGGTTGCGGATATGGATGGATCAGGTCGAGCCGGAACCGGCCGAGGAACATCTGCTTGGCGAACGACGGTTTGGCCCAGGTGCTTTCGCGCGATTCCTCGACCAGTGCGCGGGCCTGCTCTTCGGTGGCGTGAACTTTCGCGGCTGTCGCCATGGGATCCTCCCTCGAAACGTGACCAGGATCACATTCGAGTGTAGGAGAGTTAGTTACTCGCTGGTAGGCCTACGGCGAAATCGGAAGACGAAGAATTACTGGACGCCGCGCAGATACCGCCCGAAATGTGGCACCGTGAAGCCGATGGTGCCCCGCTCGGCCGAATAGATCAGCCCCTTCTTGATGAGCCCGTCCCGGGCCGGAGACAGGGACGCGGGTTTGCGACCCAGTTCCCTGGCGACCGCCGCGGTCGGTACCGGCCCGTCGTCGCCGGCCAGATCGGCCATCGCCCGCATGTACTCGCGCTCGGCGGGAGTTGCCCGCTCGTAGCGGGAGCCGAAGAAGCCGACCGCCAGTTCCTCTTCGGCCGCCGGGGCCGCCAGTTCCACATCCTCGGCGCCGATCGGGCTACGGGCGGCCACATCCCAGGTGGCCTTACCGTAGGCCTGGACGAAATAGGGGTAGCCATCTGCCTTGTCGTACAAGGCTTTCAGCGCCTCCTCGGTGAACTCCACCGCCTCGCGCTCGGCGGGCGCGATCAGCGCGCGATCCGCGGAATCGCGATCGAGCCGGTCGATGCGGTGGTAGCCGAAAAGTCGCTCGGAATAGCTCTTGGAGGCCGAGAGCACGGCCGGCAGATGTGGCAGGCCGGCGCCCACCACGATCAGCGGCGCTGTCTCCTGGCTCAGTTCATGGCAGGCGCCGCAGATGGCGGAGATGTCGGCCGGTCCCAGATCCTGCATCTCGTCGATGAACACGGCGATGCCGACGCCGATATCGCGGGCCAGCTGAGCCGCCTCGAGGAGCAACTCCACCAGATCGATCTCGATGTCACCGGAGTCCGCGCGTCCCGTGACGGCCGGGACGTCGATTCCGGGTTGCCAGCGTTCGCGCATCCCCTTGTCGGCGGTCGCGCGCAGGGCGAAGGCCTTGAGGATGCCCAGGAAATCGTCGACCATCTCGGGATTGCGATGGGCGACCGCGATCTGGCGCACCGCCATATGCAGCGCCGAGGCCAGCGGCCGTCGCAATTCCTGATCCGGGCGGGCCTCCAGTTTGCCGGTTCCCCACCCGCGCGAGCGGGCCGTGGACCGAAGTTGATTGAGCAGCACCGTTTTTCCCACGCCGCGCAGGCCGGTGAGCATCACACTGCGTTCGGGACGTCCGCGCGAGATGCGTTCGAGCACGATGTCGAACGCGTCGAGCTGTTTGTCGCGCCCGGCGAGTTCGGGCGGGCGCTGGCCGGCGCCCGGGGCATACGGATTCCGCACGGGGTCCATGCCCCGACACCGTAGCGCGTTCGCACCGAAATCTCGGGATATATACGGGATGTCCTAGATTGCGCTATCCAATCGAATGGCAGCCGCCGCGCGGGGTGACCGGGCGCCGTGCGCTCTACGCTGGGGGCCGATCGAGGTCCGAAATGTCCGCAGGAGGGGTCATGTCCACCGATTCGGAAGATCAGCAGTCCGGCGATCGGCCGAACCCCACGGTGGCCGAGGTCGTCGGATCCTGGGACGTGCCCGCCGGAGCGAGCGTGGCGCGGCAGATTCGCGACAACATCCTGCACGCGATCGCGCAGGGGTACGACGATCCGCAACTGGTGGCCGATCTCGCGGTCGGTCCCCTCGTGATCGCCCTGGGCCGGCTGGAAACCGAACTGGCGGACGCGCGTGGTCGCATCGCGGAACTGGAGCGCGCGGTCCGGCCGCGCGGCGAGGGCGAGTGAACCGGCCGCCGGTGTAACGCCCGGGCGACTCGTTTCGATAACGAGCGCAAGGCCGTGGATACCGTGTCGTGATCTCCATAGCAGATCGATTCGCCGGGCTGTAATCGGGGGTGGTCCTGGCGATTTGGCGACACGCGGGCAGACACGCCGTCGTGTGGGGTGGACAACAACACCGAGCCGTCGTAATCTCTTCGTGACTTCGCGGAGTATGTCGCTTCATTAGAGGGGCGGCCCGCTGAGTCACCGCCTAATCAGCAGTCGAGTGGGCAGCTCGATCGCTGAACCGGGGACCCAGGTTACTGGGGTGAATCCTCTTCGGTCGCAAGGTCGATGGGGTAGGGCCGAATCTTCCCGGTCCGAACCCGTCAGCTAACCCGGTCGGCGCGTGGGCAAGGAAGAAACAGGAGACTCAGCTCGGTGGGTAAACACAGTCTGCAACGGGAATCTCGGCTGCCGAATTCCGTCAAGGGTGCGCTGGTCTGCGGCGCAGTAGCGGCAACAACCGGTGCGATACCGGCGATTCCGGCCATGGCGGCCACGATCAACGTTCCCGGCGTCGGCAACTTCGACGTTCCGCTGGGTTCGGATTTCGACCAGCAGGTCAGCCAGGCGAACCAGGTGCTCGCCGATCACGCGGATCAGATCAAGGGAGTTCAGCAGGCGCTGAGCTCGCAGGCGATCGCGCCCAGCATCCCCAACGCCGCGCAGAACCCGATGGGTAGCATGTTCGGCCAGCCGCAGCAGCAGCACGGCGTCGGCGACGTCGCCCTCGACGCTGCGCGCAGCAAGATCGGCGCCGACTACGTGTGGGGCGCCTCCGGTCCGGCGAACTTCGACTGCTCCGGTCTGGTGCAGTGGGCGTACAAGCAGGCCGGAATTCAGCTGCCGCGTACCAGCTTCGAACAGTCGCATGTCGGCAAGCCGGTCGCTTTCCAGGACCTGAAGCCGGGCGACCTGGTCATCCAGAACGGCGGCGGCCATGTGGCCATGTACGCCGGGGATGGCAAGATTCTCCAGGCGCCGCAGTCGGGTGAGACCGTCAGCTACGCGCATCTGGATCCTGATTCGGTCGTCACCGCACGCCGCGTCGCCTAGTCGTTTCGCTCGACAGCATGGCCCGGCGGTGATCCGCCGGGCCTACTGTGAGGAGCGAAACTGGAACGGGCACAACCAGCTACAGCTCGGGTCGACTCCTGGATCTGGGCTGTCCGGCTGTTCAAAACTCGATCCGCTGCGGCCACCGCGTGCCGCGGCGGTCACGTACGTGTCAACGGCACCGCCGTCAAACCCGCTCATCAGATCAAGTCCGGTGATGAGGTGCGGGTCCGTAATGCCGGAGCCGAACGTATCGTCGTCGTGGTCCGGCTGGTCGTCAAACGCGTCGGCGCTTCGATCGCCACGCAGTGCTATATCGACAAGAGCCCTCCCCCGCCCGCACCCGAAATCGTCGCCGCGATGCCCAAGCGCGACCGCGGTGCCGGACGGCCCACCAAGCGCGAACGCCGCGAGACCGATCGGCTACTCGGCCGCGATTCGACCTGAGGTCGCGGGGCGGGGCTCCGCTTCGATGCCGGTGCCGCCGCCGAACTTCCCTGCCCGATAGAGTTCGCGGCACTCGCCCCGGCGCAGCTTTCCGCTCGAGGTCTTCGGAATCGCGCCGCGCGGCAGTAACAGCACCTCCGCCGGCGAGATGCCGTGCACCGTCGCCACCGCGGCCCGGACCCGCCGGCCGAGATCGTTCGCGGCGGGCTGTGGGCTCGTCATTTCCGCGATGATCACCAGGTCCTCACGTTCACCGGTATCGACACCGAACGCCGCGATATGCCCGGGCCGCAGTTCGGGCGCCGCGTCGGCGGCGGTGGCTTCGATATCGGCGGGGAAGTGGTTGCGGCCGTCGATGACGATGGTGTCGCGCAAGCGTCCCGCGATGTAGAGACCCCCGTTGTGGACGACACCGAGATCGCCGGTGCGCAGCCATGTTCCGGGCTCGCCGGGCAGCACCGCGCCGAAGGTGGCGGCGGTCCGCTCGCGCAGTCCCGCATATCCCGCACCGACATTCGGGCCCTGCACCCAGATCTCGCCGACAAAACCGTCGTCGCGGGGGGTGAGAGTGATCGGGTCGACGATGAGCACGGTTTGCCCGGCGGGACGGCCACAGTCGACCAGGGCGATACCATCCGCCCGGCCGCCGAGCGCATGGCGCGCGGACGCGACGATCGCCCGGCCCGAGCCGAGGGCGGCGCGGTCGAATTCGACGCAGACCGGTTCCGCCTCCGGGCGCGAGATGGTGACCGGAAGGGTCGCCTCCGCCAAGCCGTATCCCGCGGTGTGGGCCCGGTGGCGAAACCCGTGCGGTGCGAAGGTACGGGTGAAGGCGCCCAGGGCGGTGGCGCGGATCGGTTCGGCCCCGTTGAGCAGCAGATCCAGCGGCGACAGATCGAGACCGTCGCGTTCCTCCGCGCTGGTACCCGAAACCGCCAGGGACAGACCGAAATTCGGGCTCGCGGTCGCGGTCGCGCGATAGTCGCTGCACGCGCGCAGCCATCGGATCGGCCGTTTGGCGAAATCGGCCGGTGGCAGCGTGATCGCATGGACGCCGAGATACAGCGGCAGCGCCAGGGCGAACACCAGGCCCATATCGTGGAAGAACGGGAGCCAGTTCACCATCGGGCCATCGTCGGCCGGTGCCAGGGCGCCATGCAGCTGATCCAGTGCCGCAGCGAGGTTCACATGGGAAACACACACTCCCGCAGGCGAAGTGGTGGACCCGGAGGTGTACTGGAGGTAGGCGGGATGCGCGCCGACCGTATCCACTCGGACATCGTCGGTGCGAGCGTGCGCATCGACCGTGAGGAGTTCGCGGTGCGGCAGGCGATCGGCATCGGGACCTCGGGCGCCGGGCACCGGCTGCGCCGAACCGGGCGAGACGAGACACAGCCTCGGCTCGGCATCGCCGAGGATCGTTCGCAACCGGCCGGCATTGTGGCGCAACGTGTCCGGGAACAGCGGCACGGCGGTGCGTGCGCTGTAGAGACAGCCGAGGAAGGCGACGACATAGTCCAGGCCGTGTTCGCACTGAATGGCGACGCGATCACCGGGCACCGACCGTTCGCGGATGGCGGCTGCCAGTGCGCCCGCCGCGCGGTGCAGTTCCGAGGTCGTCACGGTGACCGTCACCGGTCGGCCGCCGGGATGAGAGAGGGCGGTGAAGGCCGGATCGTCCGGTGCTTCCGCAGCCCGCGCCGCAACGGCCGCCGCCAATCGGTCGGTCATATCACTCCTGTCGCGGCAACCGCGCTGCCAGTGCCGCCGACAAGGCTGTGACGGAGGGGTTGTCGAACAGCTCGGCCGTTGCGATACGAATTCCCAGCCCGGCCTCCAAACGGCGTCGTAGATCGATCGCCAGAAGCGAGGAGAGGTTCAGCGTCGCGAAGTCGGCATCGGAATCGACGGATTCGACCGGGCGCGAGAGCGCGCCGGCGACTGTGGCGCGAACGATGCGCCGAACCTCCTCCGCGTTCGTCACGGTATCGGCCGGTGCTGCTTCGCGTGCCGGACCGACCGGCAGTGAGCCGGTCCTCTGCGGTGGTCGCCGAGGCGCGGAGGGAACCCGCCGGTCCGGCCGCGACGAAGAATCATGGTGCGGCGCAGCAGGAATCAGCGCCTCGCGCAGCCGGGCTGCGATCGGGCCGGAGTCGTCGGTGGGCGTGTAATCCAGCGCGAGCACCACCGGTTGCGGTCGGCCGAGGACCGCGGAGAGCACGGACATGCCGCGGGCGACATCGAAGGGCGTGATGCCGGCCGTTCGCAGATGCGTGGCGCCCCCGGCCGAGCGGGCGAGTCCGGCGTCCCAGCTGCCCCAGGCGATGCTGGTCACCGATCGGCCGGTGGCGCCGAGCGCCAGCGCGTCCAGAGCCGCATTCGCCGCGGCGTACGCGGCCTGTCCGGGGGCGCCGAAAAGCCCGGTCGCGGAGGAGAACAGGACGGTGAAGTCGACCGGGTCGTCCGCTGTCAGTTCGATCAGTGAGATGGCAGCGGTCACTTTGGGTCCGAAGTGCAATGCCAGCGATTCGCCTGTCACCCTGTCGAATTCGGCGTCCTGCAACATGCCCGCGGCGTGCACCAGGCCGCGAATCGTCGATCCGCATGCCCGGATGTCGTCGAGCGCGTTGGCCAGGTCCGCGCGATCGGCGGCATCACAGCGCACGACCACCACCCGGTCCTCGGCGCCGTCGAGTAGCGGCGGCAGCGGCCGGGGACGCCGGGTCAGGACTACGACATCGCGCGCTCCCTGTTCGAGCAGCCACCGAACCGCGGCGGCCCCCAGCGCGCCGAGCCCGCCGGTGACCACGTAGGTCCCGTCGGCGCAGAGCGGAACCGCGGAACCGGTTCCTCCGAGCCGTCGGAACCGCCGCACGAGCGTTCGCGCACCTTCGACACGCACTTCCGCGGGCCCACCCGAACGGAGCACGAGGTCGCTTACGGCATCGGCGCCTGATTCGTCGGACCAGATCAGGCGCACCGGTCGGCCGGATTCCAACTGCAGGGTCCGTACCAGTGCGGCGACGGCGTTGTGTGCGGCGGATGCCGGATGACGCAGCACCACGGTGAGGCTCGCCGTCGTTTCCGCGGCGATCACCTGCTGCAGGACGCGCATGGCTTGCCCGAGGCCGGTGACGAGCGAATCGCCGCGTGCGGCGTCGGTCCCCGTACCGCTCGGGCCCGTATCCGGCCAGACCAGGACGACAGCCGTGGGGGCCGATCGTCCAGCTGCCGCCGACAAGGCCGTCGACTCGCCGGGCTCGCGGGCGATCCGCTCGGCGGGGATATGCCGGTCCAGGGCGCGGGCGATCGACTTCGCGAGGCGCGATTCCCCGACGACCGCAACCCGCTCGATCACCGGATTCACCGCCTCCGCACCTCGGGCGGAGAACGGCGAGGCGATCCACTGTTCCTCGCGCAGTACGGAGTTCGCCCACTCGGGTGCCGTGGCGACCGTGGCGTCGTACTCGGCTCGTCCCCGCACGGCGGTGTGCCCGCGAAGCACGTGCATCCCCGCGCTCGCGATGCCGCCGAAATCGACACCGGCACTGCCTGATTCGCGCGGCGCATCCGAAACCGGTGTGCGAGTTTTCTCCGGCTGCGTGTAGGGGCCGTCGTCGGCGGTGGCGCCGGAACGGTCGCCGCCGAACTCGGTGTCTCCGGATGGGCGGGAGGTGTGTCCGGACCGGAAACCCGGCGCTCGCCCCGAGACGAAACCCTTGCCCGAGAAGGCAATCCGCACACCGATGAACGCGAGTGCGGGGGCGTCGTCCTGGTCCAGCGCGATGACATCGCACAGGAGGCCGCCCGGCTCGTGCTCCCGTACGAACGCGTGCGCCTCGGTCAGCAGCACGCGCTGCGCATCGGAAAGCCACACCGACGCGATCGCCGCGGGCACCGTGAGTCCGTCCGCGGGCAGTACCTCCCGGCCGGCGGCGGCGATCAGCTGCAGACAGCCGTCGAGCGCGGCGGTGGACAGCGGAATCGAATCGAAGACGCCGACCGCGGTACGGCTTCCGGCACGAACGGCCGCCAGCGGGCGAAAGCGCGGACCGTAGTCGAGTCCGCGGTGGCGCAGGGATGCGTAGAACTCGTCGATATCGAGTTCGTCCGCTGCCGCAACGGAGGTTCGATGGTGGTCCACCGTGCGCATCCAGCCGAGGATGTCGGCGGGCGCGGCGGCGCTGTCGGCACGTGCCGAGGCGAGCGACACCGGCCCCAGCAGTACGCGCAGATCCGAACCGCTGCGGTAGCCGACCGCCGCGAGATCGGCGATATCCGTGCGTTCGTGCACCGCGAAGTCGGCCAGCCGAATCGGGCCGGGTGCCGAATCCAGCAGGCGCCGAATCCAATACGCGGCGGGAACGGTCGGCACGCCGTCCACCACGTGATCGTCGAGACGCTCGCGCCCGGGGTCGGTCGTGGTGCGGGTGAGCAGTGGGAAAGCTTTTCGCCGCCACCGCCGTTCGATCACCGGACCGGCAGCCGGGCCCTGGATCGACCAGTCGACGTGACGCCCCCGCACATACATCGCGCCGACGGTCCGGAGCAGGGCGGCGACCTCGCCGTCGCGCTGCGCGGCCGCGCAGACGGAGTCGGCCAGTTCGGGATAGTCCCGTACGGCCGGCGCCAGCACCGGATGCGGCGATATCTCCACGATCGAGGTGTATCCCCGGCTTACGGCCGATTCGACGGCAGCGTCCAGATGGACGGTGCCGCAGAGGTTGTCGATCCAGTACTCGG
>NZ_BAFQ01000209.1 GCF_000308375.1 Nocardia aobensis NBRC 100429 | reverse complement strand
CCAGAACAGCGGCACCCCGACGACGATCAGCACACACACCATCGCCGCGTAGCCGAAAACGTTGGCCAGCAGGCGTTTCCGCTGCCGGCTACGGGCGGCCGGCGCTACCGTCGTGCTCGTCATTCGTCTCGATCCATCACTCGCACCTGGACCAGCGTGATGATCAGCAGCACCACGAACATGATCGTCGCGACCGTGGCACCGTATCCGGCGCGGAAGTTGCGGAAGCTTTCCTGGTAGACCTGATAGACCATGGTCGTCGTACCGGTGCCCAGCGGCCCGCCGCGGGTCATCACGTTGATGATGTCGAATACCTGCAGCGAATTCAGCATGACCGTGATCGACAGGAAGAACGTGGTGGGCCGCAACTGCGGCAGCAGGACGCGGGTGAAGGTGGTCCATCGCCCGGCGCCGTCGATCGCGGCCGCTTCCAACAGGTCGCGCTGCACACCCTGCAGCGCGGCCAGGTAGATGACGAAGGTGTAGCCCAGGTTCTTCCAGATGTAGGTCACCGTCACCATGAACAGCGCCCAGTGCGGTTCCTGATAGAAATCCGGCACATTCGTGATGCCGATGCGGTGCAGCAGATCCTGCACCAGGCCGAAGCCCGGATCGAAGATGAACTGGAACGCCACCCCGATGGCCGCGCCGGAGATCACGAACGGGGCGAAGATCACCGAGCGAACCACGTTGCGGCCGAACAATTTCCGATCGAGCAGCAGGGCCAGCGCGAGACCGAGCACCATACTGCCGCCGACCGCGAAGACGGTGAAGATCACGGTATTGCCGACGATCTGCCAGGTGTCCGCCCGCGTCCACCACTCGCGGTAGTTGCGCACTCCGACGAAGTGCGCGAAGGGTTCGGCGAGATTCCAGTCGGTGAACGAGAGCCGGATGTTGTCGATCAGCGGCCGGTAGACGAACAGCCCGAGCAGCACCAGATTCGGCACCACCAGCACGAAGAACAGCCCGTAATCCCCCCACGGCCGCCGCCGCCCCCGGTTCTGCGGCAATACTCGCTCCGGCCGGCTCCGCACCACCGCAGTCTGTCTGCCCCCAGCGAACGCCCGGAGAACCCCAGGCACCGAACCCCTGAACTCTCGACCGGGCGTCGGATGATCATTCTCGGACACCCCGGGCATGAGCAGATCCTAGAAGTCCGACACCGCGACGGCCGCCATTTCCGCCAAACCCCGAGCTCGCCGTCACCACCCGGACACGGCAATGCCCGGCAAGGCACTCACGGCCCGCGAAACACGCGGAGAGGCGGAGAGGCGGAGGAGTCTAGCTCCAGTCGCCCATACCGTCACCGGCGCTGAGGTTTCCGGTGGAGTTCGTCACCACTACGGGATCGCCCTTCTGCGCGTTCTCGAAGAACCACTGGGCGTCCTCGGTGCTGACGTTCAGGCAGCCGTGGCTGGAGTCGGACACACCCTGCTGGGCGAGCGACCACGGGGCGGCGTGGACGAAGATGCCGCTGTTGGACAGCCGGGTCGCGTACTCGACCTCGAGCTTGTAGCCCTGCGGATCGGTGATCGGGACCCCGTAGGTCGAGGAGTCCATGATCATCTTCCGGTTCTTCTCCCCGACGTAGTAGGTGCCGTTGGGGGTTTCATGATCCTTCTTGCCCATCGAGGTCGGCATGGTCTTGATGACCTCGCCGTTGCGGGTGACGGTGATCGTGTGGGTCGCGTCGTCGGCGGTGGCGACGACCGCGTCGCCCACCTTGTAGGCGACCTTGGTGCCGCCGGCCTCGACGGTGATGTCGGAGTTGGCGGGCCAGAACTCCTCCGGCCGCCACCGCACCTGCTTGTCACCGCGCCAGTAGAAGTGGCCGTGGGTGGCATTGCTGGAGGTGATCCGGATGGCCTTCTCGGCCGCGGCGTGGTCGCCGACCGGATCCTTGAAGTTGATGATGATGGGCTGGGCGACGCCGACCACGTCGCCATCGCCGGGGCTGATGCTCGGCGCGGCGAAGTTCGCCTGCGGCAGCGGCGGCGGGTTCTTCACCGGCGCGGCACCGGGTTCGGGCTGCGGCGCCTGCACGACGGCCGGAGCGCCGGGAACATCGGGCCCACCGGGCCACAGCGGCGCTGCCGAGGCGGGCGCCATGGCGATGGCACCGGCGGCGGTCACCGCCAGGGAGGTTGCCGCGAGGGCTAACAGGCCGGTCCGTTTGGACAGGCTGGTCTCGTCCCGAACGGGCTTCCGACAGGTTGTGGTGCGCACAGCCGTTACGTCCTCTCCCACCTAGATCGCGCGCCACGGCGCACAGGAATATTCGCGCGCCTGTGCGCGAACGGTCTATCAGGCCCCGGCCCGGCATCCATTACTACATCTCTCGCGGGCATCGGCCAATTGCGTTCCGCCAGTTATGAAGTCCGCACCACACCTGTGTGATCAGTCACCATGGGCGAGTGGCGCAGTGGTGACAGGGTGAAAGTCCCGTTCGCATCGGCGAGTCGGGTTCGAGGTCCGGGCGGGGGGATGAGAGCCGAGTCGATACCCAGCAAACCTCATTGTGAGGCAAATCACTTCAGTGGTGGCGGATTCCCTCCACCGTGAAGCGGATCCCGCGATGCGGACCGGTCGCGATGTTGTGCGGCACCGAGCGCGGAATTCGGCCATGACGATAGCGCGGGAGCAGTGACAACTCGACGCGACTCACGATGGTGGCGAGCGCGATTCGCAACTCGTAGTCGGCCAGGGTGGCGCCGAGACAGCGGCGATGGCCGCCGCCGTAGGGCAGGTATTCGAACGGTCCGTAGCGGCGGTCCAGGAACCGCTCCGGCCGGAACCGCTCGGGCTCGTCCCAGGTGCCGGGATCGGAGTGCACGAGCGGGATCGCGACACCCATCGTGTCCCCCTCGGCCAACTCCACCCCGCATACCGTGTGTGGTCCGGTGAGCCGCCGCAGCACGATCGGCACCGGCGGATGCAGTCGCAAAGTCTCCTGGCACACCGCATTCAGATACGGCAGACCGGCCAGCTCCTCGGGATCGGCGTCGGGTCCCGCGGCACTCACTTCGGCGCGCAACCGAGCCAGCGCGCCGGGGTCGCGGTGCAACCGGAACAGCGCCCACACCAGACTCGTGGCCGTGGTCTCGTGACCGGCCACCAACAGCGTGCGCAGTTGTTCGCGCAGATCGGCATCGCTCACCCCGCCGCCGTCCTCGTAGCGAGCGGTCGACAGCACGCCGAGCGCACCGTCACCGGGCGTGCCTGTCTCCCGCCGCGCGGCGATATCGGCGTCCAGCAATGCGTCCAGCCGGGTGCGCGCCCGCGCGAACCGGTCCCACGGCGACAAGCCGAATGCGCTGTGCCGCAACGCGGGAACCAGCATCAGCGGTCCGGTGAAGGCGGTGAGGAAGTCGCCGACCGCGGCGGTGTAGATGTCGCGGCGGCGCGGATCGTCGGCGCCGAAGATCAGCGTGAGGATCACCCGCAACGTCAGCGCCCGCGCCGCCACCCGCGCATCGATCACCGTTCCCGGCAGCCATGCGGGACCGGCGCCGGCGCCGGCGATTTCGTCGCGGGTGCTGTCCCGAATTACCGTGCCGTACTGCGCAATTCGGGCGCGATGAAATGCGGGCGTCAGTACCGTGCGATCACTGCGATGACGCTGATCACGAGCGAGTATCAATGAGGCCGAACCGATAAGCGGTTCAATGGGATTCGGTTGCGGCGGATGCAGAATTCCGATCGGCGAGCGGAGAAATTCCTTCGTGCCACCCGGTGTCCCCGTGAACAATACCGCGCCGAATCCCGGGAAGCGGACCAGAAACGGATCGCCGTCGCGCGCGCGGCGCAGCCGGAAGTACCGATCGAAATCGATTCCGGCCGCCAGCGCGTGCGCCGCGACCCACCGCGGTTGCCGGGGTACGGCCCGTTCGCCGGAAATCTGCGGAGTGCGATGCCGGCCTGCTGTTGCTGCGCGCATACCCAGCACACGAAGCAGCCACGGCCCGGGTTCGATGCCGTCCGCGCCCCCGTCAGCCGAGTGCCGCGCGGGCCTCTGCGGCCAATCGAGCCAGCCGCCCGTCGCCGATCGTGTTCAGCGAATTACCCAGGCGATTGGTGACGAAGGCGACCGACATGCCCGATTCCGGATCGGCGAACGCACCGGAACCCCCCACGCCGTAGTGGCCGAACGCCCGGCGCAGCGGGCGCCGCGAGGCGATCGGCGGCCGGTGATATCCCAGTGTGAACGGCACGGGTACGCCGATGACGTAGTCGCGATGTTCGCTGCGCTGCACATGATTGATGTTCTCGATGGTTTCCGGGCGCAGCAGCGGTTCGCTCCAGGTTCGGTCCGGCAGCAGCACCCGGCCCTCGTTCGCCAGGGCGCCGTACATCCGGGCCAGGGCACGAGCGGAGAACACCCCGTTGAAGCCGGGCATCACCGCGTCGTGCACGCGCGGATCGCCCACCAGTACATCGAAGCCGGCCGGCATCCCGGCCTCGGCGATCGCACCGACCGTGCGGCTGCGGGAGATCACCTTCGAGGCGGTATCCCAGCGCAGCCCGGGAATACGCAACCGCGGGAAGGTGCGGGCGATGCGGTACCGCTCGGACTCGGGGACCCGGTACCAGAACTCCTCGGTCTGCAGCGGTTCGGCGATTTCGCGTCGCAACACCTCGGTGAACGGCTCGCCGGTCGCCCGCTGCACGATTTCGGCGACCAGCCAGCCGAAGGTCACCGCGTGATATCCCGACCCCTGTAACCGCCGCGGATCCGGTTCGGCGGCCGCCAGCGCCGCGATCATCGCGTCGTAGTCGAGAATGCCGTCGGGATCGGTCGCCAGGCCGCGCACCTTGTGCAGTCCCGCGCGATGGGAGAGCACCTCGCGAACGGTGATGTCCTGTTTGCCGTTCGCGGCGAATTCCGGCCAGTATTCGGCCACCGGAGCGTCGTAATCGACCAGTCCGCGTTCGGCGATCCGATGCAGCACCGTGGTGACCACACCCTTACCGGTGGAGAAACTCAAGGCCACCGTGTCGGATTGCCAGCGCTGATCCGGCGCCGACCAGCCCGCCCACACATCGACGACGGGCCGCCCGTGCAGGAAGACCGCGAACGCGCCGCCGCCCCGGTTGGGCCGGGGGAACAGCCGGAAGAAATGGTGCACGACCGGCACGAATCGTGGGTCGATGACCATCTGCGGTGCGTCGTCGGTATCGGCGGCCCCCGCCACCTGCGCCGCTTCCACCTCGGCTGCCTGCCGCGAATGTGCCGAATCCACCTGTGCCGACCTCCTGCCGCCGCATCGTCGCGGCGTCGTTACGTCCACCTGCCAGGGTAGGTGAGCTCCTGAACCGTGCTCAGTGCGCGGCCGGGACCTGCCACAACCCGAACGGCGTCGCGAGACAGATCGCGCCGGTGCGCGAATCCCAGGCCAGCGCCGCCGAGCCGAGGCAGACCGCGCTGCGCTCACCTGAAACCACCTGCGCCTGTGAACCGTTCATCGCGAAGGAGAGCCCGATCCGGCCGGGAACGGGCTCCGGAGCGAGGGAGGTGAAGGCGAAGGCGTCGGGCCCCATCCCGACCGCGACCGGCAGTCCGGCCGCGCCCTCGCTGGCCCCGATTCCGCCGCCGGCGCCCAAGCCGAGGGCGATCGCACCCGTGGTTGCCTGGGCATAGCCGACACCGTCGATTCCCGCCGACCGGGCATGACCGGAATCGTCGCCCGTCGCACGGCATGCCGTGGTACCGGCGATGATCGTGATATCGCGGTTACGGTCGGCATCACAGTGCACGGTGGTTGCCGAGGCGGTGCCGGTGGCCCCGCACACTACGGCCCCGGCCGCGACGGCCCAACCTGTGATCGCGCTCGTCACCTTCACGGAGTGCTCCTTTCGGGCCGGCAAACCTCACCATAACCGGACCCCGCGGCGGCCGACCCGATCCGCGCCACGCGGCCGGCCCCGCCCCGGACACGGAAAACGGGCGGCGACTCGGATGTCATACCCGAATCGCCGCCCGTTACAAGGGTTGTCGTGCCGCCGATCAGATCGGCGCGTAGCCCGCCCCCACGCCACCGCGTCCATTCATGTCGTTGACGATCGCCGACATGTTGGTACCCACCTCGGGGCCGAAGCAGGCCACCGCCAGGTAGGCGTTCACCATGCCGACCAGGGTGGTGCCGATCACGACGGGGGCGCCGGAGTCGCCCTCGACGACACACATCTCGGCCCACGTCTCGTCGGTCTGGAAGACGTCGCCGAAGGCCAGGCCGCACGTGTTACCGGTGGTCCGGCCTTCCTTGCAGACGATGGCGGGGAACTGGGCCGGTGCCCCGACGTTGGTGATCGTCACGTTGCCGATCCGATTGACCGGAGTGACGTGGCCCGGATCGAATTGGATGACCGCATAGTCCAGGTCGTGATTGGAGTAGACGAAATGTCCGATCACGCCGGCGCCGCGGTCCTGCTCGGACCACACCTCCGAACCCGCCTCGCCGCAGTGACCGGCGGTCAGGCCGACCAGGCGGCCTCCGGCGTCGTGGCCGATGGTCGTGATGGTGCACTCGAACTGGTTGTCGATGATGATTCCGGAGCCGCCGCCGATAACCGGCGATCCGGGACCGGCTTGCGCGACCCCCGCGCCCGTCCCGAGCAGCGCCGCGCCCAGAGCAACGGCGAAGGCGGCATGAGCCGCCCTGACGAGTTTGTTGAACATTTCCCTCCAGACGTCGGAAGTCCGCACGATATCAGCCTTGTCGTACTACATCCTTGCAGTTCTCGGGCCCGAGTGCGCCCGGTATGGCCATGCAGTTTGCTGGATCGATGCCGTGGCCGCGCGACGACGCGTACGAGGCCGACGAGATGCGACACCTGCTCACGACGACCGCTGTTTCGCGGGCACTCGCTATAGGCTTTCGTCAGTATTCGGGGCAAATCTTAATAACGAGAATTTCAATCCGATAAAAGGGGTATCGGATCTCGAGTTGGACATTCGATCAGGAAACTAGAACCTGTTCTAGGAAATGGTCGTGTTCATTGTGATCGATACCAGTCCGGTGGGCCCGATCACAGGCCGGGAACCAACGTGATCTGGGTCTATGACCGCAGCCACACTTTGTGCTGTGTTTTTCCTAACTCCGTAGTAAGGTGCCTCAAGCGAAACAGTCGTCGGGGCGGGTAACCGGCGTCGAGAGGGGTAGCCAGTGCAAGTCACCAACGGTCCGGACGGGTCGGGGGCAATTAGTTCACCATCGAGAATGAGTGCCGCGGCGGACTGGACGAAGGCGTACTGGCAGGATCACCCCAAGCGGTCCCTCGAGACCTTCGGACGACAGATCACGATGGGCTTCTCCGCGGTCGCGGAACTGTTCGTCGCCATCTTCCGCCGGCGCTTCCCGTTCGGTGAATTCGTCCGGCAGTGCGCATTCATGGCCAGCGTGGCCGCCGCGCCCACCTTGCTGGTCGCAATTCCGATCGGCGTCATCGTCTCCATTCAGGTGGGTTCGGTCGCGCAGCAGGTCGGCGCCACCTCGTTCATCGGCGCGGCCAACGGGCTGGGCATCATTCAGCAGGGCGCGCCGCTGGTCACCTCCCTGATGATCGCCGGCGCCGTCGGCTCGGCGATCTGCGCGGACCTCGGTTCCCGCACCATCCGCGAGGAAATCGATGCCATGAAGGTCATGGGCGTCGACCCGATGCGCCGGCTCGTGGCTCCCCGGCTCGGCGCCGCCATGCTGGTATCGGTGCTGCTGTGCGGCTTCGTGATCTTCGTCGGCTTCCTGACCGGCTACATCTTCAACATCTTCGCCCAGAACGGCACCCCCGGCTCCTATATCGGCACGTTCGCGTCGTTCGCGGTGACCAGCGATTTGCTGGTGGCGTTGATCAAATCCCTGATCTTCGGCCTGCTGGCCGCGATCATCGCGTGTGATTCGGGCTTGAACACCCGCGGCGGCCCGGGTGGTGTCGCGAACTCGGTCAACACCGCCGTGGTGTTGTCCGCGCTGATGCTGTTCGGCACGAATCTGATCATCACGCAGATCTACAACGCCCTGTTCCCCCCACAGATGGTTTGAGCCGGTGTCGTCAACTTATGTTCCGCCGCTACTGCGGCCTCTGCAGCGGATCCGCAGCTCCGCCGGCGCTCCGCGAGACTGGCTCGCACGGGTCGGTCACCAGGTCTTCTTCTTCCTGCGCTCGATCGGCTCGATGCCGTTGGCGCTCAAGCACTATCCGAAGGAAGTCTGGCGGCTGCTCTCCGACGTCACCTGGGGTAACGGCAGTCTGATCGTCGGTGGTGGCACCATCGGCGTGGTCCTGATCCTCAGTGCCTTCGGCGGTATGACCGTCGCCATCCAGGGCTACACCTCGCTGAACCTGCTCGGCTTGAGCCCGCTGACCGGTGCGATCTCCGCCTTCGCGACCACCCGTGAGCTCGGGCCCATGCTCGCCACCCTCGCCTTCGCAGCACAGGCCGGCTGCCGCTTCACCGCCCAGCTGGGTTCGATGCGCATCGCCGAGGAGATCGACGCGCTGGAGTCGCAGGCGATCCGGCCGCTGCCCTATCTGGTCAGCACCCGGATGATCGCCGCGATGATCGCGATCGTGCCCCTGTACTGCCTGGCGCTGCCGGTCGCCTACCTGTCGTGTTCCATCACGGTCGGATTCATCGGCGGCACGGCTTCGGGCACCTTCCAGCACTACTTCTATCAATTCCTGGTACCGCACGACGTGCTGTGGTCGTTGCTGAAAGCCATTCTCTTCGTGGCGATCACGACCTTCATCCAGTGCTACTACGGCTTCTTCGCCTCGGGCGGTCCCGAGGGCGTCGGTGTGGCCGCGGGCCGGGCGATCAAGCTCTGCATCATCGCGGTCGTCTTCGCCGACCTGTTCATGACGCTGGCGATCTGGGGCGTGAACCCGGGCATCAGGATCTCGGGATAGGGGGCGAGAAATGATCATCGATCCGAGTGGCCGCGGACCGACGATGCGGCAGCTGCTCATCGCGGGCGTCTGCGGAATCGTCGTCATCGCCGCGGCGCTGACCCTGTTGATGGCCCGCTACAAGGGCTACATCCTGAACCCCAAGGTGGAGGTCACCGCCAACCTGACCACCACCGGTGACGGACTGCCCGCCCAGGCCGACGTGAAGTTCCGCGGCGTGCTGGTCGGCGCGGTCGAGGAAGTGTCGGTGGCCGCCAAGGGCGAGCTGCAGCGGGTGCACATCAACATGAAGCCGGACTACATCTCCGATATCCCGGCCAATGTCACCGCCCGCGTCGTCCCCAGCAACCTGTTCGCCGTCACCTCGGTCGAACTGGTCTACAACGGTCCCGACAACGCCTCCCTGAAGGCCGGTTCACAGATCGCCGAGGACCACAGCCAGGGCACCATCGCGCTGCAGGACACGCTCACCACGGTCCGCACGATCCTGAACAAGATCGACCCCATGCAGCTGGGCCGGGTGCTGAGCACCCTGTCCTATGCGCTGGACGGCAGCGGCCGGGTCCCGGGTTCCACCGTGGAGCGCCTCGACAACTGGTTCACCCAGGTCCGGGCCGCGGTGCCGAATCCGGAGGGCACGCTGAACGATTTCTCCGCCTCGTTCCACGCGCTCAACCAGTCCGCGCCGGATCTGATGACGACGCTCTCGGAATCGGTCAAGACCGCGCAGACCATCGCCGACAAGCGCAGCGAACTGGCCGGCCTCATCACCGGCACCTCGGCGACCATCGACAAGGTCAACAACCTGTTCGCCCGCAACCCCGACGTCGGCAAGCAGCTGACCTCGGGCACCGGCGACATGTTCGGTGCGCTCACCGAGGACCCCGACGCGATCCCGCAGGCCATCGCGAACCTGAACACGTCGGTCCGCAAGCTGAGCACGACCTTCCACTGGGGTCCGCAGCAGCAGATGATCTGGAACGCGGGGCTGACCTTCACGCCGTACAAGCCGTACGACCGCTCCGACTGCCCGCGCTACGGCGATATGGCGGCGCCGAGCTGTGGCACCGCCCCGGTGGTCGCCGATATCGGCCCGCCGACGCCGGCCCTGAAGCCGCGCACGCTGGACGCGTCGCAGGGACTGCCGAAGCTGCCGCCGATGCCGGGCCTGCCCGCCATCCCGGGCGTCACCACCGGTGACACCGCGCAGACGGCCGCGCCGCAGCAGGCGCCCAAGCCGGGCAACCCGTTCGCCGGAACTCCGCTGGAAGGTCTGTTCCCGCAGCTGCCCGGCCTGCCGGGTGCGCCCGCGGCCCCCGCGCCGCAGCCGGCTCCGGCCGCTGCTCCGGCCGCGGACGGGCAGAAGCCCACCGCGGGGCCGATCGCCTACTACACCGGACGTGACGCGATGAGCGCGCTGCTCGGCCGGGATCCGACGACTGCCGAATATCTGCTGCTGAGCTCGATCCTGAGGGGTGGAACCTTGCAAGTTTCCGAAAGCGGTGCCAGCTGATGAGAGGAATTCGCAAACCGCTGATCGGGTTCGGTATCTTCGCCATCGTCTCGGTCCTGGTGACCGTGGTCATCTGGAATACGCTGGCGCGCACCGTGAACGGCTCCACCCACAGCTACTCGGCGATCTTCACCGATGTGCTGGGCCTGCGTGAGGGCGACGACGTCCGGATGGCCGGCGTGCGCGTCGGCAAGGTCACCAAGATCGAGGTCGAGGGACAGCACCAGGCCAAGGTGTCGTTCATCGTGCAGACCGATCAGACCGTGTACGGCAACACCAAAGCCCTTGTCCGATACCAAAACCTGATCGGCCAGCGCTATGTGGCGCTGGCGCCGGGCAACAAGGGCGACAATTCGGCGCTGCGCAACAACGCGACCATCCCGGTCGACCGCACCGAACCCTCGTTCGATATCTCCGGTCTGCTCAACGGTTTTCAGCCGCTGTTCGAAACCCTGCAGCCCCAGCAGGTCAACGACCTGACCAACACCTTCATCCAGGCGTTGCAGGGCGACGGTGTCTCGCTGAGCTCGTTCATCACCCAGGCCGCCGCAGTGGCCGGTGACTTCCAGCGACGTGACGTCATCCTGGCCGACGTGATCACCAAACTGTCGGGCGTGATGTCGGGACTGGCGAAACGAGGTGACGAATTGGAGACTCTGGTGACCCAGACCCGCGCGCTGATCGGCGGGCTCTACGAGCAGGGACAGTCCCTGCAGGCGTCGACCGTCCAGATCGCGAGTGCCACCAGCTCCCTGGTGAACATGGTCGACCAGGTCCAGCCGAAGATCACGGCCGCGCAGAACTCGTCCACCGACGCGCTGACCATGCTGATCAACAACGGCGCCAAACTGGATCAGGCCGCGATCGACCTGCCGGGCATTCTGGCCGATGTCGGTAAGTTCACCTCCGACGGCGCCTATGCCAACGCCTACCTGTGCACGCTGGACATCTCGCTGTACGGGGTGCTGTTGCCGCGCGGTCTGGTCAGCCAGATCGGTGGACCCAACCACTCGGCGGTGTGCCGCCCATGACGACATTCGGTACGCGAATCAAGAATCGCTTCCAGGGCAACCGCTTCTTCTGGCTCGGCGTCATCGGCGCCGTCCTCATCGTGGTGCTGCTGGTGGTCTCGAGCGGTTACAAGAAGCTGGGCGTCGGCACCAAGGACGTGCAGGCGGAGTTCGTGCAGACCGCCGGCGTCCAGACCGGTGACAAGGTGAACGTCGCCGGTGTGCCGGTGGGCACGGTCGCCGGGGCGAAGCTCGAGGGTGACCACGTGCTGATCACCCTGCACGTGAACAACGACGTGAAGCTCGGCCCCGATGCCCGCGCCTCCATCAAGATGGCCACGCTGCTGGGCGCGCGCTTTGTCGATCTCGACCCGGGCAACGGGAAAGGCTTGCCGGGCAACCGGATTCACAAGTCCAACACCAAGGTTCCCTACGACCTGGCCGATGTGGTGCAGATCGGCACCCCGAAGTTCGAGGCGCTCGACACCGAGAAGCTGGCCGAATCGCTGAAGGTGCTGGGCGACCAGATCGACGGTTCGCCGCAGCTGACCGCGCAGGCGCTCGACAGCGTCGGCGCGCTCGCCAAGACCATCAACGATCGGCGCGACCAGGTCGACGGTCTGCTGAAGGATCTGGACAAGGTCACCCGGATCCTCGGCGACAACCGCAACAGCGTGCTGCTGGTGATCACCCAGGGTGAGGCCATTGCCGGCCGGGTGATGGAACGCCAGGAGCTGCTCAAGCAACTGCTGAACAACACCGCGACCCTGACCAAGCAGCTGCAGCAGATCGGCGCGGAGAACAACAACCAGCTCGGCCCGACCATCGAGCAGCTGAACACGATGGCCCAGGGTCTGCAGAAGAACAAGGACAACCTGGACAAACTGTTGACGATCATGCCCGCGTCGCTGCGGCAGTTCAACAACGTGTTCGGCAACGGCCCCTACGGTGAGGTCGGTGTGCCGTGGCTGTTCCCGGACAACTGGTTGTGCTTCGCGCGAGTGATCGAGGGGTGCCAGGGATGATGCTGAACAAATGGCTGGCCCGCGCTACCAGAACGGTCGCGATCGGTGCCGTGGTGCTGGTGGCCGGCAGCTGTGGTTCGGTGCAGAACGCAGTCGGCGGTTCGACTCACATCACCGCCGACTTCCGCAATATCGCCGGCGTATTCGAGGGCAATCCGATCACCGTGCTGGGCCTCGAGGTCGGCAAGGTCGACAAGATCATCCCCAAGGGTGAGTACGTCGAGGTGCACATGACGGTGAACCACGATGTGGACATCCCGAAGAATGTGACGGCGGCGATCGTGTCGCCCTCGATCGTGACCAACCGGCACATCGAACTCACCCCGCGCTACACCGGCGGGCCCAAGCTGGCGGACAACACGCACCTCACGGTGCAGCAGACCCGCACCCCGGTCGAACTGGACACGATGATCAAGACCATCGACCAGTTCACCGCCGCGCTGAAGCCGGCGCCCGGCCAGACCCAGGGCCCGCTGTCGGGCACGCTGCTCTACGACATGGTCAACGGCCAGGGTGAACGGATCCGCGACACGCTCAACGCGCTGTCGGGGGCGTTGAAGGTCGGCGTCGACAACAAGGACGCCATCTCGACCATCATCATCAAGCTCAACGAGCTGACCGCGATGCTGGCCGACAACGACCAGTCGGTGCGCGACTTCAGCAACAAGGTCACCCAGATGTCGTCGCTGCTGGCCGAGCAGGCGCCCGGTCTGCAGGCCACGCTGGACCAGCTCAACGACTTCCTGGCCAACACCAGCGGCGTCTTCAGCCAGTACCAGAGCCAGCTGTCGGAGAGCCTCACCGGGCTCACCAAGGTCACCGACCAGCTGCGGCAGAACGCGGCCGGTGTGATCGAGACCGTCGACGTGGCGCCGCTGCTGCTGCAGAACCTGGACCGTTCGATGGACCGCAACCGCGGCTTCGTCCGCCTGCACGCGGTGCTCGGCACCGCACTGTCCGGTGAGGTCGTCAGCCTGTTCTGTGAACGCATTCAGATGAAGGCCGACGGCTGCCGGACCGGCAAGATCGAGGATTTCGGACCCGACCTCGGGTTGTCCGCCGCACTGTTGGGACTGACGAAATGACGGCATCGACGCGCCTGCGGCGCACCTGGCTGGCCCTCGGCGTCTCGGCGGCCGTCGCGGCCTCCGGCTGCGGTCTGACCGTGGAGAGTCTGCCGCTGCCCAAACCGGGGCAGTCCGGTGAGACCTATACCCTGCACGCGATTTTCGCCAACGCGCTCAACCTGCCCGATCAGGCCAAGGTCAAGATCGGTGGTTCCGATGTCGGTGTGGTCACCCACATCTCGACCAAGAACTACCAGGCCATCGTCGACATGAACGTGCGCAAGGACATCACCCTGCCGCGCGAGTCCACCGCCGAACTGCGCCAGGCCACTCCGCTGGGCGATGTGTTCGTGGCGTTGTCGAAGCCGAAGTCCGACGAGACCACGCCGATGCTGAAGGACGGCGACACCATCGGCATCGACCACACCTCGGCCGGCGCCACCGTCGAGGAACTGCTGCTCTCGGTCTCGATGCTGTTCAACGGCGGCGGCGTGGCCGCGCTGACCAAGCTGACCTCGGAACTGGATTCGGTGGTCGGCGGCCGGCCCGAGCAGCTCGCGAGCCTGATCAAGCAGATGACGAGTGTGGTCACCACGCTGCACGCCAACAGCGATCGCATCGACAGCACGCTCAACGGCTTCGACGCGCTGACCAACACCATCGAGGCCAACCACGACCAGTTGGGTCAGGTGGCGGATTCGCTGCCGCAGATGATCGGCGCCATCGCGGAGAACAACAAGCAGATCGGCGATCTGCTCGGCAAGATCTCCACCACCAGCGCGGCGCTCGGCGACTACGCCGAGACCAGCCATGATCAGCTGGCGAGCCTGCTCGAGAATGTGCACAAGCTGATGGACGCGCTCTCGCGTGCCGGCAACGACCTCGGCCCGGCGCTGGACGCCCTGCACGAGATCCGGCCGAAGGTCGACGCCTCGTTCAAGGGCAACACCCTCGCCGTCGCCGCGACGCTGACCCAGCTCGACGTCGGCCTGCTCACCGACCCGCCGCACAGCAAGTTCTGGGATCTGCGCGATCTGCAGGACATGGCGGGCAGTTTGATCCAGGTGCTGCAGATCGTCTACGGCCGAGTGACAGGGGGCCACCGATGAGCTGGCTGCTGCGACACAAACTGCTGCTGTCCACGATCGGACTGGTGATCGCGTTCGTCGTGGGCGCGACGTACCTGGCGGTGGACGTCATGCGGATCAATCCGCTGCGCAGTACCTACACGGTGACGGTCGCACTCGACCGCTCCGGCGGTCTGCAACCGGGTAACGACGTGACCCTGCGCGGATTCCGCGTCGGGAAGGTGAACTCGATCAAGCTGGCGGATCGGGGCGCCTCGATCGCGGCCGAGGCCCAGATCGACACCCGGTACAAGATCCCGAAGGCCACCCAGGTCGTCGTGCACGCCCTTTCGGCCGCCGGTGAGCAGTACATCGACTTCCAGCCCGAAACCGACAAGGGTCCGTACCTCACCGACGGCTCGGTGATCCCGTTCGATCCGCAGAAGGTGCAGACCCCGACCCCGGTGTCGGCGGTGCTGGAGAACGCCAGCGGGTTCTTCGATCAGATCGACCCGGACCGGTTCAGCACGATCCTCACCGAATTCGACACCGCGCTCAGCGGCGGACCGGATCAGCTGCGCGACATGGTCGATGCGCTGAGCCTGGTGACGGCCGGTCTGGACAATCTGCTGCCGCAGACCACCAATCTGCTCACCAGCCTGCGCACCATCGCGGCTACCACGTCGAACGCGCAGCCGGATCTGAGCACCCTGACCCAGAACTCGTCGACGTTGTTCATCCAGTTCAACAACGCCAACGACGAACTCCGCAAGGTGCTGGACCAGGCCCCGGCGCAGATGAAGTCGCTGGGCGCGACGCTGGACGAGACCACCGATCCGATCACCAGCCTGGCGACCAACTTCGTGGCTGTCACCAAGGCGGCGCAGCTGCGGCTGCCGGCGCTGCGGGCGCTGTTCCCGTCGCTGGTCGTCGGTAGTTCGGCCATGGGGGTGCCGGCCCACGACGGAGAGTTCTATACGATCCTCGATATCTGGCCGCGCCCGTTCTGCCAGTACTCGCACGCGCCGGTCGCACCGAGTGTCGTGACCGACGGTTCGTTCCCGAAGTACAACTATTGCACCAACGCACCTCCGGACCAGCAGATTCGTGGTTCGGCCAACGCGCCGCGGCCCGACGTTCCGAACAACGGAGCGCAGATGCCGTCGGGTGCCGATCCGAACGCTCGGACCCCGAAGCCGGTGCGGTAAGTAGAGTGGCCCGAAACATACGGCGTGGTTTCCACATGCCGGGAAGGTGACAGATCGATTCATGTCCGATGACGACACCGCCAAGGACAAGGCGAACAACGATGCCGCGTCGACCGAGAAGGTCGACTCGGCGCAAGACAGCACCGCCGCGGACGCAACGGTCAAGTTCGAATCGGACTCGTCGGTTGCCGCCGATAAGGGTGCCGATACCGCGAAGGCGGGCGATGCGGACAAGACGGTGAAGCTCGAGACCCCAGGGCCGGCCGCGGCCGATGCGGCGACCGTCAAGTCGGCGGCCCCTGCCCCGGCCAGTGCGCCCTCCTCCGGGAAGAGCACTCCGTGGGTGCCGATCGTGGCGGCCTTCGCCGCGGGCGTGCTGCTGGTGGCCGCGGTCACCGCGGTGGTGGTCTTCTATCTGAAGGCCGACAACCGCGAGGATCAGCTCGCCGCGCGCGATGATTCGACCAAGGCGGCGTGCGATTTCGGCAAGGCCGTGGCCAGCTACGACTCGAAGGATCTCGACGCCTACTTCAAGAGCGTCAACGATCTTTCTACGGGTGAGTGGGGCAAGTTCTTCAGCGGCGCCTCGGACACGCTGAAGCAGGCCATGGTCAGCGTGCAGGCCAAGTCGAAGCTGGACGAGATCCACTGCGCGTGGGAGTCCGGCAACGACAGCCAGGCCAACGTGGTGCTGGTGATCACGCAGGAGCAGACCAACCAGGCCGTTCCGCAGCCGGACAAGCTGACCATCCCGGGCGTGGCCCAGATGGAGAAGCACGACGGCAAGTGGCTGGTCGCGAAGTTCGACTCGCCGGTCACCAAGGGTATGGGCCCCTCCGGCCCGGCCCCGGGTGCGCCGCAGGCGGCTCCGGGTACCAGCCCGCAGGCCAACGGTGGGGCGCAGCCCGCACCGGCTCCGCAGCCGGGTAACTGAACCCGGTTACAGGACAACACTTTCCGGCCCCGTGACGGTTTCCGTCGCGGGGCCGGAACGCGTTCGTCCCGGTGATCCGGCTGTGAGCACGCCACCGAGGTGGTAGCAACCGGGCGCCTCCGGCGGTGGGCCGACCCACCACCGCCGGAAGCCATTCGGTTGGTCTGACGCGTGCCCGGTCAGAAAAGGGTGAGGGCGTCCGCGGTTTCGGCTGTCGCGCGTCCGCGTTTCGGCACCGGCTTGTCGGTGACGACGACCGTCAGCGGCGTCGTCGCGGCGGTGTCGGACATCGTCTCGGCGGGTGCGGTGGCGGGGCGAACCGCGGAAGGCAGCGGCGGGAGATCGACGATGCCGTTCGGGGTCGCATCGGCCCGGCCCGCGGCGGCGCGGGCGGCCTCCCCGGCAAGTTTGTCGGCCTGTTCGTTGTAGTAGTTGCCGACATGCCCGCGCACCCAGCGGAAACGCACCGGACCCGGCCGGGTGGCGATCGCGTGATCGATCCACTGGACGAGTTCCACATTCTTCACCGCGCTGCCGGTGGCGGTGCGCCAGCCGTTGAGGCGCCAGCTGGGTAGCCATTCCGACGCGCATTTGATCGCGTACAGCGAATCGCTCTCGATGAACAGCGGTTCGGGGCCCGGATGCGCGCGAATCGCCTCCAGTACCGCGCGTAGCTCGGCCACCTGGTTGGTGCCGGAGGCCGCGCCGGCGCTGGCCGAAGTGCCCTGATGATTGACCCACGCCCAGCCGATGGCGCCGCCAGGATTGCGCAGGCAGGATCCGTCGGTGCTCACGATGATCATGACCGGTACCCTACGCAATCCGGCCGACAAGATCCGTGCCGTGGAATTCCTCGATCTCCCTGCGCAATTGCGTCTCGCTACGACGGACCGCCGCCTTGGCCAGCGCATCGATGGCCTTGGCGGCCGGGCGGGCCGGCCAGCCGTGCGCCGGCGGGTACTCGGCCTCCGAGGTCAGCACCGACCGGCCGTACCCGAGCGGATCGAATCGCAGGGTCAGCGTCGCGAGCGCGGGGGCCGCTTCCGGGTCCTGCGCAGGCGCCACCTTCCCCGGCCGGCGCCTGCGCAGGGTGTACCCGATGACCGCGTTGCGGCGGTATTCGGTGATCTCACAGTCGACCGTGGGATGCCACAGCCCGAGCCGGAACGTCGCCGCATAGACCGCACCGGGTCCGTGGCCGGCTTCGCCGACCGGTTCGAACGTTGCGATACCGAACATCCAATCCGGGACGAACAGATGGTTGTCGGTGTACGTGAATGCGACCTCCACCGGAGCCCCGACGTCGCTCGCGTACCTGATGTGGCCCATAGGCCCTCCCTGTTCCACGCTTGCCCCAAAAGTACTACAGAATTCCTCTTTATTAAACGGTTACCGGGGAATAACGTGCGGCCCGCGCGCCGAGTGGCGGATATCCGCTGACGAGGACAAATGCGGCAAACGACCAGTACGTTTCGAGTGTGCTCGACGGGAGCGGGCACAGACGACAACCGGCCGGGCACCTTGACGGTACCCGGCCGGGAGGATGTCGAAACGCTATGCCGACGTGGAATCCGGCGCTGCCGGAATCACTGCCGCCTCCGCGGAATCGGCGGCCGGACCGCCGGTGTGGTCCGCGGGAATCTGCTCCGGACCGGACGTGGGCACCGGAGCCGGGCGCGCGTGCCGCTGGACCTGTACGTCGTGGCGGCCCAGCAGGGGATCGCTCATCGCGACGCTGAACTCACCACTGTGCACGTCGACGTCGGTGCGGAATTGGGTCACCGCATCCTGTGCGGTGCCCTGCCGAGGGTCCGGGGAGCCGTTCGCGCCCAAGGCGGCCGGCACATTCGTGTCGAGGGTGACGGCGAACGAATGCTGTTGTGTCCTGGACAGATTCGCCCCGACGTAGGTTTCGCCCGTGAGGTTCAGGCGTCCCCCGACGCCGCCCGGACGGGAACTCGCGGGTGCCGTGTCGATGCTCGGTGAGCGGTCCGCCGGTCCGGGCACGATGTGCACCGGCGCTGTCGCGTCATCGGCCGCGAGGAGCGGCAGGCGACGGGATTCGGCGGCCGGGCGCCACGACCCGGTGGTGGGTGTGCTGCTCGGTGACGCCTCGGATCGGTGGGTGTCGGGTGCCGGGACGATGGTGTCGCCTCGTTCGCCGGAACCGATGACGCCCGGCAGGCCGGAACCGCCGATCTGGTTGACGATGTAGGTACCGGCGGCGACGGTCAGGCCGATACTCGCCATTCCGGCGAATACGACGGCGGTGTGTTGCAGAATTTGGCCGGTGGACCGGGACTGCGCGGACTGAGCCATAGCGGTGCGTCCTTCCCTCTCCCCTGGTTCCCCTCGTTGTCGACCCGCACCGTTGAAAGTCGTACGCACGTCCAGGTTACTGCCTGTCGACAGGGGATTCCGAGGCCCTGCGGTCAAGATCACAACAGCGGGCGAAGCGGCGTGAAAACCGCTGTTCACATCGTCCGGAGGGCGCCGGTGCGCCGCCTACGGCCGACGGCCGCGCAGGTTTGCGCCGGAACGACGCCGGGTAACCCGACAAAGCTGGCGAGCGTCAACTTCGAGATGCGATCTCGAAGTCCTCCGGCCAACGGCGTCCGGTCGGCCACAAGCACGTCGCACCCTGAGTCGGCGCTCGCCCGCTCTATCCGAAGTTCTTCAGGCGCAAGTCTTCAGGCGCACATCTTCAGGCGAACTGGCCCACTTCGCGCCCCGATCCCGGGGGTCCGGCGAAGGCCTGCGCGATCGTCAACCATTCCGCGGCGTCGCTTCCAGTGGCCACCAGCGGGAGATCGTCACGATGCCGGCGCTGCGTCACCAGCAGGCAGAAGTCCGACGCCGACCCGCTCACGCGCTGCGCGGCATCCTCCGGGCCCCAGCTCCAGACCGACCCGTCCGGTGCGGTGAGCTCGACTCGGAACGGTTCCGCGGGTGCCTGGCGACCGTGCACGGTGTAGGCGAAATCGCGAGTCCGCACGCCGATATGGGCGATATTGCGCAGTCGCGCCGTCGGCGTCCGTTCCGCGCCCAGCGCATCGGCGACATCCTGACCGTGCGCCCAGGTCTCCATCAACCGTGCGCTCACCATCGACATCGGGCTCATCGGCGGACCGAACCAGGGCAACTTCGTGCCGGCGGGCACCGCGCGCAGCGCCTGCGCCAAGCCGGCCCGGCCGCGACGCCACCGTTCCAGCAGTTCGGGCGCCGGTGTGCGCGCCACCTCGGCGGCGGCGTCGTCGACGAACGTGGCGATCGTGGCGGTCGCCTCGCGCAGCAGCTCGGCGAACGCCGCGGCATCGGTGGCCGCGATCGTCGATACCTCGTCGGTCCAGGTCAGGTGGGCGATCTGGTGTGCGATGGTCCAGCCCGGGGCGGGCGTCTCCCGCGTCCAGCCGGCCGGATCCAGCGGCGCGACGAGACGGTCCAGGTCCGCGCATTCGGCCTCGAAGTCGTCGAGCAGCGCCTCTAGGTCAGCCATGACCGAAAGCATGGCAACGCCCCTGAAAAAATGCAAGCACGCGTGCTTGTATTTTTCACCAACCGAAGATCAGCAGGTGCACCGCACCCACCACCAGGCCCAGTGCCGCGCCGTGCAGATACAACAGCCAGGCGTCCTGTTCGACCGAGGCGTAGAACATCTCCATGAACTCGCCCGGCGTGAGCTGTTTGAGCTTGCGCGCCGCGAATTCGTCGATCTTCTTGGCCTGGTCCAGGGCGAAGGCCTCGTCCTGCACCAGGCTCGGCGCCAGGCTCACCGCGGCCCCGGCCGCGCCGACCTGCAGATTGTCGAACTGCCGCGCACCGAAGGCCGCGCGCACCACCGAGCGCGTGGGTCCCAGTTGGGTGCGGATCTCGTCGGCGATCAGATGTTCCACCAACTGGCGGGTCTTGTCCCCGTTGGGACCGTCCAGCAGTTCGGCCGCCAGATTCGGCAGGGTCAGCACCTGGTAGGCCAGAATCTGGGCGAGGTCGTCGGCGGCCTGCGGTTGCCGCTTGGCCAGCAGCGCCTGCCGCCAGAGGTATTTGTAGCGCGGCTGCGGATCGCCGGGTTCGAACACCATCTTGATGGCGATCATGTTCACCAGCACGCCGATGGTGGCGGCCGCGGCCAGGACCACCAGCCAGCCCGGGATCCACCCGATCACCGGAATGTCGTGATGGACATGCATATACAGCGCCAGCAGGACACCGAATGGGGCGCCGAGCAACCCGATCCGCACCATGAACCGCAGCTCCGGCGCGGCGATGGTAGTGGTCAGATCCTTGAGGATCTCCGGATTGGCCTGCAGATAGCGGATGACGAAACTCTTGATATCGATGAGCTGGTCGACATTGTCGCCGAGTTGCTCGAAACCGCGCCGGCACAGTTTCGGCAGTTCACGGTCGATGCGCTGATAGAGAATCTGTTTCGCCGGCCGCGGCACGGCCCGCCACAGTTCCGGATTCTCCCGGTACATCACATCGTCGACGATCTGCTGCAACTGTTCGTGCGCGCGGTCGGCGATGTAGTCGGCGATACCTTCCAGATCCAATTCGTGGATGAAATCGCGCGGGCTGCCGATCCGCATGATCGCCATATCCACGCAGATGCTGGCCATCTTCTCCGCGCGGGCGGGAATGAAGCCCTGGAAGCCGAGCCGCTTACCGTCGCCGGAGAACGTCGGCAGCACCTGCACCCGGCGCGGGAAATAGGGATACAGCACCTTCAGTCCCGGAATCCGGACGCCGCGAAATTGCAACGGCCAGAACAACATCAGCACACCGGTCCAGTTGGTGAGCCAGCCGGCCACCGCGCTGAAGATCGGGAAGGTGATCAGGTCCACGACGAATTTGGACTGCCCGGTCAGTTGTTCCCAGTCGATGAACACACCGCCGGCGACTACCGCCATCGTGGATCCCCCTTGCGCCGTGCGGACTTGCGAGTTGACTGGGACCCCACATTCTCACCGGGGCCTGACGGTGTCAATGCGGCGGGGCGGCACTTGCCCTGGTCGGCGGGGCAAACGCACCCCGTTCAGGGGCGCAGGACGAGCCGAATCGGATTGCCCTCTTTGGATTCCAGCGCCCGCACCGCGGCCGGGGCTTCCGAGAGCGGCAGCACCGCGCTGACCGAACGGGCGAGATCGAGACGATGCAGCCGCCGCAGCCCCACCAGTTCGGTGACATGTTCGGGCTGCGATCCGTAGTGTCCGCGCAATTGCTGCTGGAAGAAGCTGAAGCCGATACCCCCGGTGATCGTGATCGGCTTGTCGGTCAGGCCGACCAGCACCAGCCGCCCACCCGGCCCCAGGCAGGTGACGGCCTGTTCGCGCACCGCCGCCACTCCGGCGAAATCGAAGGCGGCCGCCAAACCGGCGCCGCCGGTCGCGGCGAAGATCCGCGACCGCAGTTCGGGATCGGCCGGATCGAAGGCCAGATCCGCACCGAAACCGAGCGCCCGTTCCCGCGCCGCGGGCAGCGGATCCACCGCCACGATGGGCGCCGCGCCGACCATGCGCAGCAATTGCACCCCGTGCGCGCCGAGTCCGCCCACACCCCACACGCCGACCGGTTCGGCGGGCCGCACCTGAGCGGTCGCCGTGATCGCGGCCCACGGCGTGGAGACCGCGTCCGGGATGAAGCAGGCCTGTTCGAAGGGCAGATCGTCGGGAATGGGAACCAGGGTGTCGACCCGGGCCAGGGTGTACTCCGCCCACCCGCCGTCGTAGTCGACACCACGGGTGAACACCGCGCCGTCACGCAGTTCACCCGCCTGCAGCAGCACCCGGTCCCCCACTCTCGCGCCGGTCACACCCGGTCCGAGAGTGTGGACCGTGCCCGCGACCTCGTGGCCGAGCGTCACCACGTCACCGGCGAGCATCACCGGGGTCAGCGTCCCGTCGATCAGATGGACATCGGACAGGCAGACACCCGCCGCTTCGACCTTGATCAGGACGTGGTCGGGACCCGGTTCCGGCGTCGGCACATCGTCGAGTTCCAGTCGGCGTTGCGGTCCCAGGTGAAGGCGTGCGGCCAGCATGTCGGGCTACTCCTCGTGGATCGGGCGGGCGGACCCGCGGGCCCCGCGCGGTAGCGCAATGTCGGATGCGCGGCGAATCCGGTCGAGTATCGCATCGACATCGCGGTTTCGGCCGGAGTTGCGGGAGGGTGCGGTCGCGGGCGCCGTCCGAATCGCCGGGCTCCGGGGATTGTGTGGGACTACGAGTCCCATATATCCTCGAAGGATCACACCTGCTGGGTGTCGACCGCCGCCGGGGCCGAGCCTCGGGGCCGGGAGCTAGGAGGCCCGATGAGCCACACTGCGAAGCCCGCTCGCCGGGCCGACCGGGTGCGGGGGTTCCGCGGAGCAGAGGAGACATCGATGACGCTGTCGAAATCCATTCGTACCGACATATTCGGCCCGGACTACCGGGAGATGCTGGCGATCCTGTCCGAGGGGTCGGTCCATCGCAATTTCGACCCCTATCTCGATATCGATTGGGATTCGCCGGAATTGGCGATCGATCCCGACGATCCGAGATGGGTGCTGTCGCCGGAGCTCGACCCGCTCGGCGGAACCGACTGGTACAAGTCGTTGCCGCTGGAGCGCAGGATCGAGATCGGAAAGTGGCGCACGGCCAACGTGATCAAGGTCGGCGCCGCCTTCGAGAGCATCCTCATCCGCGGCATGATGCAGTACATCATGAAGCTCCCCAACGGATCTCCGGAGTTTCGTTACTGCCTGCACGAGATGACCGAAGAGTGCAACCACATCCAGATGTTCCAGGAGTTGATCAACCGGATCGGCGTGGACGTCCCGGGGATGCGGCCGCTGTTCCGCGCGTTGTCGCCTTTCATCGGCGTGGCCGGCGGCTACGCGCACGCCATTCTGTTCATCGGCATCCTCGGTGGTGAGGAGCCGATCGACCACTATCAGAAGGCGATCATCCGGGAGGGCGAGTCGATGCCCCCGGCGGTGCTGCGCACCATGCAGATCCACATCGCCGAGGAAGCCCGGCACATCTCCTTCGCCGGTGAGTTCTTGAAGGCGCATATCGAGCGGATGAGTCCGTTCGGTAAGGCGATGTGCGCGTTGGCTTTTCCGATCACGATGCGCTGGCTGGCCGGTGAGATCATGGCGCCACCGCGCTCGTTCGCGAAGGAATTCGACATTCCACGCGAGGTGATCGAGGACGCCTTCTGGCGGTCCCCGAATTCGCGCCGGATCCTATCCGGCTACTTCGGCGATATGCGCAAACTCGCCGACGAACTCGGCTTGATGAATCCGGTGACGCGCAAGCTGTGGACACTGCTGCACGTCGACGGTGATACGTCGAGGTATCGCGGTGAGCCCGAGCGGCGGAACGCTGCGACCGCGGTGGCGGAGCGGCTGCCCGTGGTCGGTTCTCTCGTCGGCTGGTTGGCGGCCTGACCGGCCGAAACTCGGCGCGCCCGATCAGGGGATGTCGTCGACTCCCTCGGCCAGTGCGTTGATGAGTTCGATCAGCGGCAGTTCGGGGTCCAGGGTCAACCCGTGGGCGCGGGCCGCGCCGTCGAGCACGCTCCAGGCGTAGCCGGCGACCTCGGAGATCAGCTGTTCGCGGCTCAGCAGGGGGTCCGGATCGCGGGCCCAGCGGCCGACGGTCGCCTCGGTCATCGACACGATGGCGAAGGTCATCGTGTCGGCCGTGGCCTCGTCGACCACCCCGATCACCCCCGCCAGGCTCGACACGAGCAGCCGGGTCCGCGCCGCGATGGTGGCCTTGATACTGCTGAGCGCGTCCACATCGTCGGGGTCGCCCATCGCCGGCCCGCTGCGTGCGAAGTCGTACAGCCGCGCATGCTCGGTGAGCCAGTCCGCGACCGCGGCGACCGTGCGATGCAGGATCCGATGAATCGATCCGTCCCAGATGTCCAGCGCCGCGTCGACGGTATCGACGAACTGCTCGGCGATCACGCTCCGAGCCCGCCGATCCAGTTCGTCGCGCCCCGAAAACTGGCGATAGACCACGGATTTCGCCAATCCGGACCGCTTCGCGATCTGTTGCATCGAGATCTCGCCGCCGCCGGACTCCTCCAGCAGTTGGATCAACGCCCCGACGATCCGCCCCCGCCGATTGTCGTTGTGCGTTTGCCACCGCGCCTGCCGGCCCCCGATCGGGGCCGGTTCGGACGGGGAGGGAATCGCCACGCGGTCGAGTTTAAATCACCGGCTCCCCCGCGAATGACCTTCGCTCGAGGTCGGCCCGGATGCGGCCGGCGCCGGTCACGCCTCGTTCGCTGCCGGTGAACAAGGGGTCGGAACAACTCGGCACACCCTGTAGTTGAGTAGGTAGCGCTCAACCCTGGAGGCGAAGAAACACAGGATCCGGGGCATGCTTTGGAAGGGGCTGAATCTGTGAGTACTCCACAGCGTCTGCCGGTGCTGTTTCTGACCGATCCGGTCGTGTTGCCGGGCATGGTCGTCCCCATCGAGCTCGACGAATCCGCACAGGCCGCCATCGACGCCGCACGGGCCGCGAAGTCGGACTCCGTGCTGCTCGCACCGCGTCTGGACGAGGGCTACGCCGCCTACGGTGTGATCGCGACCATCGAACAGGTCGGCCGGATGCGCGGTGGCGCCGCTGCCGCGGTGCTGAAGGCCGAGCAGCGGGCGAGGATCGGGCACGGAGTCACCGGTCCGGGCGCCGCGCTGTGGGTGGAGGCCGAACCGGTCGACACCCCCGCACCCGATGCGCACACGAAGGAACTGGCCGCCGAATACAAGCAGTTGGTCGTGTCGGTGCTGCAGCGTCGCGAGGCCTGGCAGGTCATCGACGTGGTCAACCGGCTGACCGATCCGTCGGCCCTGGCCGACACCGCCGGCTACGCGCCGTATCTGACCGATGAGCAGAAGCGCGAACTGCTCGGCACTCCCGATGTCGCCGAGCGGCTGACCCGGCTGATCGGGTGGACCAAGGACCATATCGCCGAGGTCGAGGTCACCGAGAAGATCAGTGAGGATGTGCGCGAGGGCGTCGAGAAGTCGCAGCGGGAATTCCTGCTGCGTCAGCAGCTCAACGCGATTCGCAAGGAACTGGGCGACGGCGAGCCCGACGGCGCGGACGACTACCGCACCCGGGTGGAGACCGCCGAGCTGCCCGACAACGTCCGCGAGGCCGCGCTGCGCGAGGTCGACCGGCTCGAGCGCAGCAGCGATCAAAGTCCGGAATCGGGCTGGATCCGCACCTGGCTGGATACCGTCCTGGATCTGCCGTGGGCGGTGAAAACCACCGACAGCACCGATGTTTCGGCGGCCCGCGCGGTACTCGACGCCGACCACCACGGTCTGGAAGAGGTCAAGGACCGTATGGTCGAATACCTGGCCGTGCGCGCCCGCCGGGCCGCACGTGGCCTGGAGGTCGTCGGCGGTCGTGGCTCCGGTGCCGTGATGGTGCTGGCCGGACCTCCCGGTGTCGGTAAGACCTCGCTGGGTGAGAGTGTGGCGCGGGCCCTGGGCCGCAAGTTCGTGCGCGTCGCCCTGGGCGGTGTGCGCGACGAGGCCGAGATCCGCGGTCACCGGCGGACCTATGTCGGCGCCCTGCCGGGCCGGATCGTGCGTGCCATCAAGGAGGCGGGTTCGATGAATCCCGTTGTCCTGCTGGACGAGATCGACAAGGTCGGCTCCGACTTCCGGGGTGATCCGGCGGCCGCGCTGCTCGAGGTGCTGGATCCGGCGCAGAACCACACCTTCCGCGACCACTACCTGGATCTGGACCTGGATCTGTCCGATGTGCTGTTCATCGCGACCGCGAATGTTATGGAGACCATTCCCGGCCCGCTGCTGGACCGCATGGAGCTGATCACGGTCGACGGGTACACCGAGGACGACAAGGTGGCCATCGCCCGCGACTTCCTGGTGCCGCGGCAGCTGGAACGGAACGCGCTGACCGCCGAGGAGGTGTCGTTCACCGACGAGGCCCTGCGGGAGATCGCCGCCAACTACACCCGGGAAGCCGGTGTGCGCCAGTTGGAGCGACTGCTCGCGAAGGCCTTGCGCAAGGCCGCGACTCGGTTGTCGCAGGACGAGATCGGTGCGCAGACGGTCGCGGACGGTGATTCGGATGCCACGGTGATCGACCTGGGCTACGATCCCGCCCTCGGCTACGGCGAAAAGGCCGGTGTCGCAGCAGGTTCCGAGTCACTGGTGATCGGTCTGGGTGATCTGAAGGACTACCTGGGCCGCCCGCGCTTCACCCCCGATTCGGTGGAACGCACCTCGGTCCCCGGCGTGGCGACCGGTTTGGCAGTCACCGGCGCCGGCGGCGACGTCCTCTACATCGAGGCCAATGCCGCCGACGGCGAACGCTCGCTGACCCTGACCGGTCAGCTGGGTGACGTCATGAAGGAATCCGCGCAGATCGCACTGACCTATGTGCGCTCGCACCTGGAAGAGATCGGCATCGAGCCGAAGGTGCTGGATCGCAACATCCACATCCACTTCCCGGCCGGTGCGGTGCCCAAGGACGGTCCGTCCGCGGGTGTCACCATGGTCACCGCCCTGGTGTCGCTGGCCCTGGGCCGGCAGGTGCGCGGGGATGTCGGCATGACCGGTGAGGTCACGCTGAACGGACGGGTGCTGCCGATCGGCGGTGTGAAGCAGAAGCTGCTCGCCGCCCAGCGTGCCGGCCTGAAGACCGTGTTCATCCCGGCCCGCAACGAGCCGGACCTGGACGAGGTCCCCGCCGAGGTGCTGGCCGCCCTGGACGTCCGCCCCGTCGCCGACGTGGCCGACATCCTGGCCTACGCCATCGAACCGGTCACCGAACCGGCCTACCAGGCCTTCGCCGCGAGCGCCTGATCCGGACGACCGGCTGTTACGAGTCGAGGGGCCGTTCACCTTTCGGGTGAACGGCCCCTCGCCGTGTTTCGGTCTGCCGCTCGCCGTGCTCGGTCACCGGCGAGGGCGGCGCAGCAACCGAGCCCAGAAGGAGCGGCGGGGTGGTTTCGGGTAGCGGACTCGGATCGAGCCCGAGGTGATCGATCCGTCGACGCGCAGTGTCGGACAGCCCGGCAGCGGCGGTTCGGTCACCCGGTTCTTCGCCTTCCCGCTGACGAAGGACACCCGGTCCAGATCCACCTGCCAGCCGCGCGGGACGGTCAATCGCAGACTGCCGGAGGCGATTCCGACGTGCATGTCCACGACGGCGTGCGGGCAGATCGCCTCGGTGAAGTCCAGGCGCACCGAACCGGAGGCGGCGGAGACGGTGATCTCGGCGGGCACGATCCACTGGCCGTCCTTGCGTAGCGAACCACTGACGGTGCTCAGCACCAGGGGTTCGCGCGCGGCCGCCACGGGCAGATCGGCGGTGACCGCGGCGAGTTCCTCACGGGTGTCCGCCGCGTAGGCGACGGCCAGGCGCCGGTCGAGCTCGGCGAGATCGAGGGAGCCGTCGTTCAGAGCCAGTCGCAGCAGCCGCTCGACCTGGGCGCGTTCGTGGTCGGTGATGCGTACCGTGGGGGCCGGCCGGTCACGGGCGATGTCCGGGCGGCGGTCCGGGGATTCGGTCATCGGCACATCCTCATGGTCGTGATGCCGAAATCCTACGTGCGGTGCGGCGGCGTAAGGGTTCCCCGCCGGTGCGCCCGCGGTAATCCCCGCCTACGGCTCACGTGATCCGTTGGTGGGCAGAGCTCGCTCGACCACGCGCACCGTGCCCTGCGCGACGGCACATATCGTGCTGGAACCATCGCTGTCGCAATAGATCTCGCAGCGGGTGACGGCTTGGCGGCGGGTGGCGTCGGTGACCGTCGCGTGCGCGCGAAGCCGCCCGCCCCGCGCGGGGCGCAGGTAGGTGACGGTGAAGCCGCCGGTCAGTACGTTCGGGCCCAGCGCGGATCCGGCGGCGAAGGTGAGCGCGTTGTCGGCCAGATAGGCCATCACCCCGCCGTGCACGAAACCGAACTGCTGAGCGTGCTCGGGACCCACGTCGATCACCAAAGTGGCCGCACCGCCCTCGAACTCGGTGATCTCGGTGCCGACGTGCTGCGCGAACGGCTGCGCGGCCAGCACCGCGCGGGCCTGCTCCACGGTGAGCTTGTCGGTCGATACACCAGCCGGTCGCGGTGGTGACGCGGTAACCTCGTCCATCTGCACTGTCCTCTGCTTGTCGGAGTTGTCAGTTGTTACGCAACGACTTCCACGCCGCCGCGGCCAAATCCGTGGCGACATCGGTCGGCGCGGTGCGGATGCTGCCGCTCACCCACTGCCGCGAGTACTCCTGCGCCGGGCCCAGCCACAGCGCGTACAGCAGGTCGAATTCCAGGTCTCGGACCGTGCCGTAGCGGGCGTGGGTGCGCCACCAGCGCGCGACGGAGGTGAGGAATTCCCGATTGCTGTCGCTGTCGCGTACTCCGGGGGGCCGCGGTGACATGAGAATTGTTGCGCGGTACTGGTTTTCGGTGACCCAGCGCAGATGCTCGGTAACTCCGGCGGTGACTCCGCTCTCGGCGTCGGTGCTGTCGGCGATGCTCGCCCAGAAAGTGCGCTGGTAGTCGGCCAGCGCATTGGCCCACACCTGGCGGTACAGATCGGCCTTGTCCGGGAAGTGGTGGTACAGCGCGCCGACGCTCGCTCCCGCGTCGGCCCTGATCCGGCTCAGCGTCGCGTCGAGCGTCCCGTGCTCGGCGAACTGCCGCTCGGCCGCCAGCAGCAACCGATCTCGAATCTTCATACCCAGAATTTAGTTCTGTTTCGGCGTCGGCGCAAGGCACTACCTGCGAAGTCCCACCGGCTGTCGGTGCCGTGCGGTAAGAACGGTCTCGTGGCCAGGTGGCTGTTGCATGTCGA
>NZ_BAFQ01000210.1 GCF_000308375.1 Nocardia aobensis NBRC 100429 | reverse complement strand
TACTGGTACCCCCGGCACAGGATGCACCTATGACACCCCTGAGAGCGTCGTGAGTGCGTGAAATCGGTCGCCACCGGGTCCGGTTATAGGCGAACCCGCTCCCGTGAGCCTCAGCGGACAGCGACGGGCACTCGGATCCCGCGCCGGAAAGTTACGCCGATGTGGTTCCGCACGAGACGATGCTGCGCACCGGTTCCACGTGAAACTCACGGACCCGGATCAGCCGTAGGTGTCGCGCGGACCGCGCCCCTTGATATGCCGCTCGCCCTTGCGCCAGCTGGGTGCGGCGGGACCGCTGATCTTCAGCGAGGTGACCACGCCCTGACCGACCGCGGCGTTGATCTTCGCCAATATCTGCGCCTGCAGCATCCGCAACTGGGTGGCCCAAGCGGTGGATTCGGCCTGGATACTCAGCACGCCGTCGGTGAGCGATACCGGGTCGGCATGCGCCGCGATATCGTCGCCGACCACGGCCGACCACCGGCCGAAAACCATTCCCTCGGCGACCTTTCCCGACCATCCGCGACTCTTGGCCAGCGATCCGGCCAGTGCGGAGAGCAGTTGCGGATCGCGCTCGTCGGGCCGCGCACCGGACCAGCCGGAGCGGCGGCGCAAGGCTCGTACCCCGCCCTTACGCGGTGAGGCTCGCCCCTGGCCGACCGCCTTACCGCTGGCACGGGCCGCGGCGCGGGCCTCCTCCAGGGCACGGCGTGCCAGGTCCACACCGCGCAGTTCCGGTTCGGGAACGGCGGACGGCGGGGAGCCGTCTTCGCGCCCGGGTTCTGCGGCCACCTTCGACTCCTTTCCCGTCCGATCACTGCATTGCGGCAAGGCTAGCCGCTGGGTCCGACAACTCGCGCCCCTTGCACCCGGGGCGATTCGGCACAGATGCGCCGATCACCGTCACCCGATGTGCCGGCCTTCGGTGGGCTCGTCCGAGAGGGGCTCATCCGCGCGCGACGGTGGCTCGACGATGCGCGAGGTCCGCCCGTCCGCGACGCCGTCGGTCTCGACCCGGACCGGATTCGCCTCGAGTTCCGGCGGCACGTCCTCGGGCACCGCTGCGGTGATCAGCACCTGTTCGGCGCCGGCGGCCACCGCCGCCAACGCGGTGCGACGGCGGCGATCCAATTCCGCGAAGACGTCGTCGAGCAGCAGGACCGGATCCGTCCCCGCGCTGCGCAGCAGTTCGAAGGCGCCCAGTCGCAGGGCCAAGGCGAACGACCACGATTCCCCGTGGCTGGCAAAACCTTTCGCGGGCGCCGAACCGAGCATCAGATCCAGATCGTCGCGATGCGGGCCGACCAGGCAGACACCGCGCTCGAGTTCCTTGCCGCGCGCGGAAGCCAACTCGCTCAACATATTCGCCTCCAGCGCCTCGACATCTCCGGGCTGTGGAGAACGCTGTGGATCCAGGAATTCCTCGGGCAGCGCGGAACTGCGGTAGCGGATGGCCGCGGTCCGCGATTCCGGTGCGATGGACCGATATGCCTGCTCGAGATAGGGGTGCAGTTCGTGGACCAGCCGCAGGCGCTGGGCCAGTAGTTCAGCACCGTGTGCGGCCAGATGTCCGTCCCAGACGTCGAGGGTGCTCAGTTCGGCCGGCGCACCGGCGCGCGAACGAGCCTGCCGCCCAGCCGTTTTCAACAGCGCCGAGCGCTGCCGCAGCACGCGGTCGTAGTCCGAGCGGACCGCGGCCAGGCGCGGCAGCCGGGCGGTGGCCAGTTCGTCCAGGAAACGGCGGCGCTCGGAGGGATCGCCGCGGACCAGCGCCAGATCCTCCGGCGCGAACAACACGGTCTGCAGGATGCCGAGAATCTCGCGCGTGCGGCGCACCGGCGACCGGTTGATCTGCGCGCGATTGGCGGCGCCCTGGTTCAACTCCACATCGATGCGCAGTTCGCGGCCACCGTTGACGACGGTCGCGCCGATCCGAGATCGCTGCTGCCCCAACCTGATCAGCGGGGCATCACCGGCAACCCGGTGGGAACCGAGTGTGGACAGATATCCGACTGCCTCGACGAGATTGGTCTTACCGTTGCCGTTCGCCCCCAGGAAAACGGTTCTGCCTGTGGGTAATTCGAGGTCGGCGTGCTCCCAGGAGCGGAAATCACGCAGTGTGAGCGTCCGGATGTGCATAGCTGAACCCGCCGTCACCAGGCACTTTGTGACGGACGGGTCGAAATGCACACGCGCCCGGGGTTTTTCACAGGTTTATCAACATCTCCACAGGTCGGGGTGAACGAATGCCGCCTCGCCGGTCGTATCGCGGCCGGCGAGGCGGGAACCATGGGGATCGGATCGATCAGCCGGGCAAACGAACCGGCATCAACAGGTAGATGTAGTCGCTCGACAGCGCCGCGAACGCGCCGGAGTCCGACAGTTCCGGTTCGTCGTCGGTGGTCGGGCACATCACGGCCGGGCGGCTGGGAGTGGTGAAACCGAAGGTCACCCGGTCCGAATGCAGCGCCGACAGACCGTCGTTGAGGTAGCCGGGGTTGAAAGCGATGGTCAGCGGTTCACCGCGGAACTCCGCCTCCAGCCATTCCTCGGCGCGACCGGCGTCGTCACCGCCGGCGGAGAGTTGCAGACCCTGATCGGAGAACTCGAGCCGCACCTGGGCGCCGCGCTCGGCCACCAGGGCTACGCGCTTGATGGCCTCGATCAGCGCGCTCACCTGGAGGGTCGCGATCGAGGTGTGCTCCTTGGGGAGCAATTGGCGGAACTTGGGGAATTCCGCGTCGAGCAACCGGGTGGTGGTCCGGCGGCCACCGTTGACGATCCCCAGCAGTCCGTCGGTTCCGGTGCCGAAGGCCAGCTGGACGGGCGCATCGGAGGCGCCGAGCGTCTTCGCCGATTCCGACAGGGTGCGCGCCGGGACCAGGACCGCGGTCTCCACATCCGGGCGACCGGGCTGCCACTCCAGATGCCGCACCGCGAGGCGGAAGCGGTCGGTGGCCGCCAGAACCACCTGGGAGCCGTCGATTTCGACGCGGATACCGGTCAGCATGGGCAGCGTGTCGTCGCGACCGGCGGCGACCGCCACTTGGCCTACGGCCTCGGAGAACAGATCCACACCCAGTTCGCCGGTCTGCGGAGGCAGTTCGGGCAGCTGGGGATAGTCCTCGACCGGCATGGTCGGCAGCGAGAACTTGGCGCTGCCGCAGGCGATCAGCACACGGGTGCCGTCGACCGAGACGTCGACCGGCTTGTTGGACAGTGCCTTGGTGATGTCGGCCAGCAGGCGACCGGAGACCAGCACCTGTCCCGGGCCGGCCACCTCGGCGGCGACGCGCATCTGCGCGGAGACCTCGTAGTCGAATCCGGAGACCGTGAGGCCGTCCTCGTCGGCCACCAGCAGCACACCGCCCAGGACGGGCACGGGCGGGCGAGACGGCAGGCTACGGGCCACCCAGGCGACGGATTCCGCGAAATCCTCGCGAGCGACCCGAAACTTCATACTTGCAAGCTCCATCGCTCGGTATGTCCTCTCCCAGTCTCGATCGGTCGTGATCTGTTCGACGCCGTGGTGCTCAGCGTGGTTCATACAACAGCGTGGTTCGCGCGGCAATGCGGTCGGAACGGCTCGCCCGTACGCACCGCAGTGTGGCACAGGCGACCGACATCAAACCGTACCCGCGCAAGCGGGCGATGACTACGTCACCCCCTCACCCGGTGCGTCGTCGCCGGAGGGCCGGATCCGTTCTGCTCCCTGCTTCGTTCGGATGTGGACCGCCGCGAATCGATCCGTCGGTCCCCGAGCCGAGTTTCCACACACCCTGTTTTCAAGAAGAAATCTAAAGAAGAAGAACTGAAGTAGTAGTAGGCACTGTGGATTCTGTGGACGCGGGCCGTTCGCCCAGTTCAGGAGGCGTGGCGGCGTGGGGATGTCCGGCGGGTGACTCGAGGATGAACAGTGGGCCGCTGTGGAGGCCGGAAAACTGTTCAACCTCCATCCTCGAGCCATCCTCGAGTTCTTCCATGACTCGAGACCTGTTGTACACACGTGTGTGCCGATCGGTGCACTACCGGGGGATTCCTCGAGGACCTGACAGGGAGTCCTCGAGGAATCCACATGCCGATTCGGCCGTCTTCGCAGTTCGGACCCCGTGGACGAATTCGGCTGTGGGAACTGTGGACCGAGGGCTGTGAGCGAATGCGTGCACAGGCTCACTCGTCGACTGTGCGCAACCTCGAGGACAAACGTGGGATTCCTCGAGGACTCCACAAGGACTCCTCGAGGAATCCACAACACGAAAAAGCCGATCCACCCAGGTCAACCGGGTGGATCGGCTTGTGCAGAAATTCAGCGCGAGCGCTGTTTGATTCGGGCTGTGAGTTCTTGAACCTGGTCGTAGACCCGGCGGCGCTCGGTCATCTCCTTGCGCACTTTCTTCTCCGCGTACATGACCGTCGTGTGGTCGCGACCGAAGGCCTGGCCGATCTTCGGCAGGGAAAGATCGGTCAATTCCCGGCACAGGTACATCGCGATCTGACGAGCCTGAGCCAGCGGCCGGGCCTTACCGGGACCGGTCAGTTCCTCCAGCGTGGTGTTGAAGTACTCCGCGGTCACGGCCATGATCGTCGACGCCGTGATCTCGATGGTCGTGGTGTCCGGCATCAGATCGCGCAGCACGACCTCGGCCAGCGACAGATCCAGCGGCTGGCCGTTGAGGGAGGCGAAGGCCGTCACCCGGATCAGCGCACCCTCGAGTTCACGGATATTGCGCTCGACCCGGCTGGCGATCAGTTCCAGCACGTCGTGCGGCACATCGAGGCGATCCATCCGCGCCTTCTTGCGCAGGATCGCGATCCGGGTCTCCAGCTCCGGCGGCTGCACATCGGTGATCAGACCCCATTCGAACCGGGTGCGCAGGCGTTCCTCCAGCGTCGCCAGCTGTTTCGGCGGGCGGTCGGAGGAGACCACGATCTGCTTGTTCGCGTTGTGCAGGGTGTTGAAGGTGTGGAAGAACTCCTCCTGGATACCTTCCTTACCCTCGATGAACTGGATGTCGTCCACCAGCAGGATGTCGGTCTCGCGGTAGCGGCGTTTGAACGCCACCTTCCGGTCGTCGCGCAGGCTGTTGATGAAGTCGTTGGTGAATTCCTCGGTCGAGACGTATTTGACGCGCATCCCGGGAAACAGCCGCTGGGCATAGTGCCCGGCCGCGTGCAGCAGATGTGTCTTCCCCAGACCGGATGCCCCCCAGACGAACAGCGGGTTGTACGCGCGGGCAGGCGCCTCGGCGATCGCCACCGCCGCCGCGTGCGCGAACCGGTTCGAGGCTCCGATGACGAAGGTCTCGAAGGTGTACTTGGCGTTCAAACTGGCCGAGGACGACGCGGGGGCCGGCGCCGGTGGTTCCGGCGACTTCGCGAAATACGTCGGCCAGGAATTGCGTGCGCTCACCACCGGTTCGTCGGAGTCCTCGGCCACGCCCGGGCGCTGTCCGACCTCCGGTTCCGGCGCGAACAGCGACTCCTGTCCGGGATGTCCGCCCGTCCGGGGCAGCTCCTGGTCGTGCCGCAGTGGCTCGGGCTCCCGGCGCAGCGCCTCCTGTGGATGGTGCAGTTCGTGGTCGCGGCGCAGTGAGTCCGTCTCACGCCGCAGCGAATCCGGACCGTGCAGTCCGTCCCGGCCGGACAGCGTGTCGGCGTCCCGGCGCAGGGCGTCGGGATCGCGCCGGAGTGCGTCCGGATCGTGGCGGAAGGCGTCGGGGTCCCGGCGCAGATCGTCGGGATCGCGCCGCAGACTGTCCGGATGCCGGACCAGCGCTTCGTCGTGCAGATGCGCTTCCGGGTCCCGGCGCAGCGGCGAGGATGGTCCGAGGCTGTCCGGCAATTCCCCGGCCATCGGCGCGGACGGATACTCACCCTGGGGATAGGCGGTCCGGGCCTGGTAGTCGGCTGGGGAAAGATAGCGTGGGGTGGGGAAATCGTCGGTGTCGGGATACTGCGGCGGCGCCGGGAACCCGACCGGTTCGCGGGGCTTGTCGCGCATCCGCTCGGGGCGTGAGGTGAGGCGAGCATGGCGGGCGCCGGCACCGGGACGATCCGGCGGCGGGTTGGCCGGCGCGGCGATCCGGACGCCGAGACCCTCCACCTGCGGGCCCAGCCGACGGGCCAGCGAGCGCAGGATCGGTTCGCGCAGATCGCGTTCGATGGCCTCCTGGGCCAGGGAAGAAGGCACCGAGAGCAGGGCAAAGCCTTGTGCGACCGTGAGCGGCTTGACCAGGCCGAGCCACGCCTTCTGGGCGTTGGTCACCGGCGGGATGGCTCCGTCGGTGGAGCCGGCGGTGAGCTCGGCGACCACTTCGGGCCAGACCGCGGTCAACACGTTCTGCTCGTCGTCCACGTATTATTTCCTCCCCGGAGCAACTCGACAGGAGCTCCAACGGTCGGCGACCACTGACATGCCTGGCCGTCAGCCATACGAATATGCCACTCCAGGGGTCTTTCCACACAATTATCCACAGATGTGGAGAACTGGGATGATACGTGGTTCGCTGCAACAACCCCCCGGTCAGCGCCTGGACCTGCGCTTCTGCAGCTATCTTCTGGCTATGAATCGTAGTGGGTCTCCCGTGGCTGTGACAAGGGTGGTTCACGAGTGCGCCGTCCCAACGGCGCGTCGCGGCAGCACGGTGAGTCGCCCGGGGTGAACGGCTGTCGCGGGCCGGATTCAGTGGCGGGCGTCTCATGAGGGACCCCGAGTTTGACCCTCTCCTGGCTGATCAGTACCCTCGTACAGTCACCCGTTGACGCGGTGTTGGCTGCCTGCTGCCTGGTCGAATCGTCGATCCAGCGGGACCACCACGCAATGGGCGTTGTGCCGATGAAGACCAGTTTTCATCGCGACCACATACGTTTCACCGAACAAGCTTCGGGCGCCGCCTGGCGCCCACCAACTCGAGGAGTGTTGACCGTGGCCAAGGGCAAGCGGACGTTCCAGCCGAACAACCGTCGTCGTGCGCGGGTCCACGGCTTCCGCCTCCGGATGCGCACCCGTGCCGGGCGCGCGATCGTGTCGGCGCGCCGTCGCAAGGGCCGCGCTTCTCTGACGGCCTGATCGCACGGCATCGGCATCGCCGCCATGCCTGACTCGTCGATCGTCTCGCTGCTTCCGTTCACCCGTTACGTGCTCGGACACTCGGGTGTTGCCTGAGCCGTACCGGCTGCATCATCGTGCCGACTTCTCCCGGACGGTGCGACGTGGCCGACGAGTCGGGAGACGGGACATCGTCGTGCATGTGGTGGTGCCGTCGGCATCGGCGGACATGAGATCCGACGATGCCGCGAGGTCCGACGATGCGGCGGCCCGATCGCTCGCACGCTTCGGTGGTCCTCGTTTCGGATTGATCGTCAGCAAGGCGGTGGGCACCGCGGTGGTACGACACCGCGTCGCCCGCCGCCTGCGTCATATCTGCGCCGGGGTCGTCGCCGACCTTCCGGCGGAGGCCGATGTCGTGATCCGCGCCCTCCCCGGTGCCGCGACCGCGACTTCGGCGGAGCTGGATCAGCAATTGCGTTCCGCGCTGCGGAAAATGTCTTTCGATCTCTCCGCCGCGCGCGTGGCTTCGAGTGATGCGTCATGAACCGCCTGCGCGTGTTGACGCGGCTTCCGGCGAATCTCGTGATCTTTCTGATCGAGCTGTACCGGACCTACGTCTCCCCCACCCGCATGCCGGTGTGCCGATTCACCCCGACCTGTAGTGAGTACGCGGTGACGGCTCTGCGTACTCGCGGGCTGTTCGTCGGTCTCGGATTGACGGCCGTGCGTCTGGCCAAATGTGCGCCCTGGCACCCTGGTGGGTGGGACCCGGTTCCGGAACGGAAACGGGCTGCTGCCGAAGCGGCTCACGAGACGAGCCGGGCCCATGACGAGGCGGCCGAACACAAGTCTTGTAAAGGGTCGCCGCGCGCGGTGACCGGCGACACGACCGACGGGAGTACATAGAGCCGTGCTCGACTTCATCTATTACCCGGTGTCCTGGATCCTTTGGTTCTGGCACCGGATCTTCGGGTTCGTCTTCGGACTCGGAGATTTCGACAAGGGCGCCAGCAACGGGTTCGCCTGGGCGCTGGCAGTGGTGTTCCTGGTGTTCACCCTGCGCTTGGTGCTGTACAAGCCCTTCGTCAAACAGGTGCGCACCACGCGGCAGATGCAGGAACTGCAGCCGCAGATCAAGGAACTGCAGCGCAAGTACAAGAACGACCGCCAGAAGATGGCCGTCGAGATGCAGAAGCTGCAGAAGGAACACGGCTTCAACCCGCTGATGGGCTGTCTGCCCGTGCTGGCTCAGGTGCCGGTGTTCATCGGTCTGTACCACGTGCTGCGGTCGTTCAACCGCACCGGTAGCGGTATCGGCCAGCTGCACATGACGCCCGAGCAGAACGCGATGACGCCGAACTACGTGTTCAGCGCGCACGATGTGCAGTCGTTCCTGAGCGCCCGTATCTTCGGTGCGCCGATCTCCGCCGCGATCACCTCCCCCAAGGCGACCCTGGACGCCTACGCGGATTTCGGCGGCATCCCGCACGTGTGGAACATGGTCGTCGTGGCGGTTCCGCTGATGATCGTCGCCGGCCTCGCGACCCACTTCAACGCCCGCGCCTCGGTGGCACGTCAGAGCGCGGAGGCGGCGGCGAATCCGCAAGCCGCCCTGATGAACAAGTTGGCGCTGTGGGTCTTCCCGCTCGGTGTCGTCGTCGGTGGCCCCTTCCTCCCCATCGCGATCCTGCTCTACTGGGTGTCCAACAACATCTGGACCTACGGGCAGCAGCATCTGGTCTTCGGGCGCATCGACAAGGAAGAGCAGCAGAAGAAGGAAGAGGCGATCGAGCGGAAGGCGCAGAACGCGCCGAAGCCCGGCGCCAAGCCGACCGCCAAGAAGAAATCCGGTGCCGCCGAAACGCCGGCCGTCGAGGCGGACAAGCCCGCGGCCGTGACCAACGGCACCGCCGCCTCCACGACTTCGGACTCCACGAGTTCGAGTTCTTCGGCCAAGGCCGGTTCGACCTCCGGCAAGTCGGGCTCGTCGGGTAAGTCACCCGGGCCGGGTAATCGCAAGCGATCCGGCAACAGAGGTCGAGCGAATCAGAAGCGACGTCGCTAGCGGATCCGATACGACGGATGATTCAGATTGAAGGAAACGACATATGACTGTTGAGACCGATGGAGGGGACGCCACTGTGGCCCTCGGTGTGCAGGATGATGCGGCGGCGGTGGACGACCGCGACGAGGTGACCGAACCGGATCCGACCGATGCCGAAGAGGCGTTGATCGAAGAGGGTGAGATCGCGGGCGACTATCTGGAGCAGCTGCTGGACGTTCTCGACTTCGACGGCGATATCGATCTGGATGTCGAGGGCGACCGCGCGGTCGTGAGCATCGACGGCGGGCGGGATCTGTCGAAGCTCGTCGGTCGGCGCGGTGAGGTTCTGGACGCGCTGCAGGAGTTGACCCGACTGGCCGTGCAGCAGGCGACCGGTGTGCGCAGCCGCCTGATGCTCGACGTGGCCGGGTGGCGGGCCAAGCGTCGCGAGGAGCTGAGCGCGCTCGGCACCGATGCGGCGCGGCGCGTGGCGGAGTCGGGTAAGCCCGAATCGCTGACTGCGATGACTCCGTTCGAACGCAAGATCGTTCACGATGCCGTGGCGGCCGTGGACGGTGTCGCGAGTGAGAGTGAAGGTGTCGAGCCCAACCGGCACGTGGTCGTGATCCCGGCCTGAGAATGTCGCATGGGTAAGGTAGGGCCCCCGGTTCATCGGACCGGGGGCCCTACTCTTTGTGTTGATGGATTTCGACGGTCCGGAAGGATGTTTCACGTGGAACGAGGCGCGGGTGCCACACCTCAGCACTCCCCCGGCAGTGACTCTGTCGATCTGACGCCGCCCGCGGTGGCGGCCGAGGTATTCGGCGATCGCCTCCCGCTGGCCGAGCAGTACTGCGCCGCGCTGGCGACCGCGGGCGTCGAACGCGGTCTGATCGGACCGCGAGAGGTGCCGCGACTCTGGGATCGACACATCCTCAACTGTGCGGTGTTGGGTGAGTTGATTCCCCTCGGCGCCTCTGTTGTCGATATAGGCAGCGGCGCCGGGCTTCCCGGAATTCCTCTCGGCATCGCGCGTCCGGATCTGCGCATCACACTCGTCGAGCCGTTGCTACGGCGCACCAAGTTCCTGGCGGAGTTCGTCGAATCGGCGGGTCTCGAGATCACCGTGGTCCGCGGTCGTGCCGAACAGCCGGACGTCCGGAAGGAAGCGGGCGGCGCGGATTACGTGACTTCTCGTGCGGTCGCTCCCCTCGGAAAATTGGCGAAGTGGTCCCTGCCGCTGATCCACGAGCACGGCCATATGTTGGCACTCAAGGGATCCAGCGTCGCCGAGGAGCTCGAGCGCGATCGGGTGGAATTGGCGCGGGCCGGCGCCGGGCACGCGACGATCCTCGAATGCGGCGTCGGCATCGTGACGCCGCCGACCGTGGTGCTCAGCGTGGAACGCGTCCCGCGCGCGGAGAAGCGGGCGAACAAGGAAGCGAATCGACGCGCCCGACGCGCCCAGTAACTTTCGTTGTTTCATGTGAAACAACGCCCAGCGAAGCCGCATTCGGCGCTCGCGACGAGTCATTCCGCGCGTGTCGCATAGTGATTGCCGCGGTTCAACTTCCGTATTCTGGCCGGTGCTGGCAAGCTAGTTGTCGTCGAGCGTGAGCGCGCGGTTTCGCGGTTCCCGGCAGCTCCGCGTTCTGCTTGTTCGAGCCATGCGGCGCCGGTGCTGCCTGGGCACGTGTCTGAAGTTCTCGGGGTTAGGAGCCTGTATGTCGAACCGTCCGGCGAATGTTTCACGGGAAACAACATCCCGGGTGCCCGGAATGCTGGACAGCGGCGGCCTCGAGGGAGATGAATTCGCCAAGACAGCATTCGGAAATATCTCCGCCGCCGAAACCCCTATTGCGGCCGAGGCGCATCGCGCCAGCCAGGTCCTGCACCCCGGCTCGCTCAGCATCCCCAAGCCGCGGGAACAACGCATCATCACCATCGCCAATCAGAAGGGCGGCGTCGGCAAGACGACGACGGCCGTGAATCTCGCTGCCGCACTGGCGCTGCAGGGAATGACAGTGCTCGTCATCGATCTCGACCCCCAGGGCAATGCCAGCACGGCGCTCGGCGTCGAGCACCACTCCGGTGTGCCGTCGAGCTACGAACTGCTGATCGGTGAGATCTCGGTGCAGGACGCGATTCAGCGCAGCCCGCACAACGAACGCCTGCTGTGCATTCCCGCGACGATCGATCTCGCGGGCGCCGAAATCGAATTGGTCTCCATGGTCGCCCGTGAGGGCCGATTGAAAGCCGCCATCCAAGAGGCCAACCTGGCGGGCTACGACATCGACTACGTCATGATCGACTGCCCGCCTTCTCTCGGTCTGCTGACCGTCAACGCGATGGTGGCGGCCAAGGAAGTGATGATCCCGATCCAGTGTGAGTACTACGCGCTGGAGGGCGTCGGCCAGCTGCTGCGCAATATCGGTCTGGTGCAGGCACATCTGAATCCGGAGCTGCACGTCTCGACCGTCGTCCTCACCATGTACGACGGCCGGACCAAACTCGCCGACCAGGTTGCCGAAGAGGTTCGCGGCCACTTCGGTGACGCGGTGCTGCGCTCGGTTATTCCGCGCAGCGTCAAGGTTTCCGAGGCGCCGGGCTACGGCATGACCGTGCTCGATTACGATCCTGGTTCCCGCGGCGCGATGAGTTATCTCGACGCGGGGCGGGAGATCGCGGCCCGCTCGGCCGTCATCCAGAGCCGAGCGACGCCGGGCCAGGAAGGCGCTGCGGTCGGTACGGCTGGTGCAGCACAGGAAAGGGGTCGGTAGGCCGATGAGTCAGGCGAAGAAGGGTGGCTTGGGGCGCGGACTGGCCGCGTTGATTCCGACCGGTCCTGCCGATGTGCAGGGACTCGGAAGTGCGGCAGCCAATGCGGTGATCGGACTCGATCCGATCGGCCCGCATCCCGCGTCGGCCTATCTGCATCGGGTTCCCGATGCGGCCGAGGAATCGGGTGCCGGTGCGGTATATCGGGAGATTCCGCCGGATCAGATCGAGCGCAATCCGAAGCAGCCGCGGCAGGTCTTCGAAGAGGATGCGCTCGCCGAACTCGTCCATTCGGTGCGGGAATTCGGCCTGATGCAGCCGATCGTGGTGCGGGTGCTGGAGTCCTCCTCCCCCACTCCGCGCTATCAGCTGGTGATGGGTGAACGGCGATGGCGAGCCTGCCAGGAAGCCGGCCTGGAGACCATCCCGGCGATCGTGCGCGAGACCACCGACGACGCCATGCTGCGCGATGCGCTGCTGGAGAACATCCACCGGGTGCAGCTGAATCCGCTCGAAGAGGCGGCGGCCTATCAGCAGCTGCTGGAGGAATTCGGCGTCACCCACGAGGAACTGGCGAACCGAATCGGCCGATCCCGACCGGTCGTCACGAATATGATTCGCCTGTTGAAGTTGCCGATTCCGGTGCAGCGACGGGTCGCGGCCGGCGTGCTCTCCGCCGGACATGCTCGTGCCCTGCTCGGGTTGGAAGCGGGCGCCGAGGCGCAGGAGCGATTGGCCGAACGCATCGTCGCCGAGGGGTTGTCGGTTCGTGCGACCGAGGAGGCCGTCACTCTCGCGAACCGCTACCCCGAAGACGAAGTGAAGCCGACGCCCAAGCGGAGGCAGATTTACGCACCGGGGTTGGACAAGGTCGCCGAGCGATTGGCCAATTCGTTCGACACCAGGGTGACGGTGAGTATGGGCAAGAAGAAGGGCAAGATCGTCGTCGAGTTCGGTTCGGTCGACGATCTGGAGCGCATTGTCGGGCTGATGGAGCAACAACAGCTCTGACGAGACAGACCCCCGGGGTTCGGCGAGAAACGTCACTGTGACACCGCTGTTTTTCGCGCCGATCCGAATGTGCCGCGATCGATAAGGGATGGGAAATGAGGCGTTCGCTTTGATCGCATATTCTTGCTGGCGAGAAGATGTTGATGCGGCGTGAGCATAGATGAATCGGAAAGCTGGAGGCTGAGCAGAGCGGTGTCGACCAGCGTGACCGCACTAACCCTCGGCGGACTGGACAAACTTCCGGCACACGCGCGTCGATGCGTGTTCTGGGAGATCGACCCGGCCGTGGCGGCAGATTCCCGTGAATTCAGCGACCCCGTCTTCGAAAAAGAGGCGTGGTTGTCGACGGTGATGCTCGAATGGGGATCCTGCGGGCAGATCGCTGTGGTCGACGGTCAGCCGGCCGGATGTGCGCTGTATTCGCCGCCGAGTGTGGTGCCGCGCGCGGCATTGTTCCCCACCTCCCCCGTGAGCCCGGATGCGGTCCTGCTGACCACGCTGCGGGCCGAACCGCCGCACAATGACGGAGATATCGCCCATCGGTTGATTCAGGCCGTCGTCGGCGATCTGATGCGCCGAGGTGTGCGAGCGATCGAGGCCTTCGGAATTCGCACCGATCCGGCCGCGACCGCGCTGCCGGCCCGCGGAGTGCGGTCCATGTTCTTCATGGAGCGCATCGACTCGCCGGGGCACGGGATCGCCTCCGCCCCGCGACAGAAGGCCAACAGCGCCTGTTCGCCCGAAAGCTGCATGATCGACGCGGACTTCCTCGAGGACGTCGGATTCTCGGTGGTGGCACAACACCATCGATTCCCGCGCCTGCGGCTGGAACTCGACAGCGATCATCTGTGGAAGGAAGACGTCGAGCGCGCTCTGGACCAGCTGCTGGCCGCCGCCGCCATGCAGGCCCAGCCGGGCGTTCCCTGCCACTGACACGAAAAAGGAAGGCGCCCCCGGGATCGAATTCCGGGAGCGCCTTCCTGTGGTATCCGGGACCTACATCCGATCGGCCGCGGCCAATTCCTCGGCCAACAGCTCGGCGAAGGTATAAGTGCCGGTGGGCTGATCGTCCTGGCCGAGCAGATACAGCCGCTTGACCGAGATCAGAATGGCCTCCGCGATCACATCGCGCATCCGGGGATTGGTCAATACCGAGGCGTCGTAATCGTTTGTCAGGTATCCGATATCGACCTGGACGGTCGGCATCTTCGTCAGTCGCAGCAGGTCCCAGGTGCGGGCGTGGGTGCGGCAGTCCTGCAACGAGGTTCGCGCCACGATCTCACGCTGGATGAATCCCGCCAGCACCTGGCCGATCATCGACACCGAACCGTGCGAATTCCCGAAGTGGAAACTGGCCACACCGCCCGCGGACGAACTGAGATTTGCCGCACAGCGCAGCGAGATCATCAGATCCGCGTCGAAGGTGTTCGAGGTCTCGGCGCGTTCGGCGTCGGTCGGGTTGGCGCCCCACGGGCGGGACAGGAACGTCTCCATGCCGGTGGCGGCCATCCGGCCCTCCAGGCGGCTCGCCAGATCCCAGAGGATCTCCGATTCGTACACGTCGCCGAATTCCGTCGGCACGGCCAAACCCTTGTCCTCGCCGCCCATTCCGGGGTCGATGACGATGCGCTTCCCGGTCAGCTGCGGGCCGGCCCGGTGGACGACCTCCTCCTCGGCGATGCGATGCGGATTGCCACCGGTGACCCGCGCGCCGAGCAGTTCCAGCGAACGCAGTGTGTCCGGACCACAGATGCCGTCGGCGGACAGGCCGATCTCACGCTGGAAGGCGGTGAGCGCATCGTGGGTGTGCGGGCCGAAATAGCCGTCGATGCGATGAACGTAGAAGCCCAGATCCTGCAGGCGGCGTTGCAGAGTGGCGACGTCGTCGCCGTACAGCGGCGCCGAGAGCTGATAGATCAGGGTGCGAGCGCCGAGGCGATAGGAGGCCTCCTTCAGCGCGCGATAGGTGGCGGGCCCGACGACGCCGTCGACCAACAGGCCGCGCTGCTGCTGGAAAGCGCGTACGGCCGAATCGAGTTCACGATCGAAGACGGCGTCGGAGTCCTTCCAGTACTCCCCCTGCCCACCGGACCGGTCGGTCCCGTGCGGGTGTGGATGGAATCCGAGGCTTGCCAGGGTGCTCCGGACCTCAGCGACGGCTGGACCAGTATCGCCGTGACGAAGTCGGTGCATGCGTGAGAGCCCTTTCCTTCCGCCAACCCGGGTACCCACTTATGCGATGGCACACACCCTCGCACGACCGGAGCGTCGGTCGATTGTCTCAGACCCGAGCCGTATTTCGGCAATTCTCCGGGTGCCGAAATAGTACACAGCCATCGGGTCCCGGAGTGCCTCCTGGTGAAACCGCATCGGGGCCCCGGACCGGGCACGCTCGCGACGTACCCTGACCCGGGGCCTCGACCGGGAGAACTCAGATGATGCCCTCGAGTTCGCGCAACAGCGCGGCCTTACCCTTGGCACCCACGATGCGCTTGGCCTCCTTACCGCCGGAGAACAGGATCATCGTCGGCAATGCCATCACACCGTAGTCGCGGGAGCTGGTGGGGTTGGCGTCGGCGTCGACCTTCGCCACGGTGAGCTTGTCGCCGTGCGCCGCGGCGATCTCCTCCAGCACCGGTGCGACCATCTTGCACGGGCCACACCAGGAGGCCCAGAAGTCGACGAGCACCGGCTTGTCGCTGCCGAGCACATCCTGTTCGAAGGTGGCGTCGGTGACGGTCTTGGTGGCTGTTTCGGACATGGCTGAACTCCTAGCGGTGTGCGGTGACGCGATATTCGAGAGGCTTCGGGGCGGATCAGCCGGCGGTCACTTCCACCGGATTGCCGGCGTGATCGAGTGTGTTGCTGGTGATGTCGCCCTTCTCGGCGAGCCAGCGTTCGGCGTCGATCGCCGAACGGCAACCGGTACCGGCGGCGGTAATGGCCTGGCGGTAGGTGTGATCGACCAGATCGCCGGCCGCGAAGACGCCGTCCACCGAGGTCGCGGTACCGGGCTCGCGAACCTTCACGTAGCCCTCGGCATCGAGATCGACCTGACCACGGACCAATTCGCTGCGCGGGTCGTGGCCGATCGCCACGAACAGGCCGGTGGCCGCCAGTTCGGAGGTTTCACCGGTCTTGGTGTCGCGCAGGGTGAGACTCGTCACGGCCGTGTCGCCGTGCACCTGGACCACCTCGGAGTTCAGGCGGAAGCGAATCTTCTCGTTCGCCTTCGCCCGCTCGAGCATGATGCGGGAGGCGCGGAATTCCTCGCGGCGATGCACGATGGTCACGCTGGAGGCGAATTTGGTGAGGAAGGTCGCCTCCTCCATCGCGGAATCGCCACCGCCGACCACGACGATGTCCTGGCCCTTGAAGAAGAAGCCGTCACAGGTCGCGCATGCGCTGACACCGCGGCCGAGCAGCTCCTGCTCACCCGGTACACCCAGGTAGCGGGCCGCCGAGCCCATGGCCAGGATGATCGCGTAGGCCTGGTAGACCTCGCCACCGACCGTGACCGACTTGATCGGGCCGGAAAGATCGATCGCCTCGACATCCTCGGTACGGATATCCGCGCCGAAGCGCTTGGCCTGCTCACGCATCTCTTCCATGAGATCGGGGCCCATGATGCCGTCGCGGAAGCCGGGGAAGTTCTCCACCTCGGTCGTCGTCATCAGCGCGCCACCGAACTGGGTGCCCTCGAACAGCAGCGGTTCGAGCTCGGCCCGGGCAGCGTAGACCGCGGCGGTGTAGCCGGCGGGGCCGGAGCCGACAATGATCAGATCGCGTACAGGCGTGCTCATGATGCCCTTCCGAAGTGTGTTCAACAGGCGTGTCGGTCAACAACAGGGTAAACGTAGATGTTCCCGCCGCCGACCGGCCGTACTCGAGACCGCGCCCGGAAACATCGCCGTCGACGAGGCGTTCGCGCACCTCGAGCACCGTCAGCCGATGTCGCGCATCTCGAGGATCTGCGGATCCGCTGCGCTGCAGCCGGTCCGGACGACCAATGCGGTGATCTTGGGCGGACGCGGGCCGGTGAGCAGGATCAGCACGGCCGATTCACCGCGATATGTGACATTCGTCGAGCCGAGCACCGTGCGGTCCGGAACCGCGGCTTTCACGCAACCGGCCATGGCCCCCGGCCCCGAGAGCGCGCCGGTGACGTCGTTGCGGCCCATGGCACTCATCACGGCCGCGGAGGACAGCTCGTCATCGAGGGCGACGGTGGCGCTGTGCTGGGCCGGCAGGGCTTTCGGGCGCACCGTGCGATCGGTCACCGCGTCCACAGCGACCAGGGTTCCGGCGATGACGGCCACTGCCGCCGCGGCCGCGGTGAACCAGCGCCATCGCTTCGCGCGGTGACCGTCCAGCGAAATCGGTTCGCCCGGGCCCGCCGCGCCGGGAACAACGGCGTCCTGCTCGAGCGGTTCCTCGGGCATCGGTTCCCCGGGCAGCGCCTCCTGCAGTACCGCGTCCAGAGCCGGCATCGGACGGGTCGAGGGCGGCTCGCCGCCCGCTCCGTCGCCGTAGAGATGGTGGACGGTGGCGACCGGCTGCGGCTGCTCGCCGCGCGACAACTCGTCCAGCAGCGCGTCCAACCGGGCCGCTACCCGGGGCGGGATCGGATGCAGAATGTGGTCGTCCAGGCTCAGCGCGCGTAACTCGGCGCTCACGCCGTCGAGCGAGTGCAGAAAACGAACGGCGTCGGGGTCCCGGCGAACTTGCGGCCACAGCAGCTCGGCCTGTTCGGGAGGGACGTTGTCGGCGTGCAGATCGGCCAGCAGATCGGTGGAGAACGGAGGGCGCGGCACCGGACGGGCTGCCATCACACCTCCTGTGTCCGCTTCGTCGCCCCACACCCCGGAACGGCGTCGCCGCGCGGCGAATTCGCCCTTGTCGTCCATCGCCTCTCCGGGTCCGGCCTCATGATGTAGCGCCTGTCATCGCAGCGATGCGGCGGCAGGCACAACGAATAATTGTCCGTCTATTAGTAATGACGCTTCTCGGCTACGTCCGGTTCCCCGGATTTCGCAGGAATTCCAATTCCTGTTCCAGCCGTTTACGGCCACGGGCGCAGCGACTTTTGATCGTCCCCTCGGCGACGCCCAGCAACTGCGCCGCTTCCGCTACGGTATACCCTTCCATGTCGATCGCAACCAGCGCTGCTCGCTGATCGGGCTGCAGCGTGAACAGTGCCGCGGCGACCACCATCCTCACCTCGCGCTGCGCGATGTCGTCGCGTTCCACCGCCGGTTCGGCCACGGACTCGTCCGACAGCGACGTCGCGGGCCGGGACTTGTTGCGCCGCATACGATCCAGGCACGCGTTGACCACGATGCGATGCAACCAGCTGCGTACCTCCGCATCCCCGCGGAAGGTGGCGGCATTGCGGTGCGCGGACAGCAGCGCGTCCTGCAGCGAATCGGCGGCATCCTCCGGAGTGCGGCAGGTGCGCAGCGCCAATTGCCAGAGCCGGTGGTAATGGCGGCGGAACAGAATGCCGAAAGCATCGCGGTCGCCGGCGACATGGGCGGAAAGTAATTCGAAATCGGTGGTTTCGTCCGGATCGATCGAGCGACGACGGACAGCAGACGACTCCGGTGTCCCCCCACTGGCGATCGCTTCGAACGACACACAAACCCCTTGGACAGCGCTCACGGCGGCACGAAGTCCTACACCGGACAGGCCGCTAATTCCGCATCATCCAGGACCGAGACACCAGATCCCAGGAAGCTCCCCTGCTGAGAGCGCGCTGTGAATCATAACGTTCATTACGAATCGGTAGCAACCAGAGCGAGGCGATATCACGGGGCCGGGACGGTCTCCGGCCGCGACGGCACGAATCAGGAAGCTGCCTCGAAGCGAATGTCGCCGAGCGATGTCTGGAACTGGCCGCCGTTGTTGGCCAGCTGGGTGATCCAGATCAGGACGTAGCGAGCCTGTTGATCGGACTGCACGGGGATCGTGGTGGTGCCGTCGGCCAGGGTGGCCTGGCCGACGAGCTGAGTCTGATCCAGGGTGGGGACCGCGGTGGGCGAGGTCCGTACCTCGACCACCGTGCCCGGTGACGCGGAATCGATGACGACCTTGCTCACCTTGCTGGGACCGGGCAGCGTCGCGAGCACGCCGATCCCCTTCTTCAGAGCCGGAAACTGCTGGAAGTACTGATCGGTGTGCCAGGTGGTCGTCGGGTTTCCGTCGAGCAGCGCCGACACGTTGCCGGGACTGTCCGGGGTGCCCTCCGGCGAGTACACCGAAACGCCCGTGGCCTGCAGCGGAAGTCCGGCAGCCGTGGTGGGCGCGGGTCCCGCGGACTGCGCCGCCGGGGCGGTCGGTGCGACGCTGGCCGTGGTCAGGCCCAGTTTGCGCTGCTGTTCGTTGAGCGGTTCGTCGGCCGAGCCCGGCGCGAAGATGCTCAGCAGCCACCAGATGATCACGCCGACCACCAGCGCCGCGAGCACACCCAGACCGACCAGGATCCACAGCATTCGCTGCGACCGCTCCCGCTCGGCGGCGAGCAGTTCCGGATCGGCAAGGGTCTCGTCCGGATTCGCCACCGCACGCTGGCCCAGACGCAGGACCGGGATGAAGTCGGTCTTCTGGTCGACGACCGAGGCCTGCTCGAGCACGTGCTGCACGGTCGCCGCCGTCCGCACGCCCTTGTCGGCCTCGAGCGAGCGGACCGCCACCGCGGAGATCTCGAACGGCACCTCGGGACGAATCTGACGCGGTTCCACCGGAGAGCCGTCGCTGCCGAAATCGGCCAGCTTCAGCCCGCCGACGGTCGCCGCGGCACCGGTGACGCCGCCGGTGCGGATCGGCCAGCGCGCGGTGATCAGCGCGTACAGCATCGCGCCGAGGCCACGCACATCCGATTGCGCGTCGGAATCGGCCAAGGTGCCCGGGAAGGCCAGCACCGCATCGCCGGAGGCGCTGATGCGCACGCGGTCCGGATGATCGATCGACAGCGAACCGCCGCCGCGATGGGCCAGTTCGGCAGCCGCGGCGAGGGCCCGGATGGCCCGTGCCGCACCGATCGGCGAGGGCTGGGTCTCGGCCATCTCCCGCAGCGAGCGGCCGGGAGTCCACTCCGCGACCACGATGCCGCCGGAACTACCGCGCACCACATCGAGCACGCGGGCCAGGCCGGACGAGTTGATCCGGCCCAGGCGCAGCGTGCGCGAGAGGATGGCCTGCGGGCCGTCGTGGCCGGGATTGTCTGCGGCCTTCTGATCGGCATCGACGAAGGTGAGCGCGACCTCGCGGTCCAATTTCACATCCAAGGCCTGCCAGAACCGCAGTCCGCGTGCGCCGCCATGGTCGGCGAGCAGCCGATAGCGGCCACCCGCCACGGAGGCGCCCGGAATCAGTTTCGGACCGCGCGGTACCCGCCGGGACGGCGGTTCCACCCGCATCGGGGGCATCTCCGGCGAACCGACCGGCAGCATGCCGGTGTCGTAGGCCGGATCCCGCGGCGGCACCGCTCCGGGCGGCACCGCTTCCGCACCGTTGCCGCCGACCGCGTCCGCGGTGTTCGGCGCGTCGGGGACATTCCCGTCCACACCGGCTTCGGCGTCGGGCGCCGCACCGGCGTTCGACGCTTCCGTATGGTCGGATGCGGAGTCCCGAGTGCGGTCGGCCGGCGGAACACTCCCGGGCGGGACGTCGTCGGTGCGCACTGCGCCTGCCGCGTCGGCAGCCTCGGCGGAAGGCTGACCCTCCGCCGCGTCGTCGCTCACCCTCGCTCCTCCTTCGCCCTGAACTGTCGAAGTCCGTTGCGCCGGTGCAGCACCGGCATTTGCGTTTCTCTGCCGAACAGGGTACGGGAACTCGCCCTGGCCGGTGCGGTCAACCGCACCAGGACGGATTACCGGCAACACCATGGTCTGGGCGTCGGTGTACGGGTCGTAGCTGTAGTAATACGGAGCGGCCAGTTCCGGACGCGGCAGCACCATCGTGTCGTGCATATCGACCGCGGCGTCGTCCAGGCCGAGGTCGGGCGCCGGCGGGGTGAAGCCGAGGCGCCGCGACACCGCGACCGTGAGCGCGACGATCTCCGGAACACCCGCCAGGCGCATCAGGCCGAAGGCGACGCCGAACATCACGATCGCGTCCAGGCCGACCCGCAGTACCGAGGCGAGGCCGCCGTCGAGCCGGGACAGGCCCAGCACCTGATCGATGATCAGTGTCACCGCCGCGCCGGCCACCGAGGCCAGCACCACGCGGGTGACGGTCCGGCCGACATTGGCCATCCGCAGATCGCCGAGACTGCGATGCAGCAGCCAGCCGCCGATCACCGCGCCGGTCACGAAGCCCAGACCGTTGGCCACACCCAAGGCGATGACGACGTGATCGTCACTGAAGAAGACCGGTGTGAGCAGCGACAACACGATCTTGACGCCGGTGATGCCGAGGATGATCCAGGTCGGGGTCCAGGCCTGCTCCCGCGCGTAGAACACCCGCAGGTGAATCAGCACCAGCGCGTAGGGAATCAGCGTGAACGCCGACCAGGAGACCGCCTCGCCCAGGCGGCCGGCATCCGAACTGCCGAAATGGCCGTACCCGTACAGCGCCTGGCCGATCTGCGGACCCGCGATGGTGAGGAAGGTGACCACCGGGACCAGCGAAATCATGGTCAGACGGGTGGCGACGCCGAGGTCGTCGACCACCGCCGGATTGTCGTCGGCGGCGGCATTGCGGCTCAGGCGCGGCATGATCGCGGTCAGCAGCGTCACGCCGAGCACGCCGTAGGGCAGCTGCAGCAGCAGCCAGGCGTTCTGATAGATGGTCGGGCCCGCGACGTCGGCATGCGAGGAGACCCGGGTGGCGATGGTCCAGCCGATCTGGCTGATGAACACGTACAGGATGATGGCCGCGCCCATCCCGGCGAACTGCTTGAGCCGGGCGTCCACCCCCCACAGCGGGCGCAGATCGATGCCGAGCCGCCGGATGGCCGGCAGCAGGCTCACCATCTGAACGATGACACCGACGGTCACACCGACGCCGAGGACCAGCAGCTTCGGATCGCTCATCCGGACCGGATCGAGGCTGATCTCTCCCGGCGTGACCGCGTACAGGGTCAGAATCGCCAGTACGACCACGTTGTTCAGTACCGGCGCCCAGGCACCCGGTTTGAACACCTGATGGGTGTTCAGGATCGCCATGAGCAGGCCCGACATCCCGTAGAAGAGGATGGCCGGCAGCAGCAGGAAGGCGAGCGCCGTGGTCAGCGCGGTATTCACCTTGCCGTCGTGGGACAGGAAGATATGGGTGGTCATCACCGGGGCGGCGGCGACGGCCAGGACGGTGCCGATGGCCAACACCGTGAACGCCGCGGTGACCAGGCGGCGGACGAATGCCGCGCCGCGGTCGGGGTCCTCCTTCTCCGCGCGGACCAGGGTCGGCACCACGATGGCGGTGAGCACCGCGCCGAGCAGCAGCTCGGAGATCATGGTCGGGATCGTGCTGGAGACCGTGAACGCACTGGCGATGGCCGGGCCGAGCACGGTGACGAGCAACAGCTGCTTGACGAAGCCGGTGATGCGGCTGACCAACGTGGCGACCGCGATGGAGCCGGAGTCGCGGACCAATCGCGAAGTCGACGAGTCTTCCGGTTCCTGCTCGATGACGGCCTGCTGGGCGGTGCGCGGACCTGCCGAATCGCTGCGCGCACGTGTCGGCCGTGCCGAATCCGGGCGCGCAGCAGCCGGACGCTCCCCTGCCGGCCGGCGGCGCGGCTCCGCCTCGGACGGCGGGATGTGGCGCGGCATCGCCCGCTCCGCGCGGGGTGCGCGAGGTACCTGGTCGACCGGACCGCTCGGCGGGCCCGGCGGATAGGACCGCCGCGGATCCGGACGCTGCGCATCCCGGCGCGGGAGTTCCCGGTTCTGGGCCTCGCGGTACTGGGGGTCCCAGTACCGAGGATCCTGATTCGGGGGCTCGACCGGCGGGCGCGGGCCGCGCTGCGGCGGACGGGGCCGTCCCGGCGGCGCGCCGTCCTGCGGCGGGCGAGCACCCCGATGATCCGTCGGGGGGACTTGACGGAACGGCTCGCTCGGTGGCGCATTCGGCGGTAGTGGCTGGCGTGGCGCGTTCGGCGGCGTCTGGCGCAGCGGCGCGCTCGGCGGGCTCTGCCGGCGCGGCGGATTCTGCGGTCCCGGATTCCGGGGCCCGTCGGGTGAATTCGGCGGGCCCGGACGGGGCGATGCCCCCGGTGGAATCTGGCGCGGGCCGGCACCCGGGGTCTGACGGATGGGTGCGCTGGGCGGTGTTTGCCGGCGCGGCGGCGGAGTGGGTCGTGCTCCGTTCGGGCCGGGTTTCCGGCCCGCGGGGGGTACCTGCGGAATCGGGCCACTCAGCGGCCGCCGCGGATCGGCCGGATCGGGCCGGGCGTCGTTCGGCTGTAAGCGGTGCGGCGGCGTCCCGTTGGGTACGACACCGTTGGCGCCCGAGGGCGGCATCGAGGGATCGGGACTCAGCCGACGCGGTCCACGCTCCCACGGCGCGGCGGGCGCGCGTCGCGGAAACTGCTCGTCGTCGGCCTGATCGGGCACGACGGGGCCGTCGTACTCGGTCACCGGACCTCCGGTCTGCTCGGCATTCGGTCGGCACAGTAAGCCGCTGCGCGATTGTCGCTCACTGTGCCTCCTCTTCCTGCAGTACTCGTTTGCGGGCGCGCAGGTATCGGTTGAGCCTGCGTCGTTTTCCCGGGTCCAAACCCTTGTCGGCCGGATCGGGCTGTCCCCGGAAGCGGCGCCACAGGCGGCGACCGGCGAGCAGGAACAGCAGTGCACCGGCACATGCGGTAATTATCGCCAACGCTTGACCGTAAGCGTTCGAACGTACCGAAACCGAGGTGGCATTGCCGAGAGGCACTCCGGCCGGTGTGGTAAGGGATATCGGAATCACCAGGTTACGGCTGTCGCTCACCTTGGTCGGAATCTGGAACGACCGGGTACCCTCCGCCGGAAGCTGCTGCTCACCGATATCGGTGATATTCGTCTCGGCGGGCGCCCCGATCTTGAACCGGATCCGGATCGCGACCGGCAGATCGTTGCGCGCGACCAGCAACAGCGGACTCTGCTCCGAGGCCAGCGTGTACACGCCGCCCGGCGGCAGCACGCTCACCGAGGAGAACAGCCCGTCCATGGTCCGGGTGGTCTGTTCGAGTCGTCGTTGCGCGGCGGTGTCGGCCTGCGCATCGGTACCGGTGCGGTCCGAGAGCGTCAGCACCCGGATGAGATCGTCGCGCAACGGGGTGAGGAACGTCCGTGGTGTCGGCTCCTGCTGGGGGATCTCCACCAGGGCGCTCATCAGATCGTCGATCCGATGTTCCTGCTGTCCGACCGGCGCGACGAACTGGTCGGGCACCGCCTGTGCCGCCGCGTCACCGGAGTAGTCCAGGTCGTACGGGCGCGGATCGACCGGCTGCGCGAGCAGGTCGGTGAAGGAACGCGGTGTCGCCAGACCGCTGCGGAACATGAGCTCCAGGTGCGAGAGCAGCGCTCCGGCCTCGTCGCGGTCGGCGCCCCACTGTTGCGGCGGCATGAGGAGGGTGGCGCGGGGACGGGTCTCGGTCGTATTCAGCACCGGCCAGCTCAGCGCGCCCAGTGCATCCTGCAGTCGGGCGGTGCGGGAGTCGTTGGTGACCGCGTACCGGACGCGGTCGGGAGTGAACGCCGGAGTCGGCGGATTCGACCCGACCGCGGCCAGCGCGGTCGCCGACCACATGTCGAAGGTCGCGACCTTCAATCCGGAATCGAGCGCCGGCGGCGCGGCGTCGGGTTTGACAGGTGCGGCGGCCGGCAGGCGCACCATCTCCGGTACCACCGGCGCGATGTCCGCGGCGACGGAGGCGGTACTGCGCACCGTCGCCTCGCCGCGCCCGGAACCCGTTGCGGTGCTGAGGGAACCGCCCTCGGCGACCGCATTCCCGGAGAGGACGGCGGTGGTGAAACCGCGCTCGGTCAGCATGGTCGCGGCATCGGCTCCGATGGCTCCGGAAGCGGGCAGACTCACCCCGCGCACGGATTTGACCGACAGCAGCGAATCGACGATATCCGCGGGCGCGGTGATAGCGCGGGCGACCAGATCGGCATCATGCACGCCGGCCAGCGCGGTCGGGTCGACCTGCGCGAACGGCAGCGCCACCGTGCACATCGTCGGCGCCAGCGCACGCAGCCGGTCGAGCCACGCGCGCGCGGCCTGCGGACCGGTGCCGTCGCGTGTGGGCCCGTCCGGATCCGACGGAGAGGCCAGCACTCGATATCCCTCGGTCATCTTCGACACGGTGAGCAGCAGATCCGGGTCCACGGCCAGGCACAGCGATCCGGCCAGTCCGGGACCCGCGCGGCCGGAATCGTGCGAGGGGTCGGGTCGCAGCGTCGACTCCAGGGCCGAGACCAGCTGATCCAAGCGGCCGCCCGCGGCCAGTTCCCCGGCCAGTTCGTCGTCGGTGAGCAGCGCCTTGCCGTCCACCGAGCCGGGGATGCCGGCGACCATGCGGGGCCGGTCGGCCAGCGGCCACAACATGGTGGTCGCCACCGGCGGCTGCGGTGCGGCCGGAACGGGTTGTGACCCCTCCGCCGCGGCATCGGCGCCGTTCGGCAGGGCGGGCAGGCCGAGGACCGGCAGCAGGAACCGCGCATCGTCGAGGTGCGCCTGAGTGCCGTAGGCCGGTTCGCCGTTCACATTCAGCAGCAGCGGATACACGCCCGGTTCGGTGATGCCGAGCGAGTCCGTGACCGGCGGATTGGCGGCCGCGTTGGACATGCCCTCGCGCACCCCGATCCGCAGGGTGAACTGTTTGCGCTGTCCGGGCCCCAACTGGTCGGCGACGTCCTGGAACTGCGCGCTGACCGGGAAGTCCGATTGATCCTGGCGCAGCGTGGAGCGCAGTTCGCCGGGTTCGGCGATGGCCGCCCCGCGCTGTACTCGCACACTGACGTCGTCCACCACGCGATCGCCGATATTGGTCACCGTGCCGGTCAGCGCGAGGACGGAATCGCTGGTGGTGGTGATCGTGCTCGGCGACACCGAATCGAGTGTGAGTTTGAGGAATTTCGGCGCTGCGGTCGAACCTCCCGACCCGGACGGCTGCGCATGGCTCGACCCGGCCGACGGCACGCTCAATACGGCGAGCGCCAGCGAGACGAGCAGGAGCACCCAGCGGTGCCCACTGCGACTCGCACGCGTCATTGTCTGCCGCTCTCCATCCGATCTATCAGCCGATTCGCGACCTCGGCCAGACGCCGTTCGTCGGCGTAGGCGAGCCGGGAATCGAGTTCGCTCAACGGCACCCAGGCCACCTTGGTGACCTCGACGTCGGCATCGGAGAGCTCACCCCCCAACGACCGCATCAAGTAATGGTGCACGGTCTTGTGTACCCGACGGCCTTCGGTGACGAACCAGTAGTCGATGCTTCCCAGTTCCGCGACCACCCGGCCGTTGATGCCGGTCTCCTCGGCGACCTCCCGGACGGCGGTCTGCTCGGCCGTCTCCCCCTCTTCGATATGCCCCTTCGGCAGCGACCACAGCAATCGGCCGCGGCGGTCGGTGCGGCCGATGAGCGCGGCGCAGCGCTGTTCGGCGGGCCCGTCGAGGCCGTCGACGACCAGGCCGCCCGCCGAGGTTTCCCGGACGGTGCGCATACGAGGTTTCGCCGCATTACCGGCCGAACCGCGGCGCCGGGGCTGGCGGCGTCGACTGTTCGCGCGATCGGCCGGAGACACCGGGTCAGTCTAGCCGCGCCGGATCGATGCACTGAACGTGTTCGATGCCGAGTTCATGCCGCAGCGCGGCGGGGCATCCGTCCGGTCCGGGCGGGTGCGCACCAACTAAGCTGCGTTTCCGTGGTTTCGCCGAAGTCCGTTGACGCAGAAGTGGAGGACGGCACACAAGTGAAAGGAAGGGCCGTGTCCGACCCCGACGATGATCGCCGGACGCGATTGCTTGCCGCGGCGGCGATCACCCTGGGCCGGCTCTCGGATGTCCTGACTCCGCTGGGCGGCCTGTTCGCCGCGCGCGGCCACGAGCTGTACCTGGTCGGCGGCAGCGTGCGCGACGCCGTGCTGGGCCGGCTCGGCACCGATCTGGACTTCACCACCGACGCCCGGCCCGAGGTCGTACTGGAGATCGTGCGCGGTTGGGCCGACCATCTCTGGGACACCGGCGGTTTGGCGTTCGGCACGGTGAGCGCGTCGAAATCGGGCCGGCAGCTGGAGATCACCACCTTCCGCAGCGACAGCTACGACCGCGTCTCGCGTAACCCCGAGGTCACCTTCGGTGACAGCCTCGAGGGTGATCTGGTCCGCCGCGACTTCACGGTCAACGCGATGGCCGTACGTATCGGCCCGGCCGGTGATCTGGAATTCGTGGATCCGCTCGACGGCATGGCGGCCCTGCTCGCCGGTGTGCTGGATACTCCTGCGGCGCCGGAGGATTCGTTCAACGACGATCCGCTGCGCATGCTGCGCGCGGCCCGCTTCGTCTCCCAGCTCGGCTTCGAGGTGGCGCCACGGGTGCGGGTGGCGATCGCTCTGATGGCCGACGAGATCCGCCGCATCACCGCCGAAAGGGTGCGTACCGAACTGGACAAGCTGATCGGCGGTGAATATCCCACCGACGGTATAGACATCATGTGCGAGACCGGGCTGGCCGAACGGGTACTGCCCGAGGTTCCGGCGATGAAGCTGGAGATCGACGAACACCATCAGCACAAGGACGTCTATCAGCATTCGCTGACGGTGCTGCGCCAGGCCATCGATCAGGAGTCGGGCGATCCGGATCTGGTGCTGCGCTGGGCCGCGTTGCTGCACGACATCGGCAAACCGCCGACCAAGCGCAACGAACCCGGCGGCGGTGTCAGCTTCCACCACCACGAGGTCGTCGGCGCGAAAATGGTGCGAAAGCGCATGCGCGCCTTGAAATATCCGAAGCAGTTCACCGAGGACGTGGCGCGGCTGGTGTATCTGCACCTGCGTTTCCACGGCTACGGCAAGGGCCAGTGGACCGATTCGGCGGTGCGCCGCTACGTCACCGATGCCGACGACCTGCTGCCGCGGCTGCACAAACTGGTGCGCGCGGACTGCACCACCCGCAACAAGCGCCGCGCCGCACTGCTGCGCTCGACCTACGACGATCTGGAAGCCCGGATCGAACGCCTGCAGCAGGAGGAGGATCTGCAGCGGGTACGTCCGGACCTGGACGGCAACGCGATCATGGAACTCCTCGGCCTGGAGCCGGGACCGCAGGTCGGCCGCGCCTGGCGCTACCTGAAGGAACTGCGGCTGGATCGCGGTCCGCTGACTCGCGACGAGGCCGAGGCCGCCCTGCTGGAATGGTGGAACGCAGGCGGACAGTAGCGCCGCGGAACCGGACTCGGCGGTCCGGAGGTCTCAGAACACGATCAGCGTGGTTCCGGCGACGATCGCCGCCCACATCTGCCCGAGGTCGAACGAGCCGGTGACCTGCGGCAGTTCGAGCCGGAAATGCACCCTGTCGCCCTGCCGGTCGGCACGCACGATGCGCACGTCGTTGGGCAGGTCCGCCAGCGTGACCGGCGCCACCGACACCCAGCGCCGCGGCACCCGGACGCCGGACCAGGCAGCCTGGTGGACCGCGATCGTAACGAGGTTGTCGCTGATGGCGGCGTCGACCAGCGCCTGGAATTTACGGGTGCGATGGCGCGCGCTGATCAATCCGCTCGGATGCACCTCGAACCGCCAGTTCAGCCGCTTCTCGTTGAGCCATTCGACCAGCGCCGCGGTGGTCACGGTGCCGGTGACGTCGAGTCCGGCGGTGCGCACCTTCGTCGGGACACCCGGAATCAGCCGCACTCCGTGCGCGATCACCGTCATCTCCTCGATCGGATGTCCGTTCCAGCGCAGCTCGGTCAGCACCGTCTTGGTCTGGAAGTGGGCGCCGCGGCGGCGCACCTTGAGGGTCTGCAGAATCGCGGTCAGATCGTGGCCGAGCAGGGTGGCGGTGACCTCCCGGCCGCCGAAGCGGCTCAAAATCCCCTCGCTGAGCAGCGTCATCAGCACATCCGGCATGAGTGCGGTGACAGTTCCCGCCCCGAGATCCGCCACCGGGTCGAGCCATGCGGTGGTGAAAGCCGTCCACTGATCCAGCAACTCCGGGTCGAACAGCCGCCGGCCCAGGTCCACTGCTCGCAACGGCGACCAGGATTTGGGATCGAAATAGGTGGCCATGATTGCTTCGAGAGTACTGGCCGCCGGTGAATACGCGAGGTGGTGTCGATGACATTTCCTCGCGCGGCCTACTCGCGCGGGCCTACGGATCGGCGGGTTCCGGTGCGGTCGGATCGTTCAGCGTCGCGTGCATCAGGTAGACGTTGTAGCTGTCCCAGGCCGACATCGTGAAGTAGAGGTCCTTACCGGTCGACCAGGGGTGGATGAAACCGCCGTAGGCCTTCGGGTAGTCGTTCGTATCGGCCAGCACGGTGCCGTCGGTCCAGGCTCCCTGCGGTTCGGTCGCGGTGCGCAGCACGATCGCGTGCCGAGCCGGGTCCAGGTACACCATCTGCCATTGCTTGCTCGACTCGTCGTAGCGCACCGACAACTCGCCCGCGATGCCGGGAAGCAGCGGCGTGGCGCGATTCTCCTGCGCGGGGGCCCAGGTGCCGTCGACCCAGTACTGATACGCGGACTTGTTCAGCACGTCCTTCTTCGGCACCCGCGCCAGGCCGATCATGCCGATGCGGCCGTTGGGCGTGCCGAACATGTAGACGTAGTCGCCGTGCGGCACCATCGTCGCGACCTGGAAGCGATCGATGCCGAACATGTTGTCCCACTTGGCGTACTGATCCTTGACCCAGGTACTGCCGCCGTCGTCGGAGTAGGCCAGACCACCGTTGTTGGTCCACCACATCCCCGGGACCCTGCTCCAGTGATTGACCGACATGTAGCTCATGTACTGCCGGTCGCCGAGGGCGAATCCGGAGGTGGGGATCACCGTGGTCTCGAAGTTCTTGATCTTGCGGCTGTTCAGCAGTTCGGCGGCGTGGCAGCGGCTGTCCTGCACCATGTCGTCGATGATCAGGCCCTTGGACAGGTCCCGTTCGGAGCTGAACCCGAGCACATTCGATCGCCAGTCCGGTCCGCCGGCCTGGCCGTACTCCCAGCCCTTGCCGAACGTGTCGCCGAATACCACCGCGACCTTGCCCGGTCCGGTCTCCCACATGATGCCGAGATCGGTCCCGTCGACCTGCCAGCGCATATCGGTGCGGTTGACCGAGCCGTGGCCGGTCACCTGATTGACCAGCTTCACGTTCTCGACCGTGCGCGGCGCGGGTGCCACCGCGACCGCGCCCGGGTCGGTCGACGGCCGCACCGGCGTCGGCGGGGTCTCCGGCGCCGGCGGTTCGCCGCCGGGGATGGGGATCGGAATCGGTTCGGGTTCGGGATTGATATTGATGTTCGGCAGATTGAACGGGCCGGAATTCGATCCCGAGCCGGTGCCGGACCCGGACCCGGAACCTGTGCCCGAGCCACTGTTCGAGCCGGGTGCCGAACCGGAGCCGGATGCCGATCCGGAGTCGGGGGCGGATTCGCCCGGCGCGGAAGGATCTTCGGTCGGCGGTGGTTTCGGCGTATCGCGAATGTCCGGGCACGGGTTGTGGCACGGGTCCGCCGGCAGTGGTTGCGGGACGATCCGGGTGTTGTCCGGCCGCGGGCCGGGCACGGGTACGGGCACGATCTCCGGCACCGGCACCGGGATGTCGATCCTGGGCGGAAGAATCGGCGGCGCAGGCGCATTCGGATCGGGCTGACGCGCGAGCGGATCGAATCCCGTTTCGCCGCAGGCATTCTTCGGTGGTGGCGCCCACGGGGCGAGTTCGGCCGACGCGGGGACGGGTGCGAGCGTGCCGAACACCAGCAATCCGGTGACCGCGGGCGTGAAAATCGCCGAGGCACAGCGCTTTCCGATGTGGGTGGAGCCGCGCGCCGCCGCCGCTCCGCCGGCAGCAGCTCTCCCCGTCGCGTTGTTCCCGAACACCGCACTCCTCGACTACCACTCGCACCGCTGGTGACATGCACTGTCAGTCACCGCATCAGCTGGGACCGAGCACAGCGGCTAACAATCTAACCGATCAGCCGGGATGCGTCTGCGAACGTCCGGAGGAATCGCGTGGCGTGCGCCGGCGGCTGTTGACCGCGATCGCCGCGATCCCCAGCGCGTACAGTCCGGCGCCGGCCGCCACCACACCGAGCGAACGGCCGTCGGCGGGAATGACCAGGGCGGTCACGGCGACGGCGACGACGAACGTGATGTTGAAAATCGTGTCCTGCAGGGCGAATACCTGTCCGCGCCGAGCGTCGTCGACATCGATCTGCAGGGTCGCGTCGCCGGTCAGTTTCACCATCTGCCCGGCCATGCCGAGCAGGAACGCGCCGGCCAGCAGCAGTTGGTGGGCCCGATGTTCGGCCGCGCCGGTGGCGACGGTGATCGGCGGGACCAGTGTCGCCTGCACCAGCAGCGCCGCCGACAGTCCGGCGACCACCGTGCGCGGGCGCCCGAGCCGCGGAATCAGCAGCGGCGTCAGCACCGCGGCGGCGAGCATGCCCGCGGCGACCGCGGTGATCGCGACGCCGAAGCCGACCAGTCCCGAACTCGCCGACATGCCGGATTCGTTGGGGCGACGCAGGACCAGCACCATGAGCAGGGTGTTGGCGCCGAAAACGATGCGGTGGGTGCCGACGCCGATCATCGCGGTGGTGCAATCCCGCGATTCGGCGACCGCACGGGCGCCGGTGCGCAGACCGGTCAACACGGCGCGCACGGACTCGGCGGTCGCGCCGCGCCCGGACGCACCGATTCGATGTTCGGGTCCGAGCTGATGGCGCGTGAAGCCGATCGCGGCCACCGCCGAGATCGCCGACCCGCAGGCACTGGCCGCCACCGCCACCGCACCCGCGACGTCCCCCGCGCCCACCGCCCCGATGATCGCCACCGCGACCGCGGCACCCGCCCCGGCGCATCCCGATGCCACCGTGGCCAGGACCGAATTCATCGGCACCAGCCAGCGCTGTTCCAGCACCCGAGGCAGCGACGCCGAGATCCCGGCCAGGACGAATCGGCTGATCCCGACCACCGCGAGCGCCAGCAGCAACAGCGGCGTATCGCGGATTCCGGCCCACAGCCCGACCGCGGTCACCACTATCAACACCGCCCGCAGCACATTGGCGATCAGCAGCACCATCCGCCGGTCCCAGCGGTCCAGCATCGCTCCGGCATACGGTCCGATCACCGAATACGGCAGCAGCAGTACCGCGAACCCGCCCGCGATGGCCAGCGGATCGGTGGCACGTTCGGGATTGAACAGAATCGCACCCGACAGCGCTGCTTGAAACATTCCGTCGCCGAACTGTCCGGAGAACCGGATCAGCGCCAGCCGCGGCATTCCGGGCCGGCGGACGGCGGCGGCCACCGCGGCCCGCCGCGCGGCGTCGGGTCGCATTTCGGTTCACCTCCGGATCAATGTGCGGGGCCGGTGCGCAGCCACGGTAGAATCTACCCGGCGGCCTCGACAGCAGCTCGAGAGGAGGACCCCCGTTGTCCACACTCACGACACCACACATCGATGTTCATCGCGCCGGCGATCGCATGAAAACCCGTGTGGCATGGCTGGATTCGAAGCATTCGTTCTCGTTCGGCGAGCATTACGATCCGGAGAACACCCATCACGGGCTGCTGCTGGTGAACAACGAGGACATCGTGTTGCCGGGCGAGGGATTCGACACTCATCCGCATCGCGATATGGAAATTGTCACCTGGGTTCTGAACGGATCTCTGGTGCATCAGGATTCGCTCGGACATGCTGGTGTCATCTATCCCGGATTGGCGCAGCGAATGAGCGCGGGAACCGGAATTCTGCATTCGGAAAAGAATGATTCGTGGCGGCTTCCGCCCGAACAGGGCGGCACGTCGCCGCATTCCGAAGCGGTTCATTTCGTGCAGATGTGGGTAGTACCGGACGAGCCGGGAATTACTCCCGGATATCAGCAACTGGAAATCGACGACGAACTGGACCGCGGCGGCCTGATCACGGTCGCCACGGGTATGCCGCGCTATCGCGATCGCACCGCGATCGCGATCAGCAGCAGCCATTCCGCCCTGCACGTCGGGCGTATGCCCGGTGCGGCGGGAGCGGCTGCGGGGCAGGCGATCACCCTGCCCGAGGCGCCCTACCTGCATGTCTTCGTCGCCCGCGGCGAGGTCGAGATGGAGGGCGTCGGAACCCTCTACGAGGGCGACGCGGTGCGGATGACCCGAAGCGGTGGGCAGCGCATCGTCGCCGAGGTTCCGGCGGAAGTCCTGGTGTGGGAAATGCACGCACGTCTCGGCGGTCAATAGAGTCGGCAGACGCGGCCGTCGAGGGCCCGTGCGTCAGAGGAGAGGACAGCGATGACCGAGAATCCACCGCCCGGGAACTACCCCCCGCCGGAACCGTATCCGCAGTCGGGTGGCGAACCCGGACGTCCGGGCGAATATCCCCAGCAACCGGGCCAGTACGCACAACAACCCGGCCAGTACGGCCAGCAGCCCGGACAGTATCCGGGTGGATACCCCCCGCCGCCTCCGGGCGGCTATCCCGGTCCGCCGGGACAGGGCACCTGGGAGCAGCCCAGGGGCAAGGGGCTGGCCATCACGGCGCTGGTCCTCGGCATCATCGCCGTGCTGACCTGCTGGACGGTGGTGGGCGGCATCCTGTTCGGCCTGGTCGCCCTGATCTTCGGCATCATCGCGACGGTCAAGGCGCGGCGCGGCACCGCGGCCGGGGGCGGGATGGCGATGGCCGGTCTGGTCCTGGGCCTGCTCGGCCTGATCGCCGGGATCGTGATCGCCGCCATCGGGGTCAACTTCTTCGTCAACAACGGCGGCAAGGATTTCCTCGACTGTGTGAACAAGGCCAACGGCGATCAGTCGAAGATCGACCAGTGCCAGCGTGATTGGAATCAGACGCTGGAGAACAAGTACAGCGTGACCCTGAGTCCGCGGCCGACCTCCTGATCGCCGCGGGTCAGTACGGGTCCGGCCGGCACTGGCGGGTTGCGGTGAGCACCTCGGCCAGTTCCGGCCGGTAATCGCTGTGCGGCGAATCGATCCACACCCGGTATCCGGTGCGCTCGTCGGCCGGTGAGGGCAGCACGATGGTGGTACCCGGTGCGACCAGGGCGGCGCAGCGATGGAACATATCGGACGCGATCGCGGCGTCGGTGGCCGATTCGTCGACATGTCCGGTCAAGAAGGTCCAGCGCGCCGAGCGCGGATGTCCGATGATCGGCCCGCGATGTCCGCGCACGGTGAGATATTCGCGAATCGGTGCTCCGAGGGCGGCCGGCACGGTGATCGCGCCGACCGGGCCTATTTCCAACAGGATGCGACCTCGGACCGGTTCGACGATGCCGTAGAGCCCGTTCTCTTTCCGGTAGCGACGGCAGCGGACCAGCGCTTCCTGGGTGACTGCGCGCGGCGCGGTGGTGATGGTGGTGATATTCGGTTCGATCGCGCCGGCCATCGGGTCGCGCGTGCTCATGGCGAACCTCGTCTCGTCGTCGAGTGCAGTGCCACCGATACGCAGACCGTATCCCCGTACAGTTGAAATGACAATAGTCAGAGGCGTGTCGCGGTGGCCGGCGTAGCATCTGCCCGCATGGCCCCTACCTCGCCAGTGGTCGCCCGGTGGGAATTGGTCCGTCGCCTGCGCGAACTCCGCGAACAACGCGGCTTCGACTCGGCCGGCTTCGCCCGCGCGGTGGGGTTCACCCCCGCCAATTGGTCGCATGTCGAGAAGGGCCGCCGGGTGCTGACCGCCAACACCATCGGTCCGGTGCTGGACCTGCTCGCGGTCGGCGAACAGGAACGCGCGGAACTGCTCGCCCTGCTGGCGGCCGGGAGAGAGCGCGGCTGGTGGACGCGATCGGCCCTGATCGGCCCGGAACTGCAGCGCTACTACGGGATGGAATACGGCGCGGACAGTATTCGCAGCTACGACAGCCTCGTGATCCCCGGCATGCTGCAGACGGAGGCCTATGCGCGGGCGCTGATCGCCGCCGATGTGATGATCCGGCCGGCGCAGGTCGAACAGCTGGTCGCGGTGCGGATGCGCCGCCGCAAGCGGTTGCACGGGCACGATCCCGTCGCCCTCACCGCCGTGGTCGGCGAGGCGACCCTGTTGCAGCAGGTGGGCGGCCAGGCAGTGCTGTGTGCGCAGCTGGAGTATCTGGCCGGGCTGTTGCGCACAAGGCCGAACGTGGACATCCGGGTCATCCCGTTCGCGGCACCCGACGGCGCAATCCTCGGCGGGGCGAGTTTTCATCTGCTGGACTTCGCCTCCGAGTATCTGCCGACCTTCGGCTGGGCCGAGAGCGCGGTCTTCGGCGGGCCGGTCGACAATCCCGACCAGGTGCACGATCTGGCGTTCGCATTCGTGCGAGCTCTCGATCAATCCCTCACGCGCACAGAATCATTGGCGCTGATCGAGAAATACGCAGCCGTGTAAACTCCCGCCCATGCCCACCCCCGCGAGGTATCGGCCGGAGGTCACGCCCTGGTTCACCTCCACGCGCACCAACAACGGCAACCAGTGCGTCGAGGTCCGTTTCGACGGTGACGCGGTGCAGATCCGCGACAGCAAATACCGCCGCGATCCCGCGAACAGACCGGAGCTCGAGCCGGTGATCACCGTCGGGGCGCTCGCCTGGATGGCGTTCCTCCGCATGCTCCTGCACGGTGGCATCGAGGGTGACCTGCACATACGCCCGGCCCCGGACGGCGGCACGGTACTTGTCCACGACACCACCGAGCTGTCGTTCACCCCCGGCGAGTGGCAGGCGTTCTCGGCCGGCGCCCATGACGGTGAATTCGACCGCATCCCGGTGGCGACCGCCGCACCGGGCTGAATGCGGCGGCGGCGCGACGCCGTCGTCGGCATACTGGAGGTCGTGACTTTCGACGTGACGACTCCCTCGGGCATCGATCTGACCTATCGCGACGACGCTGTGCGGGTACAGGACGACCTGTTCGCGCACGTCAACGGCAAATGGCTGGACACCTACGACATTCCCGCCGATCGCGCGGTCGACGGAGCGTTCCGCACCCTCTACGACCAGGCCGAACTGGACGTCAAGAAGATCATCCAGGACTTGGCGGCCGGAACCGTGGCCGCGGTGCCGGACGAGGAGGAGGCGCGCAAGATCGCCGACCTCTACAACAGCTTCATGGACGAGGAGGCGGTGGAGGCCGCCGCGCTCACCCCGATCGCCGCGGAACTGGCGGCGGTGCGTGAGGTGAACGACCGCGGCGAACTCGCTGCACTGCTGGGCCGGCTGCAGCGCACCGGTGTGGGCGGGGCGGTCGGCGCCTACGTCGATACCGACGACAAGAATTCGCAGCGTTATCTGGTCAACCTGACCCAGTCCGGGCTCGGCCTGCCGGACGAATCGTATTACCGCAACGACGATTACGCCGAGATCCGCACCAAATACGTCGAGCACATCCGGCGCATGTTCCAGCTGGCCGCGCTCGAGTACGACCCGCAGCGCGTCTTCGAGCTGGAACGCAAACTGGCCGCGGGGCATTGGGATGTGGTGCGCCGCCGCGACGCCGAATTGAGTTACAACCTCACCACTTTCGCCGACCTGGCCGCCGCGAATCCGGAATTCGACTGGACCGCGTGGACCGAGGAACTGGCGGCGGGGGTTTCGGCCTCCGGAACCGAGTTGTTCGCCGAAGTCATCGTGCGCCAGCCCGATTACGCGCGTACCTTCGCGCAGCTGTGGGCCGCGGAGCCGCTCGAGGACTGGCAGGCGTGGGCGAGCTGGCGGGTGCTGCGGGCACGCGCCCCGTATCTGACCGCCGCGATCGTCGAGGAGAGCTTCGACTTCTACGGCCGCACCCTCACCGGCGCCCAGGAGAATCGCGAGCGCTGGAAGCGCGGTGTCTCGCTGGTGCAGGATCTTCTCGGCGAAGCGGTCGCGAAAATCTATGTCGCCGAACACTTCCCGCCCGAGGCCAAACAGCGGATGCAGGAGCTGGTGGCGAATCTGATCGAGGCCTACCGCCGCAACATCAGCGAACTGGAGTGGATGAGCCCGGAGACTCGTGAGGCCGCGCTCGCCAAGCTGGAGCGGTTCACCCCCAAGATCGGCTACCCCGACACCTGGCGCGACTATTCCGCGGTCCGCGTCGATCCCGCCGATCCGGTCGGCAACTACCGCAGTGGCTACGCCGCCGACCACGACCGCGATATGAACAAGCTCGGCGGCCCGGTCGATCGCGGCGAGTGGTTCATGACGCCGCAGACGGTGAACGCCTACTACAACCCGGGCATGAACGAGATCGTGTTCCCGGCGGCGATTCTGCAACCGCCGTTCTTCGACATGAACGCCGACGACGCCGCCAACTACGGCGGCATCGGCGCGGTGATCGGGCACGAGATCGGCCACGGCTTCGACGATCAGGGCAGCAAATACGACGGCGACGGCAATATGGTCGACTGGTGGACCGAAACCGATCGTTCCGAATTCGGTAAGCGCACCAAGGCGCTGATCGACCAGTACAACCAGTTCGAACCGAAGGCGCTGCCCGGCCACACCGTCAACGGCGAATTCACCATCGGCGAGAACATCGGCGACCTGGGTGGGCTCTCGATCGCGTTGGAGGCCTACAAGATCTCACTCGGCGGCGCGGAGCCGCCGGTGATCGACGGACTGACCGGGCTGCAGCGCGTGTTCTTCGGCTGGGCGCAGGTGTGGCGGACGAAGGCCCGCGACGAGGAGGCGATCCGCCGGCTGGCCGTCGACCCGCATTCTCCGCCGGAGTTCCGGTGCAACGGTGTGGTTCGCAATCTGGACGGATTCCACGAGGCGTTCGGTGTCGAACCGGGTGACGCGTTGTACCTGGAACCCACCGAGCGTGTGCGGATCTGGTAGCTACCGCGGTAGTTTCGGTTCGATCTGCCGCTCGTAGATGGTCTGCAGCCGATCGGTGATATCGGCGAAGGCCGACGTCACGTCCCGGTTCTGCAATCCGATCTGTTCCAGCCCGGTGCCGATGATCTGATCGGCACCGGGCAGGAACACCCGGGCATAGTCCTGCGAACGGGTCAGCGGCAGCTGGTCGACAGCGGTCGCGAAATTGCGGTTGGCGGCGAGGAATTGCTGTTCCGACGGATCGTGGACCGCCGACTTGCGCACCGGGATGTAGCCCGTCGCCTGCGAAAAATAGGCCGTGTTCACCGGATTGGTGATGAACTCGATGAAGCGCAGTGCGTTGGTCTTGCGCTGATCGGAGATGCGCGACGGAATCGCCAGTCCCGCACCGCCGGTGGTACATCCCGGCCCGTTCGGATGCGGCAGGAATGCGGTGGCGAAGTCGAGTTTGCCCGCCGCGTTGGCGACGATGCCCTTGATGTCGCCGGTGGAGGTGATGGCCGAGCCCACCACGCCGGTGCCGAAATCCACGGCCAGCTGTGGGCGGATGGCGGCGTAGTGTTTGCGATTGATCATGTCGCGCAGGAAGTTTCCCGCCTCGACCGTGCGGGGATCGGAGAACTTCAGTGTCCACCGATCCGAGTAGGCGCCGCCGAAAGTCCAGTTCGGTCCCTGAAATGTCCAGGCCAGATAGTTCTTGGCATCACCCCAGCCGTGCGCCCACTTCCCCGCGCCGATGGCACGTTGCAGTTCGGGGCCCCATTCGTCGAATTCCTGCCAGCTCTGCGGGCCACGGTCGGGCAGACCGGCGCGGGCCCACAGGCCGCGGTTGTAACAGAAGATCTGAGTCGAGCGCGCATACGGCAGCGCCCACAGCTTTGCCGCGAACCGGTAGTCGTCGACGAAGCTGTCGACGTAGTCCGCCAGTGGCACTGCGGCGGCCGCGATGTGCTCGTCGAGCGGTTCGATGGCCTTGTTCAACGCGTAGTTGAACCACCAGACGTCCGAGAGCACAACGACATCCGGCAGGGCGCCGCCCGTCAGCGCGGCATTGAACTTCTGCGCCACCTCTTCGTAGTTGCGCCCGGCGTCCACCAGCTTCACCGTCAGATCGGGATGCTGCGCGTGGAACCGGTTGATCAGCTCGGTTTCCTGATTCTTCGAGGTGCCCGGATGATTCGACCAGAAGATGATCGTGTTCGGATCGCCGCCGACACCGGTGCTGCCACCCATCCCCGCACACGCCGACAGGGCCAGCCCGGCGGCCGCCGAGGTGGCGGTGAGAAATCCGCGACGGGTCAGTGTGCGCGGTCGGGTCACGGCACTCTCCTCGAGCGAATCATCCTTTGACGGCACCGGTGGTGAGGCCCTTGATCATGTGCCGCTGCAGCAGCACGAACACCACCAGAATCGGCAGCATGGTCAGCAGGGTTCCGGCCATCACCGGCCCCCAGTTGGTGACGCTGGGATTTTCGGTGTTCTGCAGCAGCGTCAATCCGACGGGCAGGGTCGCGACGCCGGAGTCGTCGGCCATCAGGAACGGCCACAGATATTCGTTCCATTCGTTGACGAGCGTGACCACCGCGAACGCCACCATCGTCGGGCCGGACATCGGCAGTACCACTCGCACCAGCAGTTGCCACCAGTTCGCACCGTCGATGCGCGCCGCCTCGATCACCGAAACCGGCAGGGACAGAAAGTGGTTACGCATCAGGAAGGTGCCGAACGCCACTCCGCACAGCGGCACGATGATGCCCGGCAGCGTATTGCGCCAACCCACCTGGGCGATCAGCGCGTAGTTGGAGATCACGGTGATCTGGTTGGGCACCATCAGCGCGGCGATGATCGCCAGAAAGATCAGCGTCTTCCCAGGAAAGCGCAGGAAGACGAGACCGTAGGCGCTGAAGACGCCGAGCGCGAATTTGACCGCGGAGACGACGGCGGTGACGATCAGCGAATTGCGGAGGAAGGTCCAGAACGGCAGCGTGGTCGTGGCCTCGCGATAGTTCTCCGGATGCCGGCTGCGTGGCCACCACACGGCCGGCTGGGTGTAGATATCGGGCCGCGCCTTGAACGAGGTGATCAGGAT
>NZ_BAFQ01000211.1 GCF_000308375.1 Nocardia aobensis NBRC 100429 | reverse complement strand
ACCCCCCCAACCGCTCGGAGTTCAAGCATACGAGAGGCGGAAGTGGTTGTGCCACAGAAGGATACCGCGCTCACGTGGTACCGGTATTGCGAGATGTTCGC
>NZ_BAFQ01000212.1 GCF_000308375.1 Nocardia aobensis NBRC 100429 | reverse complement strand
AGTGCTGGCTTGGGGGAGAGGACGCGCTCACTGTCGCCACCGTCCGGGGTGGGGGCGTGCAGCTGGATCAGGCTCAGCTTGCCCGCGCTGGTCACCACCGCG
>NZ_BAFQ01000213.1 GCF_000308375.1 Nocardia aobensis NBRC 100429 | reverse complement strand
GACGCCACATCCCGCCGCCGCTCCAGCACCCCAAGCATCCACCGCGGCCCGGCTCGCGACTGTGGAGTTGACTTTCGCCCTATGCGGGCCGCGGTTCTACCCAATCGTCACA
>NZ_BAFQ01000214.1 GCF_000308375.1 Nocardia aobensis NBRC 100429 | reverse complement strand
GCGATTCGCCGACGCGGTCCGGACGATGGCGGAACTGGGAGCGACACGCTTCGCCGAGGTCGGGCCCGACGCGGTGTTGACGACCATGGTCGCCCGAACCGTCGATGCCGCA
>NZ_BAFQ01000215.1 GCF_000308375.1 Nocardia aobensis NBRC 100429 | reverse complement strand
AACAACCGGATGTCGAGCAGCGGATCGGTCAGCCGCAGCTGCCGTCGCGCGAACCAGAACAGCATGGCGAGCCCGGCCAGCAGGACACACACGTTCACCACGATGTCCTCACCGCGCGCGAGATGTTTG
>NZ_BAFQ01000216.1 GCF_000308375.1 Nocardia aobensis NBRC 100429 | reverse complement strand
AAGGATCTTGATCGTCGTGTCTCTCCCACCGACTGTCGCCCTGCTGGGTTGACCATCACTTGGTCTGACCGGCGGTCAAGGTCCCGCGCGCTGGCCGGGCGGACATGACTTAATAAGAGCCTGGCCCGGCCTCATCAA
>NZ_BAFQ01000217.1 GCF_000308375.1 Nocardia aobensis NBRC 100429 | reverse complement strand
GGTGGGCATAGTGGTGGTGGTTTCCGTGATCCGTCGGATCCGAATTACATGACGCCGTCGCGTCCGGCGCCCGCTCCGCCGGTGAATAGTGGTCAGGGCGGTGGTGGTTTCCGTGACCCGTCGGATCCGAATTACATGACGCCGTCGCGTCCGGCTCCGCAGCCGCCGGTGAAC
>NZ_BAFQ01000218.1 GCF_000308375.1 Nocardia aobensis NBRC 100429 | reverse complement strand
CTCGCTCCCGGCGATGGGATCGGGGAAGTCGTCGTGGCGGCGGCGCCAGTTGCTGACCGTGGCACGGGTAACACCGGCGAGGCGTGAGATCTCCGCGGCACTCACCTTCGACACGGGCTTCGACATACCCCTCCTCTCATAGGCCTGCTCACACCCTGCTGGACAGTTGAGCAAAAATCAATCTTCCCAACTCTGTTGACAATGTTTTCACTCCACCTTACTGTTTGC
>NZ_BAFQ01000219.1 GCF_000308375.1 Nocardia aobensis NBRC 100429 | reverse complement strand
TGCATCTGCGCCGCACCCGCGAGGCCGTCGACGCCCTCGCCGGCGAACTGCGCGAACTGCTCGCCTCGATCGCCGCGGGCCTGACCGAGCACGTCGATCCCCCGACCGCAGCGCACTGGCAGCATCAGGCGCGGCTGCTCGATGCGACCGTGCGGCGCGCCGACGACGCGCTCGGACAGGGCCGCGAGAGCCTGCGCTGGAATCCGCGCTGGCTGGTCCGTCGTCGCCGCGACTGGCATCCCGCGGTCTCCGAATCCTCGTTCCGGACGCTGAGCGAGGTGTCCGAACAGGTCAAGCGATTGACCGAGGCAGTGGCTACCGGC
>NZ_BAFQ01000220.1 GCF_000308375.1 Nocardia aobensis NBRC 100429 | reverse complement strand
GGTCGGCACGCTGTCGATCGCGGCGATCGTCGCCTCGTCCGAATCTGTCACCGTGTGCGTCATCGCTCGCCCCTCAGCTCGGAACAGCATCTCGGATCAGCGCTGTCATTGCCGTCACCATCGCGGTCATGTTATACACATTGTCAACAATCCGACAATAAGAATCCGGCCGTCGCACGCCGGATTTCCCGTCGCCGGGAGGCGGATCACCATGACTGCACTTTCCCCCGTTCTCCGGCAGGCCACGCCGGTCACCGTGGATCACGGCGAGGGCTGCTACCTGTACGGCACCGACGGGCGCCGGTACCTCGACTTCACCGCCGGGATCGGCGTCACCAGCACCGGGCACTGTCATCCGCGGGTGGTGGAGGCCGCGCGCGAGCAGATCGGCAGCCTCATCCACGGCCAGTACACGACGGTCATGCACCGGCCGCTGCTCCGGCTGACCGAACGACTCGCCGATGTGCTTCCCGCGCATCTGGATTCGGTGTTCTTCGCCAATTCCGGAAGCGAGGCGGTGGAGGCGGCGCTGCGGCTGGCCCGGCAGGCCACGGGCCGGCCGAATGTGGTGGTCTTCCACGGCGGCTTCCA
>NZ_BAFQ01000221.1 GCF_000308375.1 Nocardia aobensis NBRC 100429 | reverse complement strand
CGCGCGGCGCGATCCGGCTGCTCGCGCAGGGTCGAGGCCAGGGCTCGGTGGGCGGCGCGCCGGGCGGCCGGTTGCGCCGCGGCGGGGATCGCGGAACGCATCTGCGGATGCCGGAATCGCACTGCGCCGGAATCGATTTCGATCAGCCCGGCGGCGACGGCAGGGGTCAGCTCCGCGTCCTCGACCGGGCCGTCGGTCAGCACTGCGGCGGCCGCCAGGGTTTCGGCCACCGTGAGTTCGTCGAGCGCGGCGAGCAGGAGGGCGGTGCGGGTGGTCTCGGGCAGCTGATCGGCCCGCAGACCGAAGGCGCGTTCCAGTCGCTCGGTGAGCGGCAGCGGCGCGTCCGGCCGGTCGGCTGCCGCCGGTAATTCCTTCAGCGCCAACGGGTTTCCGGCCGCTGCCGCCAGTACCCGTTCCCGCCGCTGATCGTCGAGGCCGGGCGCGACGCTGTCGAGCAGCTGCCGCGCCTCCTCCTCGGCCAGCCGCGACAGCGCCAGCGTCGCATGTCCGGCCGGCGTCAGCGCCGTATCCGCGTCCCGGGTGGAGGCGATCAGCAGAATCGGCTCGGATTCCAGGCGGCGCGCGAGGAAGGCGAGCACCCCGGCGGTGGCGGCATCGAGCCAGTGCAGGTCCC
>NZ_BAFQ01000222.1 GCF_000308375.1 Nocardia aobensis NBRC 100429 | reverse complement strand
ATGGCGGTGGTGCACGCCATCAGCGTGTGCTCGAATCCGGCCTGGGCCGGCACCGAGCAGGTACGCCAGATGTCCCTCGACGGTGACGTGCTGACGCTCATCGGCGCCGCGCAGGTGGACGGGCGGACCCAGCGCCGCATTCTCACCTGGCGCAGGTCCGCCCGCCCGTGATCACTCCGGCGAGTACGAGAACAGAGGTTCGTCGAATTGCACGGAATCACCGTCCTGTTTGAGGATCGCCGTGACGACCCCGCCCGCCTCGGCCGTCACCGGGATCATCAGCTTCATCGCCTCGACGATGCCGACCTGACGCCCCGGCGACACCCGGTCGCCGACCGCCACGAACGGCTCGGCACCGGGCTGCGGGCTCCGATAGAACACGCCCACACTGGGTGCGCGGATCACCGGATCGGTCACCGGCACCTCGGTCGCGATGTCGGTTGCCGGTGCCGGTGCCCGGTGCGGCGCCGGCACTCACCGCAGCCTCCCCCGGGCCTTGCGGCCACTGCGCCTCCACGGTCACCTCACCGACCTGGATCCGCAGGCCGCTGGGCTGTGCCGGGAAGCCTGCCAGCAGCCGCAACGCGCCCGACTGGATGGCGTCGAGTATCTGCAGATAGTCGTGCGGGGCGGCATCGAGTTCCGCTGCGGGGGTGACGTTTTCGTCCATTGCTGTCATGACGGCACGCTCCGGTCAGTAGTTGCCCA
>NZ_BAFQ01000223.1 GCF_000308375.1 Nocardia aobensis NBRC 100429 | reverse complement strand
ACCATGAAACTTGTCGCGTTGTGGTCGCGCGCGACCTCGGCGATGTGGTGTTGTAGTTCGGCGGGCCAGTCTATGACGACGCGGGCGCCGTGTTGGTCGGTGGTCGGTGGGTAAGGTCGGTCGGTAGGGAGGTCGAGGTGTTCGGGCATCCCGGCCAAGGTCTGTTCCCAGTACTCCAGCTCGGTGGTGATGCGGCTGTGGGGGTCGTGTAGTTCGCCGAGTTGGGTGCGTTGCCAGAGTGCGTAGTCGACGTATTGCACCGGTAGTGGCGTCCAGTCCGGGGCGTGGTCGTGTCGGTGCGCTCGGTACGCTTCGCTCACGTCGCGGGCCATGGGGATTGGTGACCATCCGTCGAAAGCGATGTGGTGCAACACAATTGCTACGACATACTGTTCGGGTCCCACTGAGTAGATCTGGGCGCGGATGGGGATCTCGGTCGACAGGTCGAACCGGTACCGGGCCAGTTCTGCCAAGGTGTCGGTCACATGCTGCTCGGGCAGCGATACGACTGCCGGGCCGTGGCGTCGCCACATTCCTGCTTGTGCGGGCAGTACGTGTTGGAAGGGCACGCCGTCGGTGTCGGGGAAGATGGTGCGGAGTGATTCGTGGCGTGCGAGGACGTCGTCGAGGGCGGCGGCTAGCGCTTCGGTATCCAGTGGTCCGTTGATCCGGAAGGCGATCGGCATGTTGTAGACCGGGGAGGGTCCTTGGAGTTGGTCGATGAACCAGAGTCGTTGCTGCGCATACGACAACGG
>NZ_BAFQ01000224.1 GCF_000308375.1 Nocardia aobensis NBRC 100429 | reverse complement strand
GGCCGGACTCACCGCCGGACTGGGCGCCTTGACCGGGGTCGCGGTCGGCCTCGGCGGCGCGGTCTCCGGCACCGGCACCGCCGGTACCGATCTCGGCCTCTCCGCCGGGATCGAAGGCGCCGCCGACACCGTCGCGCAGGTCGGCGCCGACCTCTCCACTCAGATCGGAACCGGCATCCAGGCCGGAATCTCCTCCGCCGCAACCGGTTTGACCGAAGCCACTGCGGGACTCGGCGCCGGGCTCGGCGGAGCGCTGAGCGGCGCGGCCGAAGCAGGCGCAGGCCTGGGCGCCGAACTCAACGGAGCACTCGGCGGCGCAGCCGAAGCCGGCGCCGGCCTGGGCGCAGCCCTCGGCGGAGCACTGAACGCCGGCGGGGAACTCGGCACCGGACTCGAAACCGGACTGGGCGCGGGCCTCGGCGGTGCCCTGAGCGGCGCGGCGGAAGCCGGAGCGGGACTCGGTGCCGCCCTGGGCGGTGCGGCAGCAGCCGGCGCGGGCCTCGGCGGTGCTCTCGGTGGCGCCCTGAACGCGGCCGGTGACCTGGGTGCGAGCCTGTCCGGCGCTGCAGGCGCGGCGACCGGCGTGGGTTCGGAACTGGGCGGTGCCCTGGGTGGTGCGGTCAACGCGGGTGCGGGTCTTGGTGGTGCTCTGGGTGGTGCTGTCAACGCCGGAGCTGATCTTGGAGGAGCGCTGGGTGGTGCGGCCAACGCGGGTGCGTGGTCTCGGAGGAGCGCTCTGGGAGGTGCCCTGGGCGGCGCGGCAGCGGCGGGTGCCGGACTCGGTGGTGCCCTGGGCGGTGCCGCCACGCGGGTGCC
>NZ_BAFQ01000225.1 GCF_000308375.1 Nocardia aobensis NBRC 100429 | reverse complement strand
CGGTTCACCAACCGAGAGGGCACGGGCGATATCAGGCATCGAGAAAGAAGAATCATGCGTCACGTCATTCGCGCAGCCGCGATCGCGGTTCTCGCCACCTCCGCCACGGTCGGCATCGCCGGTCCGGCCTTCGCCGAGTCTGGGTCGCCCGCGACCGCCACGGTCGCGGGCGAGCAGGGCACACCGGCCGATCCGGCCGCCCCCGCCGGTACACCGGTCGATCCGACCACGGAGTATCTGAACGCATTCGACACCATCGCCGGTGCGTGGGCCGACGACTCGACGGTCGGTCAGGTCGTGGGCACGGCGGCCGGCCTCGCGGTCGGCTGCCCGCTCGGCGCGATCACCGGCGGCACGCTGACCATTCCGGTGCCGGTGCTGACCCCGATCGGCATCGTGGGCGGATGCATTCTCGGCGCGGGCACACTCGGTTTCCTGGGTGGCATGGCCGGCGGCATCGTCACCGGCGGACCGAGCTTGGCGAACGCGGTGGGCGACCAGTACAACTCGCTACATTCCAAAGGCCTGATCGCGCAGTCGATGCCGGCCGACGGCAACGCACGGTAATCGACACTCGCCCACCGATCAGAGCGGAAGAATTCATGAAGACCACCACCCGGACCATCGCCGTGTCCACCCTGCTCGCCACCGCGGTCGTCGCGGCGGCCGGGGCGGCCCAGGGCGAGACCGTCGCCCCCGCACCTGCTGCCCCCGTTGCCCCGCAATCGAATTGGACCAGTACCGATCTGGGCCCCGGCATCCGCTACCAGGACGACACGACCACCGGCACCGCGGCGCTACAGACTCCGCTGGGCGCGGTGGCGGTGCG
>NZ_BAFQ01000226.1 GCF_000308375.1 Nocardia aobensis NBRC 100429 | reverse complement strand
GGTCCAGGCCGCCCTGACGGTGCTGTTGTCGAGGATCAGCGCCAACCCCGATGTGGCGGTCGGATTCGCCGTCGCCGGCCGCGACGATCCCGCTCTCGACGAGTTGGTCGGCTTCTTCGTCAACACCTTGGTACTGCGGATCGATCTGGCCGGCGACCCCACCTTCACCGACCTCCTCGCCCAGGTCCGCACGCGCAGCCTCGAAGCATTCGAACACCAACACGTGCCCTTCGAAGTGCTGGTCGAACGACTCAACCCAGCCCGGTCACTGACTCACCACCCACTGATCCAAGTACTGCTCGCCTGGCAGAACTTCGCCGGAAACAACGACCCGGCCGCCGGTTTGGCATTGGACGATCTCGACGTCACCTCCCTGCCGCTGGACACCCACAGCGCCCGCACGGACATCGCGTTTTCTCTCGGCGAACGCTTCACCGACACCGGCGAACCCGCCGGACTCACCGGCGCAGTCGAATTCCGCACCGACATCTTCGACACCACCACCATCAACACACTCATCCAACGGCTGGAACGAGTACTGGTAGCGATCACGACAGACCCCGAACAAACCCTGTCATCAGTGGACCTGCTCGACGAATCCGAACACACCCGCATAGACAAGTTCGGCAACCGCGCGGTACTGCACACGGGCCGGCCATCGTCCCTATCGGTTCCGGCATTGTTCGCGGCCCAAGTGTCCCGCACGCCGGATGCGGTGGCGCTGAGCTGTGGTGATCGTTCATACAGTTACCGGCAGCTGGAGCAAGCGGCAAACCGGTTGGCACACCTGCTGACCGACCGCGGTGTGGGCCCCGGATGCGTGGTCGGGTTGCTGATGCAACGCTCAGCACAAGCGATC
>NZ_BAFQ01000227.1 GCF_000308375.1 Nocardia aobensis NBRC 100429 | reverse complement strand
GACCGTGGATTCCGGCGGCCTCCGGACCGGCCAGTTCCGGCAGTTTCAGCACGCCGGCGGCCAGGATCACCGGGGTGGCGAGCAGGAAGGCGAATTTCGCGGTGTCCTCGTGGTCGAGTCCGCGCAGCAGACCACCGACCATCGTCAGGCCGGAGCGGCTGAATCCGGCCAGCAGCGCACCGGATTGGGCCAGGCCGATGCCGAGGGCATCCTTGACCGACAGCGCCGCCAGCCGCTCGTCGGAGGGGACCTCGAGATCCTCCTGGAGCGCCACGCCACGCGCCTGCGCGTCGGCGCGGGCCTCGTCCGCGGCGAAGCGGCGACCGTATTCGGCCAGCGAGGGTGCGTTGCGCCGCCGCAGGCCCTCGCCGACGATCAGCACCACACCGTTGAGGGTGAGGAAGATGCTCGCGTAGATCGGCGTCGCGAACATCGTGCGCAGCGGATGTTCCAGCAGCAGCCCCAGCACACCCACGGGGATGGTCGCCAGCACGATCAGCCAGGCCAGCCGCTGCGACGAGGTCTCGATGCGCCGGGTGCGCAGCGTGGTCACGAAGCCGACGATGATGTCGCGCCAATCCCGCCAGTAATAGCCCAGCAGCGCGATCGCGGTCGCCACGTGCAAGGCGACCACGAAGGCCAGGTACGGGGTGCCGTTCTCGGAGTCGCCCTCGGTGACCAGTTTCTCCCAGCTGCCGCCCAGCCAGGCCGGCACCAGCACGGAATGGCCCAGGCTGGAGATGGGGAACAATTCGGTGACGCCCTGCAGCGCGCCGATCACGATGGCTTGGAAATAGGTGAGCATCGCCGCTTAGTCTTACACGACGGCCGGCTCAGTTCCGCGCGCCCGGCAGGGCGGTCGCGGTGGCTGCCTCGACGGTTCCTTCCTCGACGTGGATCGGTAACCGCGCATACACCTGGAAGCCACCTTCGGAGCGCGGGCCGGCGGCCAGCATGCCGCCGATGGATTCCGCCCGGGCCCGC
>NZ_BAFQ01000228.1 GCF_000308375.1 Nocardia aobensis NBRC 100429 | reverse complement strand
CGGTCAGGGTGTGCAGTCGGCGAGTTCGGCGGTCGAATCCCAAGCCGGTGACGGCTGGGATATCGACGCTCCCGGCCCGTTGGAGGTGCGGCGATGACCAGTCCTCGCATGTACGGCCGATGGGAGAAGCCGCGCTCGGCCGGGTTCTTCGGCATGACGTGGGGTGTGAGCATGCTCGCGCTGGCGTTGCTGATCACGGTGATGGCCACGTTCATGATCACCCGGTCCATTTCCCCGACGCTCGTCGTTCTCACTTGCGTCGCAGTGGTTTTCGCGCCGCTGGTGATCACGATCGATGGCCGGACCGGGTGGGAGACGGCGGTCTTGCGGGCCCAGTTCGCGACGGCGAAGGCGCGCGGTGAACTGGTGTATCGGTCCGGTCGGTTCTCCCGGATACCGGGTGTGGCGAGATTGCCTGGGCTGCTGGCTGATTCGCGTCTGGGGGAGTGGGAGACACCTGGCGGGAAGCGGTTCGCGATCGTTCATATTCGCCGTACCGATCACTGCACGGTGGTGCTGCGGGTGCTGCCGCGCGGCAAGGAACTGGTCGACCAAGCCCAAATCGATGCCTGGGTCGCCGAGTACGGGCATTTCCTGGCCTCGCAGTCGCGCGGTGGCGAGGTTGTCGCGGTCACCGCGGTCCTCGACACCGTCGCCGAAACACACCTCAAGCAGCGTCGCGAGGTCGCACGCCTGGTGCGGCCGGAGGCGCCGGAGTTCGCGCGGGAGGTGATGCGCGAGGCCGCCGCCGACATCGGCGGAGTGGGTGTACGGATCGAGGCCCGCATCGCCATCACCTACCGCGCCATCGGCACCTCCCGCAGAACCCGCCGGGATCTTCCCGAGCAGGCCCGCGAGATCGGGCAACGCCTGCAAGGTGTGCTGTCGCAACTGGCCCGCGCGGGGCTTCCGGCCACGCCGCTGCAGGCGTGGGAAGTGCTGGGGCTGGTGCGGTCTCGCTACGACCTGGCTGCCCAGCGCGATATCGAAGCC
>NZ_BAFQ01000229.1 GCF_000308375.1 Nocardia aobensis NBRC 100429 | reverse complement strand
CCGCCGCGTGGGTCGTCGCCCGGCTCGAGTTGCACCCCGACATCGCCGAGTCGGCCGTCGTTGAGTGCGGGGTCGAGAATGCGCGGCGGCACCCCGGCGAACGGCCACTCCCGATGCACGTCGCCCTGGAGATCGATGAGCCGGGTGACACCGTCGGCTCCGGTGAACAGGATGTAACTGTCGTGCGCAGGCTCCGGGTCGTGGTAGGTGACGCCGGTGAGTCGTACGAAGGCCATGCAGTTCACTCCATCAGTCACAGGTTGAGCGAGCGTGTCGCCGATGTTACGAATCTAATCGATTTGCGCCGCAGATCAGCCGTCCGGAGACTGTAATGATCCGGATGATTTCAAGTCTGGCCGAGCGAGGGTGAACCGCTGAGAATGGAGCGAATGTGACTGTCAAACGCGCGACTCTCGCCGATGTGGCCCGCCGGGCCGGCACCTCCACCGCTGTGGTCAGTTACGTACTCAACGACGGCCCGCGGCCGGTCTCCGAGTCGACCCGTGCCCGGGTGGTGGCCGCGCTGGACGCGCTCAACTACAGGCCGGATCGGGCCGCACGAGCGCTGCGCCGGCCCCGACGGTGGCGGCATCTCGGATTGCTCGTGCCGGATGTGCGGATGCCGCTGTTCGCCACTCTGGTCGGGCACATCGAGGCCGAGGCGCGCCGACGCGACCATCTGACCCTGATCGGCAATACCGGTTACGACCCGGAGCGGGAGATCGAATTCGCCTCCGCCTTCACCGATTCCGGTATCGAGGGGCTCATCGTGGTGGGCGGTGCCAACGGCCGTGCCACCGCAGAACTGTGCCGCCACGCGCGGATTCCGATCGTGTGGGTCCACAACAACCGTGACGAGGTCGAGCCCGACGTCGTGGGCGCCGACCACATCCGGGCCGGCGCGTCGGCGACCCGGCATCTGACCGACACCCATCGCCGCGGCGATGTCGTGTTCGTCGGCGGCTTCACCGCCGGCGAGGTGGCGCACGGCGACCGGGAGACGGTCGCGCAACGATACGAGGGATACCGGTCGGTCGTCGGCTCCCAGCGGGCGCGGCGGATC
>NZ_BAFQ01000230.1 GCF_000308375.1 Nocardia aobensis NBRC 100429 | reverse complement strand
TGTCCTGTCTGCCCGCCCGACCGGCGTCGACCCACCGCAATCGATCCAGAAGGCGCAACCAGCATGACAGTGACCGCCCCGGTCGCCAACCCCGCACTCGTCGCGGGAGTCGATACCCACGCCGACACCATCCACGTCTGCGTCTGCGACCCGGTCGGCCGTGAACTCGGCGATCGGGAATTCCCCACCACCACAACCGGATACCGGGCCGCGCTGAAATTCATGGCCTCACACGGGACAGTGCAGATCATCGGTGTCGAAGGAACGAGCTCTTACGGGGCAGGGTTCACCCGCGCCGCCCTCGCCACCGGCATCGAGGTCCGCGAAGTCATCCGGCCCGAACGCTCGGTTCGGCGGATGCAGGGCAAATCCGATCCCCTCGACGCCTACGCCGCTGCCCGAGCGGTCTTGTCCGGGCGCGCGAACGCGGCCCCCAAATTCGAGCAGGTCGAAGCATTGCGGGCACTGCACAACGCCCGCCGCTCGGCGGTCAAAGCCACCACCGCGGCGATGAACCAGATCCATCACATGCTCGTCACCGCCCCCGCCACCATCCGGGAAAAATACCGCGGCGTCAAAGAAAAGGCCCTGGTCACCGCGCTGGCATCATGCCGGCCCACAAGTTCCGACGCCGTCGCTCGAGCCGTGCTGACCGCGCTGAAGACCCTGGCCCGCCGTCACCAGTTCCTCACCACCCAAGCCGAAGAACTCCACCAGCAGATCCGCGAACTGGCCACTACCGCCAACGCCCACCTGATGTCGTTGCACGGCGTCGGACCCAACACCGCCGCCCAGCTACTGATCACCGCCGGCGCCAACCCCGGCCGACTCCGCAGCGAAGCCTCCTTCGCCGCCCTGTGCGGCACCGCACCAGTGCCCGCCTCCTCGGGCAAAACAACCCGCTACCGGCTCTCCCGAGGCGGTGACAGACACGCCAACAGCGCCCTGCACACCATCGCGCTGGTCCGCATGTCCAACCACCCACGCACCCGCGAATTCGTTGCCCGACAACGCGGCAAAGGACGCAACCCCGCCGAGATCATCCGCATCCTCAAACGCGCGATCGCCCGCGAAATCTTCAAATCCCTCACTCGCGCACTGGCCGCACCCGGACTCGACGATCTACGCCCGGCTCGCCAAGCCAAAAACATCACCCTCACCGCCGCCGCAGCCGCGATGGGCACCTACATCACCAAACTCGCCCGCACCGAACTGGGCACCTACCCCGACTACGACCGCG
>NZ_BAFQ01000231.1 GCF_000308375.1 Nocardia aobensis NBRC 100429 | reverse complement strand
ATCTTGGGGCTTTCCGGAGACGGCCTCCGGTGGCAAGCTCGGAAGATGCCGCTGTGACCTGTCATCTGTCCACCTGAAAGAAACCTGAAGGATGTGACAGTCAAGTTTTCCGGAAATAAGGTGTAAAAAGACCCGGATTCGGTAACACCCCGTTCGGTTTAGCCAGCCGAACGCTGAGAGCGGAGTTTGTATGACGCGTGAGCTGCCCTTCGACGATGATGCGGACGCGGGCGATCATGCGAACGATGCCGCATATCGCGTGGCGACCGGTGTCGCGCGGGTGGCTCGGGCCGGTGCGTACGTCACCGGCGGTGCGCTGATCGCCTCCAACGGGTCGCCCGCGCCGGAGAACGAATCGCACAACAGCCACATCACCGGCTGGTCCACCGCCGATCCGCATCCCGATGTGCCGAGCCCGGTGGTGACCTACCCGGATCCGTCGCCGGACTCCGTCCCGCCGGATCTCGGGACCTCCACGCCGCGACACGCCCCGGCGGCACCGGCACCGGGACTCGCGCTGCCGGAACACCACGGCACGGATGCGTTTCCAGGTCTGCAGTTCCCGCAGGGCAGCCAGTCGCCGCTGACGTTCGGTGAGTTCCCCGCGACGACCGGCGGTGAATCTCCCGACTCCCATTTCCCGTTCCCCGAGTCGAACCACGGGTTCGGCGGCAACGGTGTCTTCGATTCACCGGATTTCGGTGGCGGACACGGACTTTCGATGCCCGGATTGCATGCCTCGAGTGCTCCGTTCGGCTTCGGCGCCGAGGATTCGGGTCCGGCGTCGAGTTCGGGCGGACTCGACCTGCCCGGTGCCGCCCGCACGACCGACGAGCAGCGCGAGGACTCCGACCTGTCGGGTGCCGACCCGCACCCCACTACGCCGTTGCTCGGCCACGGCCTCGGGCTTCCCGGCACCAACGGTCTGCACCTGCCCGGTATGAACGGTCTCGGCGCGGGCGGTTTCGGCTCCGACAACGGACTTCAGGACGGCCACGGCGCCTTCGACGGAGTCGGGGACGGTGGTGGTCCGGGAATCTTCCTGGGCACCGAGATGAAGGTGGACGCCCACGTCGGCTTCGACGGCATCTGGGTCACGACCGAGACGAAGGTCGACTTCGCCGTGGGCGACGTCGGACATCAAATCGACGACTACGGCAACTGGCTGGGCAACAGCGCGCACCAATTCCCCGGGTTCACCACGCAACCCGACGCCACGGCTGCGGCAGGGCAGAGCGTCGGCCC
>NZ_BAFQ01000232.1 GCF_000308375.1 Nocardia aobensis NBRC 100429 | reverse complement strand
GGGACTGCCCCCAGTTTGGTTGACTCGCGGGGTTTGATCTTTCAGGCCGCGAGTGCGGGCCGGTTTATTGTCTCAAACTCGATCGGGGTGAGTCGGCCGAGTCTGCGTTGCCGGCGGGTGCGGTGGTAGGTCCTCTCGATCCAGACGACGATCGCCAGACGGAGCTCGTTGCGGGTCGCCCACCGCTTCCGGTCGAGCACGTTTTTCTGCAGCAGCGCGAAGAACGACTCCATCGCAGCGTTGTCGCCACATGCGCCGACTCTGCCCATGGAACCTTGTAATCCGTTGATCGACAACGCATTCACGAACTTTCGAGAGCGAAATTGACTACCCCTGTCGGAGTGGACAATCGTCGCGGTGGGTGATCGGAGAGCGACGGCATGGTTCAATGCCGAGACGGCCAGCGACGCTTTCATTCGTGAATCGATCGAGTAGCCGACGATCCGGTTGGAGAACACGTCCTTGACAGCGCACAAATAGAGTTTGCCTTCGCTCGTGGCGTGTTCGGTGATGTCGGTCAACCACGTCGTGTTCGGGGTGGTCGCGGTGAACCGGCGCCCGACGAGGTCGTCGTGGACCGGCGGGCCGGCCTTTCGGGTGAGCCCGCGTTTCTTGGCGAACACGCTCCAGATCTGTTGCGCTGAACAGAGTCTGGCGACTCTGTTCTCGCCGGCGCGGATGCCGCGGGCCGGTAGTTCGTCGGCGATAAATCGGTAGCCGAAAGCCGGGTCGTCGGCATGGATGTCGAGTGCGGCGTTGATCAGATGGGCGTCGTCCCAATCTCGTTGCGAGACAGGGCATTGTTTCCATTTGTAGAACGCTTGGGTGGAGAATCCGAGTACCCGGCAGGTCACCGCGACAGGGATTCCGTCAGCGGCGAGGTCGAGGACCAGCGGGTAGCTCATTTTGGGTTGATATCACGCGAGAAATAGGCGACGGCGCGGCGCATGACCTCGGCTTCTTGTTCGAGCTGGCGGATCCGTTTGCGTGCTTCGCGCAGCTCGGCGGACTCATCGCGGGTGGTGCCGGGCCGGTGTCCATCCTCGATATCTGCTTGTTTGAGCCAGTTCTTCACACAGCTCTGCGAGATCCCGAAATCCTTGGCGATCTGGGTCAACGAGATCTCGCCCTTACGGGCGACCGCGACCACGTCGCGGCGGAACTCCTCGGGATACGGCTTCGGCATGGCGAACATCCTTCCAGCGAGGAGAAATCCTCACAGGTCAGGAGTCAACCGAACCAGGGGCAGT
>NZ_BAFQ01000233.1 GCF_000308375.1 Nocardia aobensis NBRC 100429 | reverse complement strand
TTCGTGAATCTCCTATGTCAAGCAAGGGTGGTTTGGCAGGCGTTTCGGGGTGTGGGTTGTCGGAGTCGGTGGTAGACGACGTCGGCGAGATGGCGTTTGAGGACCCTGAGTGCCTCCTTCTTGGTGTTGCCGGCCGCAGTGCGCCGCTCGATCAGTTCGCGGGCCGGTGGGTGGTCACGTAGCTGGGTGATGGCGATTCGATGTAGTGCGGCGTTGAGCTGTCGGTTGCCGCCGCGGTTGAGGCGGAATCTGGTCCGATTACCGGTCCATACGGGGATCGGTGCCGCGCCGGCGTGCATTGCGAATGCGGCCGAAGTTCGAAACCGTGCTGCGCCAGCGGTTTCGGCGACGATTTTCGCGGCAGTCAGACCAGCGCAACCGGGCAGCTTCAGGAGCTGAGGCGCCAGGATCTGCACCCGCGCCTCGATTCGATGTTTGATGTCATTGATCCGGCCGGTCACCGCGATTATGCGATCGGTGAGCTCGATGGCGATCTCGGTGCGGATGCCGCTCGACGATGATCCGAGGCGTTCTCGGACGGCATTGAGTGCTGTCAGGCTGGTGAGTGCGCGTCCGTCGGGCAGCGGAACCTCCAGGTCGTGCAGGTGCCACCGCAGCCGGTTGATCATCCGAGTCCGCTCCGCGGTCAGATCCTCGCGATGGTCAAGCAGCAACCTGACATCGAGAGCTTCATCGTCGAGGTGGGCCTCGGCGAGGTCCGGTTCTCGCAACGCAGCGCGTGCCACGGCCAGCGCGTCGATCGGATCGGACTTGCCGTGTGTCCTGGCGGAACGGCGAACCTGGGCCATCAACTTGGGTGGCACCATCACCACGGTCTGACCGGCCCCGACCAGTGTTCGCACCAGGACACCCGCGACATGGCGGCAGTCCTCGATCGCCCACCGGTGGGTCTCATTCCACTGACGTGCCCATTCGAGCAATCGAACGGTATCCGCGGCAGCTGATCCGATGGTGAGCTGGCCGAGTTTGCGGCCAGCGTCGTCAACGGCCACCGCGGTGTGGCTGCGCATGTGTGGGTCGATCCCGATGACTACCAAAACCTGTGTCTCCTTGTATCTTTGGTGACGAAGGTTCGGCCGGTGGACACGTCTCAGTCGGGAGGATGTGCCTCTTTCTCCTATCAAGTCACACCGGCCGGACCGGCTCCGGCCGCGGTGGACGATTCACGAGAAGGCCAACCCGATCGGGTGGCAGCCAGCGTAGGAGTCACCCCGCGACCGAAGCAGATCTACCACTTCAAAAGCGGCATAGGAAGTCTCACACTGA
>NZ_BAFQ01000234.1 GCF_000308375.1 Nocardia aobensis NBRC 100429 | reverse complement strand
GCGACTCGCTACGACTGTGATGATGAATGGGTGCCGCCCCAGGTAACGGGATGACCCGCGCTATGACTGGCCGCGAGTGCCTTGAGTTTGATCTGTCGACCATCACCTGGGGCGGTGCTTGCTGCCGCCGGACCGGCAGGGCGTGTCCCGATAGGGGCCTTGCCGCAAACAAGGCACCGTCACAGTCCTGACCGCCCCACCCGGCCCGGCGTCGGCCAGCTCGGTCCCCGAAAGCCGATCAGGAGACAGCCGACCCGTGTCCAGCATTCCTCGTGACGACCGCCCCAGCCAACCAGACACCAATGACGAGACCGTGATCCTAGGTATTGATACCCACAAGGACTTCCACGTCGCGTTCGTCATCAGCGCTCAGGGAAATTCGCTGGGACACAGAATCTTCGCCACTACCGCAACCGGGTACCAGCAGTTGCTGGATTGGGCCAGCGGTTTCGGAAAACTGAAGCGCGCCGGCGTCGAAGGAACCAGCTCCTACGGCATCGCCGTGACCCGCGTCCTGCGCGCCGCAGGCGTCGTAGTCCTCGAAGTCAACCGGCCCGATAAGGCGAATCGGCGGCGTCGCGGCAAAACCGACGTCATCGATGCCGAAACAGCCGCCCGAGCTGTGCTGGCCGGGCGGGCGACCGCCGTTGCCAAGACCGGTGATGGGCCAGCAGAAGTACTCCGCATGCTCAAGATGGCAAAGGATTCCGCCATAAAGTCTCGCTCGCAGGCGATCAACCAGCTCAAAGCGGTCATCGTGCGCGCGAACCCGGCCCTGCGCGAAGCACTGACCGGATTGAGCAACGCGCGGCTGGTCCGTCGCTGCGCCGACCTGGATTGCAGCGCACCCACGACCAGCGTCGGCGCCGCGACTTACACGCTGCGCTCGCTCGCACGGCGGATCCTCGCCCTGACAGGCGAGATCGACGACCTCAAAACCCACATCGCCGCCGCCATCGCCACATCGCATCCAGCGCTGCTCGACTGCTACGGCGTCGGTCCCAATACCGCGGCCGCGTTGCTCATCGCTGCCGGCGACAATCCTGACCGTCTCCGCAGCGAAGCATCGTTCGCGGCCCTCTGCGGTGTCAGCCCGATCGAAGCCTCCTCCGGCAAGACCATCCGTCGGCGGCTCAACCGCGGCGGTGACCGCCAAGCCAACTCCGCCCTTTACACCGTCGTCATTGCCCGATTGCGCTGGGACACAGCCACAAAGAGCTACATCGCCCGCCGCGAGGCGGATGGCAAGAGCAGGCGCGAAGCTATCCGATGCCTCAAACGCTACATCGCGCGTGAGCTCTACCGAATCATCACCGAATCTCAACCCGGACCAGCGGCCACGGCACTACTCACAGCCGCTTGACATCCATAGGGGCATC
>NZ_BAFQ01000235.1 GCF_000308375.1 Nocardia aobensis NBRC 100429 | reverse complement strand
CTTCTGTTGTGGCTCGGGAGGAATGGCTGCCCCGCCGTGCTGGACGCTCCGGCCTCTGATTGAGATCTGATGCGGTTCGTCGCTGGTTAGGGACCTGATGGCGGGGCTGTCCACGGGCTTGTGCCGCGTGAACGGAAGTATGAGAGTGGCTCTGCGCCAACGCATCTGGATCGGAATCGATGTCGGCAAGGTCGGCCATCACGTGTGCGTGGTCGACGAGAACGGCAAGGTGTGCTGGTCGGGCAAACTTGCCAACGATCAGCGAGCGATCGAAGCGGTGATCGACCGCGCCCACAAGACCGGGATCGAGGTGCAGTGGGCGGTCGATCTGACCAGCCCGCTGGCCGCGCTGCTGATCACGGTGCTGCTGTCCGCCGGTGAGCTGGTGGTCTATGTGCCCGGCCGCATGGTGGCCACCATGACCGGCATCTTCCGCGGCGAGGGCAAAACCGACGCCAAGGACGCCCGCGTCATCGCTGACACCGCCCGCATGCGCGCCGACCTGCAGCCGGTCACCGCCCCCGACGAGCTGGTCGCCGAGCTGACCCAGCTGTCGAGCTACCGCACAGACCTGATGAACGACTGGGTGCGCGGGGTCAACCAGCTGCGCTCCATGCTCGCCTCGATCTTCCCCGCTCTGGAGGCCGCGTTCGACTACTCGGCGCGCTCGCCGCTGATCCTGGTCGCCCGATTCTGCACTCCAGCGGAAATTCGTGACGCCAAAATTGATGGCGTCACAACCTATCTCGCTGAGAACGGGGCCTGGCGCAAGGGTATCGATGCGATGGCCGCGGCGGCCGTTGTCGCAGCCGGGACTCAGGACATCGCCGTGCCCGGCGAGGCCACCACCGCCGCGCTGATCAAACGGCTGGCGAGCAAGCTGCTCGACCTCGACCGTGAGATCAAAGATCTCGACAAGCAGATCACTGCCCGTTTCCGCGAACACCCGCAGGCGGCGATCATCGAATCGTTGCCCGGCATGGGTCCGCACCTGGGCACCGAGTTCCTCGTCAACACCGGCGGCGACGCGATGGCCGAGTTCACCACTCCTGGCCGGCTGGCCTCCTACGCCGGGCTCGTACCTGTGCCACGCGATTCCGGCCGGATCAGCGGCAACCTGCACCGGCCCAAACGCTACAACCGCAGGCTGCGTCGCGTCTTTTACATGGCCGCGTTGTCCTCCATCAAGGCCGAAGGCCCATCGCGAACCTTCTACCAGCGCAAACGAACCGAACGGCTCGTCCATGCCCAGGCGCTCCTGGCGTTGGCCCGACGCTTGGTCGATGTCCTGTGGGCCCTGCTGCGCGACAACCGGCCCTTCGAGGCCAAGCCCCCGAGCGTCAACGCGACCCCGGCTGCGGCTTGACATCGTCATTGAGATT
>NZ_BAFQ01000236.1 GCF_000308375.1 Nocardia aobensis NBRC 100429 | reverse complement strand
TTGCGTCCAGCAGGATGGTGTACGACCGGACGCCAGCAAATGTCTGAGCGTGTCGTAGCCGGATAGAGGGTGGTCACCGCGTGATCCTTCAAAAGACCGCCAAGTCACTTGAAGGAAAGAAAGTTCACGCGATGACCTCTGTCCAGCCTATCGACCCGTCAAAGATGCTGTCGGACCAACTCGCCGTCGCGAGCCCGGACCTGCTGCGCGAGATGATGTCCACCTTCATCCAAGCCCTGATGAGCAACGAAGCCGACACGATGTGCGGCGCCGGCTACGGCCAACGCTCCGAGGACCGGGTGAACTCCCGAAATGGCTACCGCCACCGCGATTTCGACACCCGCGTCGGCACCATCGACGTCGCGATCCCGAAACTGCGCCAAGGCAGCTATTTTCCGGACTGGCTGCTCGAACGCCGCAAACGCGCCGAACGCGCCCTCACCAGCGTTGTCGCGACGTGTTACTTGCTCGGCGTGTCCACCCGTCGCATGGAGAAGCTGGTCGAATCACTGGGTGTGACAAAGCTTTCCAAATCGCAGGTGTCGCTCATGGCCGCCGAGCTCGACGCCCAGGTCGAAGCGTTCCGCACCCGCCCTCTGGATCAAGGCCCATACACGTTCGTCGCCGCCGACGCCCTGGTGCTGAAAGTGCGTGAGAACGGGCGCGTGGTCAACGTGCACGCCCTGGTCGCCACCGGTGTCAACGCCGATGGCTACCGTGAAATTCTCGGCATCCAGGTCACCAGCGGCGAGGACGGCGCCGGCTGGCTGGCGTTCTTCCGTGACCTGGTTGCCCGTGGCCTGTCCGGCGTCAGTCTCGTGACTTCCGACGCGCACGCCGGGCTGGTCGCGGCGATCGGCGCCACGCTGCCGGGCGCGGCCTGGCAGCGGTGTCGCACCCACTACACGGTGAACTTGATGTCGATCACCCCGAAATCGTCGTGGCCGTGGGTGCGGACCCTACTGCACTCGGTGTTCGACCAAGCAGACACTGAATCGGTTGGCGCCCAATATGATCGGATGCTCGACGCGCTGAGCGAGAAGCTTCCGAAGGTGGCTGCTCACCTCGACGGGGCGCGCGCGGATCTGCTCTCGTTCACCGCGTTCCCGAAACAGATCTGGCGCCAGATCTGGTCGAACAATCCTCAAGAACGGTTGAACAAGGAAATCCGCCGCCGCACCGACGTTGTCGGTATCTTTCCTGACCGGCAAGCCATCATCCGCCTCGTCGGCGCCGTGCTCGCCGAACAACACGACGAATGGATCGAAGGCCGCCGCTACCTCGGCCTCGACGTCCTCGCCCGCTCCCGCGGCCTCACCGAACCCAACGAACAGGAGGACACCCCCGCACTGACCGCCTGACCGACCAGGATCACGCGGCAATCACCCCGATACACCACCCAATTGGACTTGACC
>NZ_BAFQ01000237.1 GCF_000308375.1 Nocardia aobensis NBRC 100429 | reverse complement strand
CGAATTCGGCAGATTCTTTTCGGCGCAAGCGTTTTCGGTGGCCATGGCAACTGGCCGACATGTTCGTCTCGGCGGCGGCGCAGCTGTATGTCGGTGAGGGACGATCGCAAGTGTCCGCCGTGCGCACGCTGGCCGATATCGCCGACGCCTCCGCGTCCACACCGCGCCAGCAATGCGTGGACGTACTGTGCGGTTATCTTCGACTGCCTCGCGCGACCGGGCGGCTCGGTGGCGACGACCGGACGGTCCGGCGGACCATTGCGGCCGTCATCGCCGAGCACCTTCGCCGCGGCGCGCGGCGCAGCTGGTCGCGCGCCACATTCGATTTCCGCAATGCCCAGCTCGACGATGCCGATTTCACCGACGCGGTTTTCGGCGGCCCCGCGATATTCGAGGGTGCGAATCTAACGGGCGTCACCCGATTCGACGGTGCGAGATTCTCCGCGGACACCCGATTCCAGGATGCGGCCTTCGATACCGCGTGGTTCCGGGAGGCGGTGTTCACCGATTCCGCCAGATTCTTCGGGGCGCGATTCGCGCGGGCCCGGTTCGACGGAACGACCTTCCGTGGCAGCGCCCAATTTCCCCTGGCGGTCTTCGCCGGCGACGCTCGATTCCACCGGGCGGCGTTTCGCGGCGGGGCGTACTTCGACAGCGCGCAGTTTCGCGGCCATGCCGACTTCGGCGCGGCCGGCTTCACGGGACCGGCCCGATTCGACGGGGCCGCGTTCACCGTCGGCAGCTCGTTCGAACGCGCCCGGTTCCACGACCCGATCCTCTCGGAAGAGCTGCCGACCGCCGCGGCCGGGTGGTTCATCGCACCGGCCCCGCACGAGGTAGCCGACCGGATGCCGGTGCCCGCATGCCGGTAGCCGCACCGCGTCGGCCGCGGAAACAATCTGCCCCGCTCAGACTGCCGGTTTCGCGGTTGGCCGCCGCAATCCTGGGTAGTAGCTCGGACGACGGTACTCGTACGGGCTTGGAGGTCCGGTGTTTCAGGCGTTGATCGGTGTGGTGTCGGGGGTCGGCCGGACGGGGACGGCTCTCATCGGCGGCTCTGCGCGGCTGCCCGTGCGCGCGGTGTCCGCCGGGCAGACCGCACTGCGGCTGACCGAGGTGGCCGACGATATCGCCGGGCAGTTGCAGCGCGAGGTGCGGTCGTTGCTGAACCCGGCGTTGCGCCGGGACGGGAGGCGGATCGCCGCCGTCGAGGATCGGATGGTCATCGAAGTGCGGGGCCTGTGTTCGGAGCGCAGCGAACAGGTCGCCGAGGCCGTGCACCGGCGCGTGGGCTCGTTGCCGGGTGTGCGCTGGATGCGAGTGAACGCGGTCACCGGGGATGTGGTCGTCGCGGTCCGCGACGATCGAGCGGTGCCCGGACTGGTCGACGCGATCGCCGCCGCCGAGGAGGACGTCGGCGTCGCCGACACCGTCTGGGACCCCAGTGCCGAACATCCCGCCGATCTGGAACCCGTCGTCTCGGCGGCGATTTCACTGGCCGGGGACTTCCTCTCCGCCGGTGTCACCTTCGTCGGAGCGGCCATTCCCGGCCGCAACGGCGTGGCGACGCTGCAGTCGCTGGTCGCGCTGGCCGACTCCCAGCCCCGTATCCGGCGGCTGCTGGAACAGCGTCTCGGCCGGGCCCGCACCGATCTGCTGCTCACCACCGCGAACGCGCTGGCCCAGGCCGCCGGCGACAGCCCCGCGAACGTCCTGGTCGATGCGCTGCACCGGGCGTTGGCCGTCACCGAACACGGTGTGCGCCATGCCCGTTGGCGATTGTGGGAGGTCGAACACGGTCAC
>NZ_BAFQ01000238.1 GCF_000308375.1 Nocardia aobensis NBRC 100429 | reverse complement strand
AAGACCTCCGATGGTTTTAAAAGTCAAGCGGCTGCCCGTCGTGGTGGTGTGGCCACTGTGTGGCCGAAGGCTTTGACGGGGTCGAATGGTTCGCGGGTTTGGAGGCAGTGATGGAGCTGGCCGAGCATTTTGTTGAACAGGTGCCGCAGCGCTGCCGCGTGCCGGTCTCCATGCGCTCGGCGGTGTTGGTAATGCTCACGGGCGGGGCCGCATCTGGAAGCGGCCGAGAACGCCCAGATCCAGCCTGCGGCAGCCAGGCGGTCGTTTTTGACCCGGCGGTGGGTGATGGAGATCGTCTTGCCCGACGCTCGGGTGACCGGCGCGGATCCGGCGTAGGCCTTCAATGCGCGGTCGGTGGCGAATTTGGTTCTGTCGTCGCCGATCTCGGCGAGCACCCGGGCGCCGGCGAGGTCAGCGAGGCCGGGGAAGCTGGTGATGATGGCGTAGTCGGGGTGCTTGCGGAATTCTTCGGCCGCGGCTTGTTCCAGATCGTCGGCGCCGGTGCAGGCGGTGTCGAGAACGGCGAGCAGCGCCAGGGCCTGGCGGCCGAGGGCTTTCTCCACCAGTTCGGGTTGCCGCAGGTGTGGTTGACGCAAGCCTTCGAGGAGCTCGCCGGCGAGCGCGTCGATACCGCGCTGGCGACCGGCGCGGCGCAACGCGGTCGCGATGCGTGTCTTGGTGAGTTTGACTATGTGGGCCGGGGTGGGTGCGATGGCCAGGACAGCGCGAGCTTCGGGTGTGGCCAGATTGGTGGCGGATTTCCCCGCGAACACGGCCAGGAACGCCGGGTAGTACTCACGCAGCAGCGACCGGAGTTCGTTGCCGGCCTTGGTGCGCCGCCAGACCGCGTCCTGCTGGGCGCGGGCCAGCACTGCGATGGCTCGAGCTTGTTCGGTGTCTGCGGGCAGCCGGCGGTGCATGTGTGCGTCAACGCGCAGGATGTTGGCCAGGGTCATCGCATCGGCATGATCGGACTTGGCGCGGGCCATGGAGTGGCGTTCGCGGTAGCGGGCAACGGCCATCGGGTTGATCGCGAACACCGGCCGGTCGCTGGCGCGCAGGGCGGCGACCATCAGACCACGCGGAGTTTCGATCGCGACCGGGATCGGGTCCTCGGCCATATCACCGGCTTCGGCCAGCAGCTGAGTCAGTTCCGCGAAACCGGTCGGGTCATCGCCGATGCGTTTCTTCGTGACAAGTTTGCCGTCGGAGTCGACGATGGCGATGTCGTGGTGGCCTTCGGCCCAGTCCACGCCGCAGTAGTTTTTCAATCTGGTCCTCCATCAGGTGTTTCCGGTGGTCCGTATCCCTGGCGGAAACGCGCAGCGCCCTACTTACGAGCCTCGATGGGCTTGCCTCCGATGAGCTGTTCGCGATCCCAGCTCACCCGCACGGCACCGGTCTTCCTCAGAGCTCGAAGCTCACGAATCACGGGGCGTCTGGTCGTGCGGGAGGGCTCGAACCACGAGCTATCCCAATCGATTACGACGGCCGGACGGGGCCGACACACCGTATCGATGCCCTGCCCGACCGATCCCGCCGCCACCTCGCCCGCGGCCTTGCACGAGAGCTCCAAGCCCCGGTTGTTGGTAGGGGTCGAGGCGGCAGCATTCACCGTCCACCACCGCAGGTCTTCGGTAAGGACTTTGCGTCCGAGAAGTACCCAAAGCGGTCGATGGCCAGCGAAGCTGATCGGTCCGGCCGCGACGCTCGCCGCCTTGCAGGAGGACTCGAAGGTCCCGGGAGCAGCCAGGAGTCACCGCGGCCGAACCACGCAACGAATACCCGGCGCCCACCGCGCCAGCCTGTGTTCAGAACTCACAAGCCACGAGACCGTAAGGCGTCAAGAGGCGTCGAACCAATCGTTACGAAATAAGTAGG
>NZ_BAFQ01000239.1 GCF_000308375.1 Nocardia aobensis NBRC 100429 | reverse complement strand
CCCGGCGGCCACATCCGGCCGACCGGCGCGCGCACGCGGTCCATCTCACCGACAACGCACGCCAGGTGCTCGAGTCGATGCAATCCGAAGCCGACGCACTCGAATCGGAGGTTCTCGCACCGCTGGACGAGACCGAACGAGCTGAGCTACTGCCGCTGCTGCAACGCATCGCCGCCCACGCGGGCCTGCCCGCCGGCGTACACCCCGGCCTGCAACGGCGACGCCGAGCACGCCGAGGATCGCGGTGAACGCGGTCCCGGCGAGCACCCCACCACGGGTCACCGCGCACCGAGTGTCACTGCCGTGCGGCCACCACCTCGGACGCAACCTCGAGGAATTTCAGGTCGGTGACGGCCGGGACCAGGATGAACTCGTCGCAGCCGGCCCGCTCCGCGCCGTCGAGAACGTCGGCGAGCACGTCGGGATTCGACGCGCGCGCCGACGCGGCGACCATGCCGGCCAACTCGGGCCCGAGGAAGCCGAGGTAGCGAGCAGTGAAGGAGCGCAGCGCCTCGGACGCATCGGGGACGCCCAGCGCGGTGAAGCAGCCGCTGACCTTGCGTGGCTTCGTCGTACGACCGGCCTCGGCCCAGCAGCGGTCGGCGCGATCGCTCACCTTGGCGATCTCCCCGGCGTCACCTGCGATGCTGAAGCCGGAGACGCCGTCGGCCCACCGCGCCGCCCGGCGCATCGCCTTCGGCCCCATCGCACCGGCGAGGATGATCGGCCCACCCGGCTGCACACACGCCGGCCCCACCGGGTCCGCGCCCTCGAACGGCGGCTCGCCGGCGAGCAGTGACTTCAGCTCGGCGACCTTGTCATCGAGTTGCTGGTGCCGTCGCGTGAAATCAGCGCCGAGAGCGCGGTAGTCGTGCTCACGACCGCCGACACCGACAGCTACCTCGAGGCGGCCGTTCGCGAGCTGATCGAGGGTGCCGATCTGCTGGGCCACCATCGCCATCGGATGCTGTGGGAGCACCCAGAGGTTCGCCAGAACCTGCACTCGCTCGGTGACCGCGGCGCAGGCACCCAGCGTCGCGACCATCTCCGGATTCGAAAACGTCACCCGCTCACCGACGGAAACGCTCGAAAAAGGGCCCGCGTCGATTCGCCGGGCCCAGTCGAGCGTCGTACCCGGTCCGTAGCCGGGAGCCATCTGCGGAAGTGCGACACCGATTTTCATGTGGCGACCCTCTCAGACCCGCCCGGCCCCGGTCACCCGATCTCCCAATCCGACAGATCACGCCCCACGCCGCCGCACGCTCGCTGCGGCGCGAGAAACTTCGACGCGCTGAAGGCGTCTCGCGTCAGGATCTTGGGCTCAGCTGTTCTTGAAAGGGTTGAGGGTCTTTCCGGCGAAGTAGCTCAGGTGGATGGGCAGGGGTTTCATCGCGGCGGCGGAGATCTTGTTGACGGCGCCGGGCACACACACCGGCTTACCCTTCATCACGGCGGCCCAGCCTTCGGTGACGACGGCTTCGGGCTGCTGCCACAGGATTCGGGGCAGATGGTCGGCTTTGTCGCGAGTGCCCATGACATCGTGGAATTCGGTGTGAGTGAAGCCGGGGCACAGGGCGGTGACGTGGATGCCGTGGGGTTTGAGTTCCATGTCGAGGGCTTGCGAGGTGTTGAGGACGAATGACTTGACGCCGGTGTAGAGCAGGCTGGCCGCCGGTGGGGCGAACGCGGCGACCGAGGACAGATTGACGATGCGGCCCCAGTGGCGTTTCTTCATGCCGGGGACTACCAGGTGGATGAGTTCGGTCGGGGAGGTCACCATCAGCTGGATCTCCCCGGCCAGGGCGTCCCATGGGGTGTCGGCGAACGCGGCCTTACCCGACAGGCCCGCGTTGTTGATCAGAACATCGATGTCCAGGCCCTGTTGGTCGGCGTGGTTCACCATCGCGGCGGGTGCGGCCGGGTCGGTGAGGTCGGCGGTGAACACCTCGCAGCGCACGTCGTGCCGATCGGTCAGCTGCGCGGCGAGTTCCTGGAGGCGGTCGCCGCGGCGGGCGACCAGGAGCAGTTGGTAGCCGCGCGCGGCGAGGTGGCGGGCGAACGTCGCGCCGATGCCGGCCGAAGCGCCGGTGATCAACGCGGTACGGGGGGATGTGGTCATGGTTCCTTCGTTCGGGTGCGCCGCGGACGCGGGGTGATGCTCCAATGGACGTCAAGGAGCAGGCGCAGCTCGGCGGCCACGTTGTCGTTGCGGCGCCCAAGGGAGCCCGCCTCATCTCCGAC
>NZ_BAFQ01000240.1 GCF_000308375.1 Nocardia aobensis NBRC 100429 | reverse complement strand
AATCACCGCGGGCCGCTCGACCGGTGTCAGTCGTGGGAGTCGGCTCGTACCCGCACTATCGATCCCGGATGCCAGCCGGGCGACGGTGGGTGTGTCGAACACGGTGCGTACGGACAGGTCGGTGTCGAGGGTCGTGTTGATCGCGGCAATCAGGCGCATCGCCGACAGCGAATCTCCGCCGAGGTCGAAGAAGGAGTCATCGATGCCGACGCGGTCGAGTCCGAGTGTGTGGGCGTAGATGGCGGTGAGGACTTCCTCGACAGGGGTACTCGGGGCGCGATACCCGCCGGCGGTGTACTCCGGTGCCGGTAGGGCGCGGGTGTCGAGCTTGCCGTTGACGGTCAGTGGCAGCGCGTCCAACGTCATGATTGCGGCGGGGATCATGTAGGCGGGGAGTTTTCGCGTGAGTTGGGTGCGTATCTCGTTCGGGTTTGCGGTGCCGGTGATGTAGGCGACGAGGCGTTTGTTTCCGGGTTGGTCTTCGCGGGTGATGACGGCTGCTTGTTCGATGCCGTCGAGTTGGGTGAGGGCGGTTCGGATTTCGCCGCATTCGATGCGGTAGCCGCGGATTTTGACTTGTTCGTCGGCGCGTGCGACGTAGTGGAGTTGGCCGTCGTTGGCCCAGCGGACCAGGTCGCCCGTGCGATACATGCGTGTGCCGGTTCCTCCGAAGGGGCAGGCCACGAACCGCGATGCGGTCAACGCGGTGCGACGCCAATATCCGGGACTGACACCCATGCCGGCCACATACAACTCGCCGGCGACTCCCACCGGCACCGGCCGTAGCCGGCGGTCGAGGACGAACAACGCTGCACCCGGTACTGGTGAGCCGATCGGTGGTGCTCCCGAACCCGGCGCCAATGGCGCAGTCAAGGAAACGCACATGGTGGTTTCGGTGGGACCGTAGCCGTTGATGACCGTGTGCGTGGGTGCCCACTGGTCTACCACTTGGGCGGGGCAGAATTCGCCGCCGAGTATCAGGGTGACCGATTCCAGCCCTTGTGGTGTCAGCATCGCCGCCGCGGTGGGTGTTTGGGTCAGCACGGTGACGTGTTCGGCGGCGAGAACATCATGAAAGTCGTTGGGGGAGCGGGTGATCGAGTCGGGGATCACCACCAGTCGTCCGCCGTGCAGCAACGCGCCCCAGATTTCCCAGACGGAGACGTCGAAGGCGAGCGAATGACATTGCGCCCATACCTGTTCCGACGCAGGCGTGACATCCAAGGGCACCAACAGTTGCGTGACGTTGTGGTGGGTGGCCGCCACACCTTTGGGGACCCCCGTGGTGCCGGAGGTGTAGATGAGGTAGGCGATGGTGTCCGGGCTGGGCGCGGGTAGTGGGGTGCTGGGTTGGGTGTCGAGCGCGGGGTCGTCGATGTCGATGACGGTGACGTCGATCCCGTCCAACCGTCCGGCCAGATCGGCGGTGGTGATCACGGCTGAGGGTGTGGCGTCGGTGAGCATGAATTCGATTCGTGCCCTGGGGTGTTCGGGATCGATGGGTAGGTAGGCGGCTCCGGTTTCGAGCACTGCCGCTATCGCGGTGATCGCTTGTGCTGAGCGTTGCATCAGCAACCCGACCACGCATCCGGGGCCCACACCGCGGTCGGTCAGCAGGTGTGCCAACCGGTTTGCCGCTTGCTCCAGCTGCCGGTAACTGTATGAACGATCACCACAGCTCAGCGCCACCGCATCCGGCGTGCGGGCGACTTGTGCGGCGAACAATGCCGGGACCGACATCGCCGGGGATATGTGCGCATCCAATACGGCCCGGTTGCCGATCTCGTCCAGCCGGGTGTGTTCGGATTCGTCGAGCAGGTCCACCGACGACAGCGATCGCCTCGGGTTGCTGGTTATGGCGTTCAGTGTTCGTTCGAGTCGTTGGATGAGTGTGTTGATGGTGGTGGTGTCGAAGATGTCGGTGCGGAATTCGACTGCGCCGGTGAGTCCGGCGGGTTCGCCGGTGTCGGTGAAGCGTTCGCCGAGAGAAAACGCGATGTCCGTGCGGGCGCTGTGGGTGTCCAGCGGCAGCGAGGTGACGTCGAGATCGTCCAGCACGAAACCGGCTCCGAGGTCGTTGTTTCCGGCGAAGTTCTGCCACGCCAGTAACACCTGGATCAGCGGGTGATGCATCAATGATCTGGCTGGGTTGAGTCGTTCCACCAGCATCTCGAAGGGCACGTGTTGGTGTTCGAATGCCTCCAGGCTGCGCGTGCGAACCTGGGTCAACAGGTCGGTAAAGGTGGGATCCCCGGCCAGATCGACCCGCAGTACCAAAGTGTTGACGAAGAAGCCGACCAACTCGTCGAGGGCCGGGTCGCCACGGCCGGCGACGACGAATCCTATGGGGACGTCGGTGCTGGTGCTGATCGTGGACAGTAGTACCGCGAGGGCGGTCTGGATG
>NZ_BAFQ01000241.1 GCF_000308375.1 Nocardia aobensis NBRC 100429 | reverse complement strand
GTCCTGCAGGGGAGCCGGGAAAGGATGTTCGGGCGCGAGGCGGTAATCGACCGAGACGATCGTGACGCCGAGGTCGCGGGCGGTGATCGAGCAGAAGGTGTCGTCCTGGACCGGGCTGCCGAGGACGTAGCCGCCGCCGTGTATCCACAACACCGCGACCGGCGAATGGGCACCGGTGGGGCGATAAACGCGCAGCGGTACGCGGCCGGCCGCGAGATGTTCGATGCGCACGCCCGCGACTCGCCGGGCGGGCCGGTGGGCGGCGGCCAGGCGCACCAGGCGTAATGCCCAGCGGCGGCCGATCGTCAGCGGCGGCAACCAGCGCGCGGGTCCGCGCAGTTCCGGCGCTACGAGAGACAGGTCCATCGCGATCTCCTTCTCACACCCGAAACGAAACTATAGTTCGGACAGGTGTCCCACAGCGCCCGATTGCCGAGGAGCGCAGCTACATTCACCCAGGGCAGACGATCCGCACCGAGGGCGGCCGGAGGAATTGCGACCGCGCGGGCACCACCGCGAGCAGGCTCTTGCGCCGTGCGAGGGCCACCGCGTGCCCGACGGCGCCGAACGGCAGGTGCTGCCACGTCCAGTTGCAGCCGTGCGGCGACAGCAGCATCGCGGTCTGCGCGAAATCGGCATGTTCGACCTGTTCGGCGTCGACGAACATGCCGACCATGATCGAACTCACCAGCGCCGGAGCCAGCGTCCCGTCACAGACGACGTGCACGGTTCCGTCGCGGCCGACATAGTGTGCGGCCCAATCCAATACGACACGTCGCCGGGCCACGCGCCCGGTGACGAGCGCGACGACCTCGGATTCGCAGCGCGGAGACATCTCAGCCGTGGGGACCCTCCAGAATCGTCACCGCCGACACCGCCGTGGGGCCGCCGAGGTTGTGCGCCAACCCGATTCGCGCCCCGTCGACCTGGTTGACGGCGTGGCCGCGCAGCTGCTCGAACAACTCCACGCACTGCGCCACACCGGTCGCCCCCGGCGGATGGCCCTTGGATTTCAACCCACCGCTCGGATTCACCGGCAGCGCGCCACCCACGCTGGTCGCGCCCGTGTCGACCAGTTTGCAGGCCTCGAAGCGGTCGGCGAAACCGAGGTCCTCGTAGCTGATCAGCTCGATGCCGGTGAAGAAGTCGTGCACCTCCGCGACATCGATATCGGCCGGGGTCAGCCCCGCCATCGCGAAGGCCTGTTTCGCGGCGCGGACCGTCGCCGGGAATGTGGTCATATCCCGTTTGTGCTGGTGCATCACCGAATCCAGGCCCAGGCCCACTCCCCTGATCCAGACCGGCCGATCGGTGTAGCGGTCGACCGCGTCCTCGGCGGCGAGGATCAGCGCGGCGGCACCGTCGCTCTGCGGGGCGCAGTCGTACACGCCGAACGGATCCACCACCATCGGAGCCGCGAGGGCCTGCTCCAGCGAAATCTCGAAACGCAAGCGCGCCTTCGGATTCGACACGCCGTGACGGTGGTTCTTCACCGCGATCAGTCCCAGATGTTCCCGCCCGACCGGAGATTCGTGCAGATAGCGGGCGACATGCAGGGCGAAGCCTGCCGGTGCGATCAGCCCGAGGGGGTAGTCCCACGCCATATCGCGGGTCATCGCCTCCCACTCCCAGAGCATGTCCTTGGAGGCGGTTTCGCGGAGTTTGTCCGCACCGATCACCAGCGCCACATCGTAGGCACCGGAGGCGATGCCGAACAGGGCGTTGCGCACCGCGTCATTGCCGGTGGCACAGGAGTTTTCGATCCGCGTCACCGGGAGATCCGGCAGGCCGAGCACGTCGGCGAGAATGCCCGAGGGGAATCCGTCCGGTGTACCCATCGCGCCGAACCAGGCCGCCTGCAGGTCGGCTTTCGCGATGCCCTTGTCCACCGACGCCGCGCATTCGGCGAAGGCCATCGGCAGCAGATCCTTGATGCCGAGTGCGAAATGCTCGGCGAACGGCGTCATCCCGGCGCCGACCACTGCCACCCGTCTCATGCCGCCTCCGTAACCTGCGGGAGCGCCCGCACCCCCGTCGGCGCCACGAGCGCTGCGCGATTGTGTCTCATGCCGCCTCCGAATCCGGCTCGAACGCGTACCCGTAGTCCGGTACCCCTGAGCGCACCGCGACCCGGCGCAGCACCATGCGCCCGCGGTCGCCGATGCGGACCGTGCCGGGATCGGTTCCGGTGACTTTCACCAGTGCCCGCACGTCCACCTCGTCGAGTTCGACGATCACCAGCGAATACGGTGTCCGCAGCCCGGGCACCGGCACGTGGACCGTCACCTCGGTGTACACGGTTCCGATGCGCGGCAACGGAATCAGCATGTAGCCGGTGCTGAGGCTGCCGTCCTCGCCGAGGCGGTAGCGCGGCGGGAAATCCAGCTCGTCGCGGCCGGGGTGGCGACCGGCCTCCCAGCGCACCTTGGCCTCGAAGGCGCGCTCGTAGGCGGCGAGCGAGATCGGGATGTCGGCACCCGGTACCGCGACGGCCTCCGGTTCGGCTCGCACCGCCGGTTCCCGGCGGTATACCCGCACCGGCCCCGCGGAGACCGTGACTCCTGACAGACTGGCCTGCTCGACCCCGACGAGCAGGCCCGTCTGTCCCCAGTCGGCCAGTGCCGCAAGGGCGAACAGGCTCGACCCGGCCCCCGTCGTCGGCAGTCGCGGTGGATCGCCGACGCACAGGTGGGCCGCCTGCTCGTGGTCGACGCCCGATACGATCACCGGCGTGTCCACCCATGCCGCGGCCAGCGATGCCAGCAGGCCGCGCTCGTGCAGCAGCCGCGGATCGCCGTAGTCGTGGACGTCGCCGGTGGCGTTGCGGGTGCGCACCGGCAGGCTGCGCGCCACCCGGGCCGCGGTCCGCACCGCCAGTCCGCGCTCGGCGACCAGGGCCGCCGCCGCCCCGGCCGGATCCAGGTCGACGCCGATGATCAGCGTGCGCGGGCGGGCGGAGCTCAGCGCGTCGAGTGTCGCGGGCGCGCCGCCGAGCCGTTCGATCACCTCGAG
>NZ_BAFQ01000242.1 GCF_000308375.1 Nocardia aobensis NBRC 100429 | reverse complement strand
GCGCCGGCCACCGCCGCACCCGCGGGGCCGCTGGCCATCTTTGCGCGGCAGTTCCGTGCCGCACTCGGCAATCCGGCGGTGCTGTTCACGTTGCTGTGCACCTTCCTGTGGACCGCCGGACTGCAGGGCATGTTCGCCAACGGCGGACTGTTCTACTCGAGCAACTTCGGGCTCACGACCGGATGGGTCGGGCTGGCGCTGGCCGGTGGCGGGGCGATGAGCGTCGTGGGCAACATCTACGGTGGCCGCCTTGCCGATGCCGTCGGCCGGCGCCGGGTCATCGCGGTGGCGGCGCTGGTGGCCGCGGCGTCGGTGCTGGCCTTCTCGCTCTCGACCGGCTCGCTGGCGCTGGCGATCGTGGTGCAGGTCGTCTGGGGTGGCGCGGTCGGTTTCGGCCAGTCCGCACTGACCACCCTCGCCAGTGAACTCAGCCCCGATGCGCGCGGAACCGTTCTGGCACTGAACTATTCGGTGCAGTACGGCGGGATGATGGCGGGTACCGCGGCGGCCGCCGCACTGCTCGACGGCGGTTCGGCGTTCTGGTCGGTCGGGCTGCTGTGCGGGGTGTGCAGTCTGCTGGTCTTCCCGGTGGTGACGCTGCTGCTCGGCCGCGGGAGCGCGGTGGCGGCGCCGGAGTCTTCCGGGGCGCAGCCGACGCCGGCAGGTTCCTAGGGTGTCCCGGGCCGGAAGTGCCGCGCGGCGCTCCCGGCCGGAGGTCCGCTCAGCTGAGCAAAGCCCTTGCGTACCAATCCTTCTCGTCACGCACTCCCGGCAGCGCGAAGAAGTAGCCGCCGCCGAAGGGCTGGACGTAGTCGGTGAGGGGTTCGTTGATCAGCCGGGTCTGGATGGCCTCGAACTGGCGGGCGACGTCCTGCTGGAAGCAGGTGAAGATGTGCCCCGAGGCCATGTTGCCGTTGCGCTCCACGCCGAGGTCGTAGTTGTAGGAGCGGCGGACCAGTTGCTGGCGCGCGGTTTCGGGGGTGCGTGGATTGGCCAGCCGGATATGGGAATCCAGCGGAATGACCGAGCCCTCCGGGTCGGCGGCGTAGTCGGGGGTGTCGAATTCCTGATTGCCGTCGAGCGGGGCGCCGGAGTCGCGGCGGCGTCCGAACATGTTCTCCTGCTCGTTGATCGAGACCCGATCCCAGAATTCGACGAGCATGCGGATCAGCCGGACCACCTGGTAGGTGCCGCCGCGAGTCCATTCCGGTTCGCCGCCGCCGTCGGTCCAGATGAGCGATTCGGCGTCGGCGCCGGTCGGGTTGGCCGTTCCGTCCTTGAAGCCCAGCAGGTTCCGGCCGGTGCCGGAAGGACGCGGCGGAGAGTTGTAGCCGTCGATCTTCCAGCGCAGTTGCAGTGCGCCGCGGGTCTGGCGGGTGATGTCGCGCAGCGCGTGATGGACCGTGTCGGGGTGGTGGGCGCACAGCTGGATCAGCAGATCGCCGTGCATCCAGGCCGGATCCGGGGTGTCGTTGGGGAAGGTTCGCATCGGCGTGAGTTTGGCGGGTTTGGCCGCGGCCAGCCCGAAGCGGCCGTCGAACAGGCTCGCGCCCACTCCGGTGGTGACGGTGAGCCCGTCGGCGATCACCTCCGGCCCGAGCACCGCACTGTCGGACGGCGGCTGACCGAGGCCGAGGTCGGTGGGGGCGCCGCCGGCGGTGAGGAAGCGGGCACGCGCGGTGAGGGTCTTCATCGCCTCCACCAATTCCGCGCGGTGGGTGGTGGTGACGTCGAAGGCGGCGAAGCAGGCGGCGTTCTGTTTCGCCGACGGGCCCGGCGTGAGGATGCCGGCCTGATGTTCGCCGTGGAAGGGATAACTCGCCTCGGCCTTCGGGGTGCCCACCGTGGCGGCGTCGGCATCCTGGCGGGCACCCTCGGCGAGAATGCCCGCGGTCAGCGCGGTTCCGGCGGCACCGGCGGCGGCGCCGGAGAGGAAGCGGCGGCGGCTGACGTTCATCGTGAAGCCTTACTGGTCGGTCGGTGGTTCGGCATGGTCAGTGGGAGATCGGCACTTCGAGCAACCGCGGCACCTTGGCGAGTTCCTCGAGAGCGGCGCCGAGGCGTGCGTTGACGGCTTGCCGCGCGCCCGGCGGGGTCCGATCCGGCGACTGCCACTGTCCGTGGTTCTGGGTGGCGAGCAGGGCCGCCTGCAACTCGTCGAGGCGGGTGCGCAGGGTGGCGCGCAGTTGCGGCGCCCGCGGATCGATCAGCGGGCCGAGCTGATCGAGGACCGCGCGAGTCACGTCGATGTCGGCGAGCGTCATCGGATACGCCGCGCCCGCGCCCTGGTCGTCGATGCCCGAAATATGGTCGCGCAGAGCGTCTTCCAGGATTTCGTGGGCGCGCAGCGGCAGATTCTTCGGATCGCCGGCGAGGTCGTCGCTGCCGAGATTCTTCCGGATGTTCGCGATATCGCCGCCGAGCCGATCGACCACCGGCAGCAGCTGATCGGGCCGCTGTCCGTGCCACAGGCCGTATTCCAGCCGGTGCAGACCGGTGAATCCGGGATCGTTCGCACCACCGGGCAGGCCGTCGGGCAGACCCGAGACCGCGGTGCCGGCGTCGCCGAAACTGTTGTAGGAGGCGCCGACGCGCTCCCATTCCAGCTGGGCACTGAGCCAATCCGCTTGTGCGGCAGCGATATTGCCGCCACGCAGATCGTTGCCGATCGCGGTGACGGCGCCGGAGAGCCGGGTCAGCACACCGGCGGCGTAGGCCTGATAGGCGTCGTTGGGGCCGCGCAGATCGTCCTCGGTGACGCGTTTGACGGCCGGCGGGGTGTCGCCCGCCTCGCCACTGACCTGCACCGCCGCCGACGAGGTCACCGGCTTACCGGACATCAGGCATTGCATGGTGTAGGTGCCGCTGCTCAAGGTCGCGGTCAGGTTGGCGGTGGTGGCCGGGCCGATCGTCTCGATCTCGCCGACGACCGCACCGCCGGAGTTCACCAGGTTGATCTCCCCGGCCTTGGACGTCTTGTTCTGCACCTCGAACGTCTGCGTCCCGGCCCGCCCGGACTTCCATTCCGAGGCACACGAGCTGTCGGTGACCGACACCGCCTGCGCCTTACCGGAGCCGCTCGACGGCAGCAGCGCGATCGCCGCCCCGGCGGCCACGGCGGGAACGACCACCAGCACCGCACCGACCAGCAACGGCCGCGGCCCGGCGATTCGCTCCCACCAGTCGGGCGTCTGCTCGGAGCCGTCGTGCGCCGCGGTCGGCACCGCCAGGGGGGCCGCCGCGGCTGCGGTGCCTGCCGTCGTGGCGGGCGCCGCCTTCGCCGGGGCCTTCGCGGGCGCCTGGCGTCCCGCGCGGATGAACAGCGGGATCACCACGGCCAGGTAGACCACCCAGGCGACAACCTGCAGCACCGTCATGCGCGGCGTGAGCTCGGTGATCGCCGGTGATGATCGAGACCCACCACGAATTCGGGTCGATATGGGCCGACAGG
>NZ_BAFQ01000243.1 GCF_000308375.1 Nocardia aobensis NBRC 100429 | reverse complement strand
TGCGGCGGTACCAATTCGATGGAGTTGCCGTCCGGATCGGCGACGACCAGGACGTCGTCGGTGCCCGGCGCCCGCAGTCTGCCCTCGATGCGGCCCTCGGGACCGAAATCGATAGTCCTGCTGCCGCGGGCGAGCAAGGGCAGCCCCACATCGCGCACGCTGTGGCGAGTTATCCACGGCTGCATGAGCATATCGATCGCCGTGGCGTCGTCGCCGGTCATATCCCAGCGATGCAGCACCATCTCCTGACGCATGTGCTCGAGAAAGAAGTCCGGGGCGACGGTTCGCCCGGTCCAGCCGATCGCCTCCAGCGGAGACAGCGTGTCGATCACCTCGGCGGTCTCGACGAGTTGTTCGCACCGGTCCACGAACGCCGCCCACAACTCGGCGTCGGGCATCGCGCGGTAGGGCGCCTCACGCTCCTCGAAACCGCGGGTCGGCACCGGGCTGCCCGCCGCGTGGGCGGCGAGCACCCGCGCGAGTTCGGCGGCGTTACCGGTGTTGTGGATCAGGACATCACGGACGGTCCAGCCCTCGCACCAGGTGCCCGCGTCGGGCCGGCGTGCCTGCACGGCGCGGGCGAAGGCCTCCCATTCCGGCAACGCTTCGGCGGCGCTGTGTGAAACCATCGGCATCTCCTCCGACCGGGCCCGCGGCGCCCGGATGTCGTGGCGGATCCGTCCTGATTCGCGCATACCCCGCCGCCGCCGGAAGTCACCCCATGAGTCGCCCCTGCGGTCCGTATTCGTCGATGATCCGGACTATTTCGGCGGCGACCAGCCCGGGACGCTGGGTCGGCACCATATGGCCACAGTGCTCGGCGACGACATGCCTGCCGTGCGGCCGTGCCGCCCGCCGCCGATGTGCGGCATTGATCGCGGCACGCGAGCGGGCCGAGATACCGACGGAGGGGGAGTCGGCGGACACGATCGTGACGGCGATATCCCGGCGGTCGGGGGCGGCGTCGCGCAACTGTTCGAGATCCGCTGTGTGGCAAGCCAGTTCGGCGGCACGGGTACGCATCGCCGCCGTGGTGAAGCCTTCGGCGCGGAAGTCGGCGCGGGCATCGGCGGGCAGCGCGGTGAGGATGTCACGGTAGGCCAGTGGCAGTGCGCCGACCCGTGCGAGTGCGGCGCTGAGCCGCTGCCCGGTTCGCGCCGCCCGCCGCGACGCCGCGGTGAACAGGTCGTCGCAGAATTCGTCGGTCGGGTCGACCAGGACCGTGCCCGCGACCCGGTCGGGCCGGTCCGCGGTGGCGACCCGCACGATCGGACCGCCCCAGCTGTGGCCGACCAGCACGAACCGCGGTGCGGCGAAGCGTTCGGTGAGGTGATCGAGCAGATCGACGAGGTCGTCGGCCAGGCGTCGGAGGCCGCGCGGTGCGCTGTCGGGGGCGCTGCGGCCCAGACCGCTGCGGTCGTAGACCACGGTCGCCGCGTAGTCGTCGAATTCGCGCTGCACCGCCGCCCAATAGGAGCGCGTGCAGGCGAGTCCGCTCTCGAAAACGACCAGGGCCGAACGATCGCCGTCCCGCCCCGGCCGGTGCATGTAGTACAGCCGGCGTCCGTCGCGGGTCGGCGCCGTGCTCGCCGTGCCCTGGCTGTGCGGTGCGACCCGAGTCCCCTGCGTGCTCCCAATCACATTGGTTAGCCTAACCTCTCGCCGTCGACGCGCTGACCTTGACCGGCCTCGCCCACGTCGCCCACCCGCCCCTGCCGCTCGTCCTGATCGGCCATTCGCTCGGTGCGGGCACCGCGGTGGTGGCGATGGCCTCCGATGCTGCGGCGGTCGCGCACATTTCCGAAGTCGTTCTGCTCGGCACTCCGGAACGGGCTCCCGCACAAGGCTTCTCGACACCGCCGGTACCTATCCCGGTACTGCACGGTGTCGACGATCGTCGCGCACCGCCGGCACCCGTCCGTGCGTGGACGAATGACGCGTGCGGTGCGGTGATGAGCGGGTACCTCGCCACCTGAGCGCGACCTCGATCGGATCGGGTTCGGCGGCGCGATCCTGGGCACTCGCCTGGAGACCGGGAAGGGTGTCGATGGGATGAACCAACTGCAGGATCTCGTCACCGGCGCGGCCGGGTCGCCGTGGGTGTACTTCGCGCTGCTGGGCGTCTGCATCATCGACGCCTTCTTCCCGCCGGTCCCCAGCGAATCGGTGATCGCCGCACTCGCGGCCATCGGCAGTTCGACCGGGAAACCCTCCGTCTGGTTGCTGATCGTCGCCGCCGCGATCGGCGCGATCATCGGCGACAACCTGGCCTACACGATCGGTCGCGCGATCGGCACGGATCGATTCGCGTGGATGCGCAAGCCGAAGATCCGGCAAGCCTTCGACTGGGCGCGCGGGATGCTCGACAAACGCGCGGCCCTGCTGATCATCACGGGCCGCTACATCCCGGTCGGTCGCATCGCGGTCAACATGACCGCCGGGGCGACCCGGTATCCACGCCGGAAATTCGTCCCGCTGACGGTGATCGGAGGCATCAGCTGGGCGGCGTATTCGGTGGCGATCGCCAGTGCCTTCGGGCGCTGGCTGCGTGATCAGCCGCTGTTGGCCGCCGTGATCGGCATCGCCTGCGCGATCGTCCTCGGCTTCCTCGTCGACCGCATCGTGCGGCACTTCTTCCCGGGCACCGGCGAGGACGAATCCGGCGCCGAGCACGATGACGACAGCCGGGGCGAGGACGACTCGGGGGAGAGGGCGCAGGCGCATCGGCGACAAGCGTCGTGACCACGCATCGAGCGTCGCCGGACGGCATCGTGCATTCATGATCGCCCGCGCAAAGCAGGCGAGGATCCCTTCGGCCTCGTCCCCGGGTCGGTCGCGAAATCCGTCCGCGGGCGGATGAGCGCGGCCCCTGCTGCCCGTTACTGTCGGCACCGCGTCGATCGGCGCCGCGCTCGCGGCGGTGACTTGTTCGCGCGCAGTCAGGGGAAGGCACGGACATGGACACGTTCACCCACGCCGGATTCGTCTTCGACGTCACCGACACGCCACCGCCCTCGGGCAGCGCGACGCCGGAAACCGTGGTGCTGCTGCACGGATTTCCGGAGGATCGCCACTGCTGGGATGCGCTCACGACGACCCTCACCGCGGCGGGCTATCGCGTCCTGGCACCGGATCTGCGGGGCTACTCACCGGGGGCGCGCCCGGCCGGGCGGTCGGCGTACGCCACGGCGCGCATGACCGGGGACGTGTATGCCCTGGCCGACGCGGCCGGCGTCGAGCGCTTTCATCTGGTCGGCCACGATTGGGGTGCCGCGCTCGCCTGGTCCGTCGCCGCCGAGCGGCCCGACCGGCTGATGTCGCTGACCGCCCTGTCGGTGCCGCATCCCATGGCCTTCGCGCGCGCCATGGTCACGAGCAGCCAAGCCCTGCGGTCGTGGTACATGGCCGCCTGTCAGCTGCCATGGTTACCGGAACTCGTGCTCTCCGCCCAGGGTGGCCGGGCGATGCGGCAGGCCCTGATCCGCGCCGGGCTCGATGCGGAGTCCGCGAACCGATACGCGGCACGCGCGGCGCATCGGCGGGACATGCGCGGCCCCGTCAACTGGTACCGGGGACTGCCGTTCGCGCTACGCCGCCCGGTCGGCTCCGTCGATGTTCCGACGATGTTCTGCTGGGGCACCGCGGACCGTTACGTCACACGGGCCGCTGCGCAGGCGTGCGGCCGTTACGTCACCGGCCCGTATCGCTACGAGGCCCTCGCCGGCGGCTCGCATTGGCTGCCCGAACAGGCCTCCGACCGGGTCGCCGCACTGCTCCTCGACCATCTGCGCGCTGCGGTGGCCGGCGCAGCCGGCCGTTCCTGACCCAACTGCCGTTGCGGCGGCGGATCAGTCGGGTGGTTCCTGGGCGTTGTCCTCGGTGCCGACGTCGTCGGCGACCTCCCGGGTCGCCATCCCGCCGTTGTCGCCCTCGTCCACCGGTCCGGGCCGCCCACCCCGCGGTTCGTCGGTGTCGTCGTCGTGCGGATGATTCGGTTGGGACATGAATTCGTCCTTTCTCGAGGTTCGTAGCGGACTACCTCGACAGCCCGGCGGCAAACGCCTACGCCCGTTCCCTCGGCTAGAGCGAGATCAGCAGCACACCGGCCGCGACGATCAATGCGGCCCAGACCATCAGGACGAGCACGGCCGAGCGGGCGTCCTCGGGTTCGTTCGACGTGGCTCGGCGGCGACGATGGGAAGCGGTGATCGAAACGTTCACGAGCTCTCTCCTTCCGCGATCGGTCGGTACTACCGGTCGGCCTACCCCGAACCCGAAGCGCCACAACATTTTCCGCACCTTCGGCGTATGGGTTGTGTCACAGCGTCCGGGACCCCGTTGGCTTCGAACGTCGGCTTGTCGCGTCCGGCCGCCGTCACCAGCCGTTGATGTGCAGGACCGAATCCAGATCCACGCGTGGG
>NZ_BAFQ01000244.1 GCF_000308375.1 Nocardia aobensis NBRC 100429 | reverse complement strand
CCGGTCCGTCCGACACGTCCCAGCACCACGTCGCAGCCGTCGACGATGGCCGCGGTAGGCGCCGGCACTGCCCGGATCGGCGATATGCACCTCGATCCGCGGATCCACATACCGGTGCCGAATCCGGTCGGCTCCGACGACGTCGTGCCCGGCGGCCGCCAGCATGCGCGCCACCGCGCGACCGGTGGGTGTGGTGACTCCGGTGATCAGGACCCGCATCGACTCTTCCTCCTCGCGTGCGCCACCCAAGAACGTGACGCCGTTCACACACCATGACGAGTGGATTGCGGGGTGCCCGCGCGAAGTCCCGGTCAGCGGGCGCGGCGTTTCGCTGAGTGGAGCGGTAGTATCGGCCTCCGCTTGCTCCGGCGGGTCTCGGCCCCTTGGGCCTCGATTTTTCCCTCCTCCGCTCAGTCGCTGCGCTCCCTCGCTCCGTCAGTCCAAAATCGAGGCGGGCCGAGACCGGCCCACTGCTCGGAGCACTCCGGCGGTCCACGCTCTAGGCCACCTGGCGGTCCACGCTCTATCGGCCGGCCCCCGCATTCCGATGATCGGGACTTCTCGGGGCCGGTACTTCCGCCCGCCCCTACCGTCGAGGCATCGACCCAGTGCGTGACAGCGCAGAGGCAGGGAGGAACACCGGCAATGGCGAACAAGGTGCTCGATCGGGTGCGGGACCTGCTCCCGGCGATCGGGGAACGGGCGGTGACGGCCGAGCAGGAGCGGCGGGTGCCCGCCGAGACGATCCGCGAGCTGACCGAGGCGGGCGTGTTCCGGATGTTGCAGCCGAGCCGCTTCGGTGGTGCGGAGGAGTCGCCGGTCGCCTTCTACGAGGTGATTCGCGCGATCGCGACCGTCTGCCCGTCGACGGCGTGGGTGTCCTCGGTGCTGGGTGCGCATCCGTGGCAGCTGGCGTTGTTCGACCCGCGGGCTCAGCAGGATGTGTGGGGTGAGGATCCCGACACCCTGGTCTCCTCGTCGTACGCACCCACCGGCAAGTTGACCCCCGTCGACGGCGGCTTCGAGATGAGCGGCCGGTGGAGCTTCTCCTCCGGCTGCGACCACGCCGACTGGGCGTTCCTCGGCGCGGTGGTGCCGAACGACAAGGGGGGAGCCGATTACCTGACGGTGCTGGTTCCGCGCACCGACTACCGCATCGAGGATGTCTGGCACGTGTCGGGCCTGTCGGGCACCGGAAGTAACGACATCATCGTCGAGAAGGCGTTCATCCCCGCCTATCGCGCGTACAGCGCCGCCGATCAGTCCGCGCTGGTGGGGCCCGGCCAGGAGGTGAACACCGCTGCGCTGTACCGGATCTCGTTCGCCAGCGTGTTCTCCAACACCATCACCGCGCCGATCATCGGTGCCGCGCAGGGCGCCTACGAATCGCATCTGCAGCGCCAGCGTGAGCGCGTCCGGCTGTCCTACGGCGGGCAGAAGGTGGCCGATGATCCGTTCGCGCAGGTGCGGATCGCGCGGGCGGCCTCGGAGATCGACGCCGCCATCCTGCAGCAGGAACGCAATATCAGCGAGCAGCTGCGCTACGCCGAAGCGGGCGAGGAGATTCCGTACGAGCTGCGCCTGCGGACCCGCCGCGACCAGGTGCGCGGTACCGAACGCGCGATCTACGCGATCGATCTGCTGTTCGAGAACTCCGGCGGCCACTCGATCCGCAAACCCAATGTGATCGAACGCAACTGGCGCGACGCCCACGCCGGCAACGCGCATGTGATCAACGACGTCGAGCGCGCGCTGGCGATGTACGGTCAGGGTGAGATGGGCGTCGAGGTCACAGAACGGATGGTCTGATGGGTTTCACTGCCGAGGACACCACCCGCTGGGTCACCGTCGACGGCGTGAAACTGCGCTATCACGAGGCGGGTTCCGGTGCGCCGCTGGTGCTGTTGCACGGTTCCGGCGCCGGAGTCTCGGGCTGGGCCAATTTCGGCGCCAACCTCGAGGCGCTGGCTCCGCACTTCCGCTGCCTGGTCCTCGACCAGCCCGGGTTCGGCGCCAGCGAACGGCCCGAAACCTACGACCGCAACTATCTGCGGATCGCCGTCGACGCGGTCCTCGGTCTGCTGGACGAGCTCGGCATCGGCAGCGCTCATCTGCTGGGAAATTCGATGGGCGGCGCGGTGGCGACCCTGCTGGCCGCCGAACATCCCGAGCGCGCGGACCGGCTGGTGCTGATGGCGCCGGGCGGTGTGGGCGTCAACATTCTGGGACCCGAACCGTCGGAAGGGATTCGGCGCCTGCTGGACTTCAACGCCGATCCCACTCCGGAGCGGGCGGTGGACTGGTTGAAGACGATGGTCTTCGATCAGGCGGTGCTCACCGAGGAGCTGATCGCGGCCCGCACCGCCGCGGCCTCGGATCCGCGCCAGACCAAGGCGCTCGCCGATGCCTACGCCACCTTCTACAACCCGGCCTTCGCCGATCCGGTTCCGCTGTGGGCGCGTCTGCGGGCGATCCAGCACGAGGTGCTGATGCTGTGGGGCCGCGACGACCGGGTGACACCGGTGGAAGGCGCACTGCTGCCCGCCCGCCAGCTGCCGCGCGCCGATCTGCGGATCTTCTCCCGCTGCGGGCATTGGGTTCAGGTCGAGCGCAAGGTCGCGTTCGAGCGTGCCGTGATCGACTTCCTGCACAACGGATTATGAACGCGCGCTGACCTTTTCGCGCCGACGCGGTGGCCGCCGCACCTCACGAGGGTGCTGCGGCCACCGTCGTTTCCGGGGCGTGCCGGCGTCGGCTCCTGCCCGCTACAGCCCGCGTTCGCTACACCCTGTCCGCTACAGTCCGTGGTCGCGGGCCCATCCCGCGATCTGGGTACGCGAGGTGAAGCCGAGTTTGGTCAGGATGTGCTCGACATGGGTCTCGGCCGTGCGCACCGAGATCACCAGATCGGCCGCGATGCGTTTGTTGCTGTGCCCGGCGGCGACCAGCCGGGCCACATCCTTCTCCCGGCGGGTGAGCAGCGACAGCGCCGCGGTGTCGACCGGCGTGGGGCGCGCCGGCGGGGCCGGTGATTCCTCGGGGGCGGGCCCGCGGCCCAGCGCGAAATCGATCGCCGCGGGGAGCGTCATCGCCGCACCGGTGTCGTAGGCGGTGCGGAAACCGCTGTCGCCCAGAGCGTTGCGGACCTCGTCGCGGACCTTTTCACCCACCGCGCTGGTGATCGTATGGGCCAGCCGCACCGTACTGCGCTGCAGCGTCTCGGCCGCACCCATCAGCCGGGCCGACCGCTCCATATCACCGCGGGCGGCGGCCGACCACGCCATACCGTCGAATCCCGAAGCCAGCCATACACATCGGTCGAACAGCGCGAACTCCTCGATCGCGCGTCCTAGATAGTCGTCGGCGGCGTCCTGATCACCCAGCCGCCACTGATCGATACCGAGCGTCCACAGCGCGAGCCCACCCAGCAGATGCGGCCCGTAGCGCTGCGTGAGCGCACGGAACTCCTGGGCCATCTCGGTGGCGCGCGGGTCCTCCAGCAGGGTCGCGCACATGAAACCGAAAGCGAGACTGTCCATTTCGGTGGCATGATGGTCGTCGGCCCGCGCCAGCCGGATCGCCTCCTCGGAGCGGCGCAGCGCACCGGCGGTATCGGCGTCGGTGAAATCGATCAATGCCGCATCCAGTTCCGCCTCGGCGAGGATGTCGGTGGCGCCCAGATCGGTGGCCACGGTGACGCATTCGCTCGCCAGCCGCGCCGCCGACTCCCGATCCGACAGCAGTGCCGCCAGCGAGGCCGCCGACGACAGCGCCCGCGCTCGCTCCCAGCTCGGTTCCGGATTCCGGGCCAGGGCGTCGGTCAGCCACCGATACCCCTCGGACAGGAACCGGTAATGCTCCCAGAACGGCCGCAGCACGGTCGCGGTCTCCATCGCCAGCTGCGGTGCGTCGAGCATCGAGAACTGCAGGGCCGAGCGCAGATTGGCGTGTTCGCGCGCCAATTCACGGAACCACGCGAGATCGTCGGCACTCCAGTACGCCGTCTGCCCGCGCAGGGCCAGCCCACGGTAGTGGTCGCGGTGGCGCGCCCGCACCCGGCGTTCGTCACCGTGTTCGACGAGGCGGTCGTGGCCGAATTGCCGGATCGGCTCCAGCATCGAATAGCGCGGCGCCACCGCGTCGTAGCGCAACCGCAGCACCGACTTGTCGACCAGGCCGGTCAGCGCGTCGAGCAATCCCTGCGGCCCCGGTGGCAGCCGGCACACCGCCTCGGCGGCCTCGATGTCGAAACCACCGGCGAAGACCGACAGCTGTTGCCACAGCCGCTGTTCCGCGGGGGTGCACAGTTCGTAACTCCAGCGGATCGCGCCCTCGATGGTCTGCTGACGCTGCGGTGCGGTGCGCGGTCCGGCGCTGAGCAGGTCCATGGTGTCGTCGAGCCGGTCGCGGATCTGCTCGGGGGTGAACACCCGGAACCGCAGCGCCGCCAGTTCCAGCGCCAGCGGAATGCCGTCGAGACGTTGGCAGATCGCGG
>NZ_BAFQ01000245.1 GCF_000308375.1 Nocardia aobensis NBRC 100429 | reverse complement strand
CGTTCACCTACGCCCAGCTCGACCTGGCCTCGACCAAACTGGCCCGGCTGCTGATCGAACTGGGGGCGGGCCCGGATGTCCGGGTCGCGGTGGCCATCGGACGTTCGCTCGAAGCTGTGGTGGCGCTGTGGTCGGTGGTCAAATCGGGCGCGGTGCTCGTGCCGATCGATCCGAGCGGTCCCGCCGACCGGATCGCCCGGATCGTGTCCGACTGTCGCGCGGACCTCGGCGTCACGGTGCGAGCCGCGGGCGCGCGGCTACCGGACACCGCGGGCGGCTGGATCGTGCTGGACGACCCGAGGTTCGCCTACGAGGTCGACTCCTGTTCCGGCGCACCGATTTCCGATGCCGACCGCACGGTCGCGCTGCATCCGGACAATGCCGCGTGCCTGCTCTACGCTCCCGATTCCGACGATGCCGCCGACCGGCTGGGCGCCGTCGTGCTCACGCACTCGGGGCTGGGAAACCTGAGCGCCGAACTCGCTGAGCGCTACGAGCCGGGCCCGGCCGCTCGGGTCCTGGCCTTCGCGTCGCCCGCGCATGCCGCGGCGCTGCTCGAGCTGGTGCTCGCCGTCGGGGTGGCCGGGCCGCTGGTCATCGTGCCGCCGCATATCGCGGGAGGCGCCGAACTGGCCGGGGTCATGCGCGACCGCGAGGTGACGCATGCCGTTCTCGACGTGCCGACCCTCGCCGCACTGGACGGCGATCTACCGGAGTCGGCGCAGATCATCCTCACCGGTGCCGAGCCGGTCGGGGCCGATGCACCGGCGTGGTGGCAGAACGGCCCCGAGGGCCCGGATCCCCGCGTGCACATCGCCTTCGGCGCCGCCGAGAGCACCGTCGCCTTCGCCGTGGGCGAGGCGGCCGCGCCCGATGCGGTGCCGGCGATCGCTGCGCCGAACCGAGGCGTACACGCGGTACTACTCGACGCACGGTTGCGGCCGGTGCCGGCGGGAGTGGCCGGTGAGCTGTATCTCGGCGGTGTCCAGCTGGCGCGGGGATATCACGACCGCCCCGGTGCCACCGCGGCCCGGTTCGTCGCCGATCCCGGCGGGGCACCCGGGCAGCGGTTGTTCCGCACCGGTTACGTGGTTCGCCGGCAGCGCGGTGTGCCGACGCTGGAATACGTGGGCCGTACCGAACCGCGCGCCGGCCGCCCGGCGATCGAGCACCGAGCACCGGAAACCCCGGCCGAACAGTTGATCGCCGAAATCTTCGCCGAGGTGGCGGGGATCGAGCACGTCGGCGCGACCGACGACTTCTTCGCACTGGGTGGTGACATCGAGCTCGCCGTTCGACTCGCGGCGCGGGCTCGCACCCGGGGTCTGCGTTTCACCCCCCGCGACGTGTTCACCGCGCGAACGATCGAATCGCTCGCCCGCGTCGCGATCATCGAGGCGCCGGCCACCACCGGCGGGCCGATGCCGTTGCCGCCGATGGCGGTTCGGCTGCTGGGACTGGAAGCGTCGACGCTGCCGCAGCAGGCGATCGTGGTCGACCTTCCGTCCGACTGCGATCCCGAGCGGATCCGGGAAGCGGTGGCAGGCGTCCTCGAGCGGCATCCGATGCTGTCGGCGCGGCTGGACGACGAGGCCGGAGTGTTCGTGATTCCGGAAACGCCCCCGGCGGCGGTGCTGCGGCAGTTCGCGCCGGGCTCGGAGGCCGTCGATCTGGCGGTCCGAGCGATGGGCCGGGAACTGGATCCGGCGAGCGGGCACAACATCGCCTTCGGGCTGATCCCGTCGCCCGAAGGCGGCGACGCGGCGGCCAATGTGGTCGTGGTCGCGAACTGCCTGGTCATCGACGATACGTCCTGGCGCATCGTGGTCGACGAGCTGTCGGACGCCTGGGCGGGCGGCCATTCCGCGCCCGCGGCCGTCGACGCCGGTCCGATCGGATTCAGTCGCGTCCTGCACGAGCGGGCGAACGCCGCCGACACCGTCGAGCAACTCGACTGGTGGCACCATCATCTCCGGCCCGCCCCGGCCGACGCCCCGATTCAGGGGCTCGATCTCGCGGCGCGCGGCCGGGTTTCGCTGGTGATCACCGCCGAGGGCGCGATCGCCGTGGACGCGGTGGCGCGGGCCTACCATGCCACCATCGAGGAGGTATTGCTCACCGCGTTCGCCCTGGCGCAGGAACCCACGCCCCGCGGCACCGCCGGCGACCTGATCGGTGCCGTGGTGCAGCTGCCGGCCGACGCTCGCGCGGTGTGCGGAACGGAATACGCCACTACCGCAGGCGGTTTCACGGCCACCCACCCGTTGCTCGTGGGCCTTGCGGGGATCGATGTGGACGAGGCTCTGCTCGGCGGCCCCGCTGCCGGCGTGGCCATCGGCCGGATCAAGGAGTTGCGCCGCGCAGTACCCGATTCCGGGGTCGGCTACGGCCTGCTGCGTTATCTCAACCCGCGGACCGGTCCGCAGTTGGCCGCGGCGGCCCGAGGGCGCACCGCCTTCCGCTACCGGGATCTGCGTCCGGCCCGGCCCTATCCGGGACCGCCGCCCGGCGATGTGCTGCTCGACATCACCGTGGACGCGACCGACGACGGCCTGCTGGCACGATTCGACTACGCGGCATCGGCTTTCACCGTCGATCAGGTGAAAGAGTTCGCCGGGCAATGGGTTCGGGCCCTGGGCGGTCTGGCCGAACACGGAACCCGCCCCGACGCCGGCGGTTTCACGGTGTCGGACTTCACCCTGGTGCGGATGGAGCAGAACGAGATCTCCGAACTGTCGCAGATCTACCCGAACCTGGCGGATGTCTGGCCGGTACCCGCGGCGCAGGCGGATATGCTGGCCGCCCGCGCCGACTCCCCGGCGGGCCCGGCGCTGACCAGGGTCACCGTGGATCTCGACGGCTCCGTGGACGAGTCCCGGTTGCGCGCTGCGGCCCAAGCCGTGCTCGAGCGCCACGACGCCCTCCGCGTCGCCTTCACCGCCGACCACGCCGGCACTCCGATCCAGGTCGTGTCGTCCCGGGTCGACGTCGCCTGGCGCGGTATCGATCTCACCGATCTCGAAGTCGACGCGGCGCAGGCCGAGGCGACGCGCATCGCCGAACTCGACTCCGCCGAGCATGTCGAGCCGGATCGGGCGCCGCTGCTGCGCTTCACCTTCCTGCGGTTGCCCGCCGCGGCCTACCGCCTGCTGATCACCGGCCATCGTGCGCTGATCGACGGCTGGTCGGCGTCGCTGCTCGTCCGGGATCTGCTGACGCGCTACGCGGTGGGCACGCGGACCCGACAGCTGCCGAAATCCGTTTCGCACGCGGAGTATCTGCGGTGGCTGGTCGCACAGGATCTCACCACCGCACGCGCGCGGTGGCGGCACGCACTCGCCGGAGTCACCGAACCGACGCTGCTGGCCCCGGCCGAGGCGGGTCGTGCCCGCTCGAACGAGACGGGCGTCGTGGGCTTCGAACTGTCGGCCGCGGACACCGAGCGCCTGACCCGACTCGCGGTCCGGCTGAACGTATCGGTGGACACCGTGGTGCGGGCGGCCTGGGGCCTGGTCGTCGCGCGGGAGACCGGCCGCGACGACATCGTCTTCGGCGCAGTGGTTTCCGGCCGGCCCACGGCCCTGCCCGGAGTGGCGGCGATGGTGGGGTCGTTCCGGACCGTGGTTCCGGTGCGGCTGCGCGCGGCGTCCTCGGGCACCGTGACCGAGTTGCTGACCCGCATGCAGGCCGAACAGTCCGCGCTGTCCGAATCCTGCTGTCTGGGGCTGCGCGATATCGAGAATGCCGCCGGTGTGGGCGGAATGTTCGACTCCCTGGTCGTATTCGAATCGTTCCCGGTCGATCGCGAGGTACTCGACCGGCTGGCCGTCGACGGCGTCGGGGTGACCGGATTCGCCGTAGCGGACGATCTCGACTATCCGCTGACCGTTGTCGTGGTGCGCGACAACCAGCTTCGCGTCACCCTGAAATACGCGTGCGATGTCTTCGACGAATCCGCCGCCGGCGCCTTCTCGCAACGACTCGCCGCACTCGTCGCCCGGTTCGTCGAGACGCCGCAGGCGGACCTCGCCGACCTCGACGTGTCGGCGGCCGCCGGATCGGCGGCGCCTTCCGACCTCGGGCCACCGCTGGCGCGCGGGGCCGGTCCTCGCCCGGAGGGGCCGTCTCCGGCATGATGGGCGGCGCATACGTAACGGACCGGTCTGGTCAGACGACTAGATAGGCCGTAGGGTCGGGCGAGGTCTCGACCGTCCGGGTGGCGCCTCGCCGGGCGCCCCGCGGAAAGCTGAAACCGAATTCGAGCAGATAGCGAAGGTGTGAACATTGATTCGTCGACACTTCCGGCGTAGTGGTCTGAGAGCTGCTGCCGTGCTCGCGGCCACCGGAGTCCTCACAGGCGTCGTGGCCGGAGTCGGCGCAACGTCCGCCTCGGCGGACGATCCGGTCATCGCCTCGAAGTCTCTGTTGGCCGACCCGCAGTCGCCCGACGGATCGCGGATCGAGAAGGCCACCTACAAGGACGACCGCAGCATCCGGCTGTACGTCCACTCGGCGGCGATGAACCGCACCTTCCCGGTCGATGTGCAGCGCCCCGCCGACGCCTCGGTGCCGCGCCCGACCCTGTATCTGCTCAACGGCGCGGGCGGCGGCGAGGACGACGCGTCGTGGCAGAAGAAGACCGACATCGTCAACGGCTTCCTGTCGGACAAGAACGTCAACGTCGTGCAGCCCAT
>NZ_BAFQ01000246.1 GCF_000308375.1 Nocardia aobensis NBRC 100429 | reverse complement strand
GACACCTCTGGCGCCGCGCTGCGGGCGATCCGGCGCGGAGTCTTCCTGATCAAGCCGAGCGTGCGGGAGCTCGCGCAGCTGGTCGGTCGTGCGCTGCCCGATCGCGACGCACAGGTCGCCGCGGCGCGCGAACTCGTGAACGCCTCGGTCGCCGAGGTCGTCGTCGTCTCGCTCGGCGCCGAGGGGGTTTTGGCGGTCACCGCCGAGCGATCGCATTGGTTTGCCCCGATACCGGTGCCGGTGCGCAGCGGGATCGGCGCGGGGGACGCGATGGTCGGCGGTATCGCCGTCGGCTCGGCGCGGGGCTACGGGCTCGACGACGCGATTCGATTGGGTATCGCCGCGGCGACCGCTGCCCTGACCACCTCGGGAACCGCGCCCGGGCTGCGCTCCCGGATCGAGCAGCTGTACGAGGAGCAGACGCGGGCCGCGGCGCCGGTAGCCGAAATGGGGTGACCACCCGGCCGCCTATTGTTTTCCGAGCCGCAGGACGACGTGGACGACGTCGTCGTCGCGATGGGCCGACATCGGCAGGTCGATGTCCATCAGCAATTGCATCATCTTCGAATTCGTGGCCATGATGTCGCCCGCGAGCCTGCCGATGCCGTGCCGTCGGGCGTCCTCTGCCAGGCGCGTCAGCAGCGCGGTGCCGATACCGGACTGCTGGTCCTCGTGGGCCACGACCATGGCCACCTCGGCGCAGTCGGTGTCGGGCAGCACGACGTAGTTCGCCACGCCGATCAGACGATTCTCGGTGAACGCGCCGAAAGCGCAGTGCTTCGGGTCGTTCATGGACATGGCGGCGGCCAGCTGTTCGAGGTGTTTCGGCCGCGCGCCGAAGAAGCGGTAGTAGCCGTCGCGGTGGGTCAGCGTCGCGTGCAGGTCCCGGACCGCGTCGCTGTCGGCGGGGGTGAGGCGGCGATAGGTGACGTCGGTGAGGTCGACGGTCGGCTCCGCGGTCATGAGGGCTCCCGTTCGCTCGTCCGCCGATAGCTGCGCAGCGCGGCCTCGGTGGTCTCGTCGACCGGTGCGGTGGTGTCCAGTACCACCGCACCGGGCCACGGGTCGCGATCCGCGGCCATGGCGGCCGCGACGGTGGGTGTGGCGTCGGATTCGGATCCGGTGCGCGCCGCGATGCGCGCGGCGGCCACGGATGCCGGTGCGCTACAACAGAGTTCGATGAGATCGGCGCAGGTGTCGGTGGCGAGCCGAGCTGCGCGCCGTCGTTGCGTATCGTCGATCCAGCTGGCGTCCAGAACGACCGAGCGGCCGGCGGCGAGCAGGGTCTGCGCCTCGGCGCACATCACCGTGTAGACGTGGTCGCGCGCGGCGGGGGTGTAGGCGCCGTGGTCGTATTCGCCGGTCGCGCCGTCCAGGACGCCTTCGGCGCGCGCGACGGCGCGAATGTGGTCGCTGGACAACAGGATCGCGCCGGTCGCTGCGGCCAGGCGGCGGGCGATCGTCGACTTGCCGGTGCCCGGTAGGCCACCGACCAGCACGAGGCGCACCGCGCCGGCGGCGAGGTGTCGCAGGGCGACCTCGACGTGCCGCACCGCACCCGCCGCCGCTCGCCGTTCCCCCTGCTCGTACCGCACGCAGTCGACCTTCGCGCGCACCGCCGCGCGATAGGCGATGTAGTGGTGGTACAACGAGTCCGGCGCCGGGTCGCCGGTCGCTCGGAGATAGTCCTCCACGACGGCACGGCCGAGGTCCGGGTACCCGAGGCGTTCCAGATCCATGGCCAGAAAGCAGATGTCGTCGAGCCGATCGACGTGGCGGAGTTCGTCGTCGAAGTCGAGGCAGTCGATGACCCGCACGCCGTCGTCGGTGACGAAGATGTCGTCGGCGCGCAGATCGCCGTGGCCGTCGACGATGCGCCCGGTGGTGATGCGCTTGTCGAACAGCGCCTTCCGTCCGTCGAGGTAGCGCATCGCCAGTTCGGTCAGCTCCCGCACCGCAGCCGGTTCGATCGGGGGATGGGTCATCCCGGACAGCAACGACGTCCAGCGCTCCCGAACCGCCGGCACCGTCGCCGCGCGATCGATCGCCGGCCCGGTCGGCGCCCGGTCGTGCCAGGCGGCCACATCGCGCACCAGTACCGACAGGATGTCGCGGGCGACGGCCGGATCGTCGAGGCGGCGCGACAACCGGGCGGCATCGGGGAGCCGGCGCATCAGCAGCACCGGTTCGTCCGCATCCCGCGTCGGATCGGACAGGTGCCCGATGCCGAGGTACACATCGGGAGCGAACCGCCGATTGAGCTCGAGTTCGCGGCGGCACGCGGCTTCGCGCGCGGCCCGCGTGGAGAAGTCGAGAAAGTCGGTCCGTACCGGTTTCTTGATCTTGTAGGCCCGGTCGCCGAACAGCACCACCACCGCCGAATGCGTCTCGGCGAGCGCGGCGAAGGGATCGTTGGTCTCCATCGGTACCAGCGTCGCCGATGACCGCGGAATTCGTGATGGACCAAAGTCACCGGAATGCGGACCATGCGGCCCGTGGTGTGTCGATGTGTTCGATGCCGGTCGCGCAGGAGACGCCGGAAACCCGGGGACTGTCAAGGACTTCGGGGAGGGGCGGACGGTGCGGCGGAACGTCCGGTCATGGCCGTGCGCGGCCGGTCGTCGACGCGCGGAAATGGGTCCGGAACCAGTCGCGGGCAAGGTCGGCCACGGCTGCCAGCGCGCCGGGCTCGGCGAACAGATGGGTGGCGCCGGGCACGATCTCGATGCGTGTCTCGCACGCCATCGCTCGCTGGGCGAACCGGTTCAGTTCGATCACCGCCGGGTCGTTTCCACCCACGATCAACAGGGTCGGCGCTCGCACGGCGGTCAGGAAGAGGTCGGCGAGGTCGGGCCGGCCGCCGCGGGAGACGACGGCGGCGATCTTCAGTTCCGGATCGGCGGCCGCCCGCAGCGCGGCCGCGGCCCCGGTGCTGGCGCCGAAGTACCCGATCGGGAGGCCGTCGGCGTAGTGCATCCCGGCGAGCCACCGCGTGACACCTGCCAGCCGATTCGCCAGCAGACCGATGGCGAAGACGTTGGCGCGCTCGAACTCTTCGGCGGGGGTGAGCAGGTCGAACAGCAGCGTTCCGAGTCCGGCCCGCTGCAGAGAGGTGGCGACGAATCGGTTGCGTGGACTGTGCCTGCTGCTGCCGCTGCCGTGGGCGAAGACGACCATGCCCGTCGCGGCTTCCGGAACCATCAGGTGGCCGTTCAGTTCGGCTTCCCCGACGGTGATGGTGACGTCGTCGTCGACCAGCGGCGGATCGCCGGACTCGGCCACTCGGGGCCGTTCGCGGGCGGCGAGGGCCGCCCGGGCGAGCAGATCGACGACTTCGTCGTCGCTGGTCTGTCCGAAGTGCCGGTACCACTGGCCGACCGCGTCGAAGAGCAGTGGCGTTTTCAGGCAGACGATGTCGTCGGCTTCCGGCCGCAGCGACGCCAGTGCCTCCCGTGCGGCGACGGGAGTGGCCAGGACGATACGGGCGGCGCCGCGGGCACGGGCCACGCGGCAGGCGGCGCGGGCGGTGGCCCCCGTCGCGATGCCGTCGTCGACCAGCACCACGGTCCGGCCACGCAGCGACGGTCCGGCGCGCCCCTGCCGGTATATGTCCACCCGACGCGCCAGTTCCGTGCGTTCGCGCTGCTGTACCGCGTCGATGTCGTCCTCGGACAGCCCGGTGCGGCGCACGACCAGCGTGTTGAGTACGCGGGTGTCGTCCTCACCGACCGCGCCGAAGGCGAGTTCGGGCTGATAGGGGACGCCCAGCTTGCGGATCACCAGGACATCCAGCGGTGCGCGCAATGCCCGTGCCACTTCGAAGGCGACCGGTACTCCGCCGCGCGGCAGGGCCAGGACGACGACATCGGTGTCACGCAGGGCGATCAGACGCGTCGCGAGCCGGCTGCCCGCGTCGACGCGATCACGAAACACCATCGAATACCTCTTGCACATCGGTTCGTATACGGCCACTATCCGCGTTCGACGGCTGCGCCGAATCGTGCCGAAGGCTCCGATGCGTGGGACGTTGGTCAGTTTCTTCGGCGAACGGAGATCCCTACTCGCGCTACCGGAGGGGCTGCGCCACCGCGGTGGGAGGAAAGCCACCATTTCGTCGGTGGCGAGATCGATTCAGGGCGTGCGATCCCGCTCAGGGGCGGGGGAGGGTGCCGATGGGGGTGCGCTCGGGCATCGCGGTATGTGCGGCGCGGGCCAGCGGTCGCATCAGCTCGGCGAGGCGTTCGGTCGACGCGGACCCGACCTCGCGCCAGGGGCGTGCGGCCAAAACATCTGTGCGCCTTTCGATCTCGTCGAATTCCGCGCGACCCGACGCGGTCGGCCGTCCGTCGGTGTCGAGCCAGCCTCGCTCGGTGAGGCCCGCGAGCGCGCGATCCCACTGCTCGTCGTCCCAGCCGCGAGCCGGTTGCAGAACGTCGCGCCCGGAATCGGTGGCGGCGCGCCAGGCCAGACTCTGACATCCGGTCAGTCCGGCGGTCGTCAGCGCCGCGACATGGCCGTCACCCCGATGCTCGCGCAGCACCGTGCAGGCCTGCCACAGGATCGACAGCGGATCCTCGGGCCAGGCCAGGTCGGCATTGGCGGCGGCAAGCGGTTTCCCTTCGAGCTCGACCGCTGTGGCGGCCCGCTGGGCCAGTCCGGCCGCCTCGGCGTACTCGTCGTCGCTCCCGCCGAGCCGCAGCAGCGCCGCGCGGGCGCCGGCGGAGCGGGCCGCGAGGATGCGCTGCGGCGTCGCCAGCTCCCACACCCCAGGCAGCGCCCGGGCCACCATGGCGGGGGAGAAGCCGAAGAAGGTCGCTGTCACGACGCCGGGTCCGACCGGCCCGAACGGCGCCGAGCGACCGCCGAAGTATCCGCGCCAGAAGCCGCGCAGACCCGCCTGCTCGAATGCGGTCCGGCATTCGGGGGCGAAATAGGTCAC
>NZ_BAFQ01000247.1 GCF_000308375.1 Nocardia aobensis NBRC 100429 | reverse complement strand
CGGTGTCGTCATCCATTTACCGCCGAGTCGCCCAGGTCCATGACCCGATCGTAGGGGAGCCGGTCGGCTGGGGATTCGACGCGCATCCGACGCACCTCCTCGGACCATTCAAACGAGTACCGTCCACTGTACTCAATGGTATGGTCGCTGCGACGGGTGACGATCGGTGTCACCTCGGAAGGTGCGAGGGATGTATCGACCGATCGGCCGCCGCGCGATGCTGCGCGGTTTCGGCGCGGGTCTGACGGCCGCGATGGCCGGGCGTGCGGTGACGGCCACCGCCGATCCCGCACCGGGCGGGTTCGAGAGTCCGCTGATATTCCATTCGCCACCGATGCGGCCCTTCGCCGACGAACTTCCGCGGCTACCCGTCGTCACCGGGAGTCACCTGGACCTCGTCGCGACCACCACCAGCCATCGCTTTCACCGCGATATGCCCGCGGTGCCCGCATTCGGATACAACGACCGGACGTATCTGGGCCCGACCGTCGAACACGAGGCCGGCCGCCCGCTCACCGTCCGATTCCACAACCGGCTCGGCGACCATCCGTTCGCGGCCGATATCGACCCCACGCTGCACGGGGTGCCGGAGAGTTACCGGACCACGGTCCCGGCCTCGCTGCATCTGCACGGCGGAGTGACGCCGCCCGCCAGTGACGGACATCCCGAACGCCTGGTCATGCCGGGACAGCACCTCGACCACGACTTCCCGCTGCGCCAGTCGGCCGGTCACCTCTGGTACCACGATCACGCGATGGGGATCACCCGCGCGAACGTCTACGCCGGATTGACGGGCATGATGCTGCTGCGCGACGAATTCGACACGGGAGCTACGGACAATCCGCTCGGGCTGCCGGCGGGGGAGTTCGAAATACCCCTGGTGCTGCAGGAGAAATTGTTCACGCCCGACGGCCGCCAGAGTCTGCGTTCGACCGCGGTGGTCCCGCCGGGTTCGTGGGAGGGCGGTGCGGTCGGCGACGTCGGGGTGGTGAACGGGGTGGTGTGGCCGCAGCTGCCGGTCGCGCGCGGGCTGTATCGATTCCGTGCGATCAATGCCGCCTCGTTCAGTACGTGGAATCTGTTCTTCGGCAATCGGATGCGGTTCTGGGTGATCGGAAATGACCACGGACTGCTCGATGCGCCGGTGCCGGTGCGTAATCTGCGGCTCGCTCCGGCTGAACGGATCGATCTGCTGGTGGATTTCGCCGATCTCGCGCCGGGGGAGACGGTCGACCTGTGCAACGACGAACAACCGGTGTTCCAGGCGGCGATCCTCGGGGAGGTCGCGATGCCGGTGTTCTGCCGCTTCCGCGCCGAGGATCGCGCGGGATTGCGTGGACCGGTGCCGCAGACGCTGCGCGGCGGGCCGCGACAGCCCGCGGTGCTGCCGCCGGTGCCGGTGCCGGCGCTGTCGCGCACCCTCACGATCAGCCAGCCCTATGAACTGCGGATGCCGCCCGCGATCATGTCGCTGAACAACCTGCGCTATTCGGATCCGGATATCGACATGCCGCGGCAGGGCACGACCGAGGTGTGGAACATCGTCAACATCACACCCGATCCCCATCCCATCCACATCCACCTGGTGGATTTCCGCATCCTGAGCAGGACGCCGCTGCGGACTGTGGATTATCAACTCGCTCATCCCCAACCGCCGATCGGCACCCGCTGGACTCCCGACCCGCAGGGTTTCCTCGCGGGCCCGGCGCTGCCGCCGGCGCCGTGGGAGAGCGGCCGCAAGGATGTGGTGCGAGTCGACGGCGGCACCGTCACCCGCATCGTGGTGCGATTTCCCACCTCCGACGAACTCGGCTTCGATCCCGACGCGTCGTTCCCCAGGATCGGCCCGCCGATGCCGGGTGCGGCGCATTCGGCGGAGCATGCCGCGCATCAGGATTCGGATCTGCGCGGTTTCGTCTGGCACTGCCATCTGCTCGATCACGAGGACCACGACATGATGCTGCGATTCCGAACGGTGCGGTGAATGCGAATGACGACCCAGCTACGAACCCTGAAATGCCCCAGCGCCTTCCGATACTGGGAGGCCAAGCGGCAGCCCGCCGTCCAGCGGCTGGAAGCGATCGTGCGGAAGGTGACCGGCGCCGAACTCTTTCCGACCGACGACCAGGCGCGCGCCCTCACCGAGGACCTGTTCGCCGGTGATCCGGTCGCCGAACGATTCGTCGCCGAGGTGATGCACGGTCCCGGCGGTTCGGCGGCCGGCCGGGCTCTGCTGGACCGGGCGTTGGCCGAGGGGATCGATGCCGTTGCCGAGGCACCGGATTCGATGCGCGAACTGTTCGCCGAATTCGACACCGTGCCCGAATGGGTGCGTCCGGAACTGGTCGAACAGGGTGCGGCCATCTGGCGGCGCTGGGGCACCATGTTGTTCAGCTTCGCGGGTGCGGAAACGCTGGAGATGTACACCGAATCCGCGGTCGCCACGCCGCTGTCGCTGGCGGGCGGGTACGCCGGAAACAGTGCGCTGCGTAGGTATCTGGAGACCTGCCGATTCTGGATGGACGTCTCGCAGCCGAATGCGCTGCTGACGCCGGGGTCGACCGGGCGCGCCACCGCACTGAAGGTCCGAGTGATGCACGTGTCGGTGCGTGCGCGGGTGGCCGGCCATCCCGAATGGGACATCGACAGATGGGGACTGCCGATCAGCCAGACCTATCAATTGCTGACCCTGATCGCGGGCAGTGTGACACCCGGGCTCGGGCTGTGGGCACTGGGCTATCAGACCACGCCGTCGGAAATCCGTGCGCTGCTGCACTTTCAGAGGTACATGGGTTATCTGCTGGGCGTGCGTTTGCAGTGGCATCCCGAAACGGTGATCGACTCGCTGCGGGTGCTGGCGATGACGATCGCCTCGCGTTCCTACGACGCCGGTGTGCACGGCGCGGAACTGATCGAGTCCTATCCCGCCGCCTTCGCCCCGCGCCCCGAACACCGCGGCGCGAGCCGGTTGCGGGCGGCCTACAACTACCGCATCAACTCGGTGTATTCGGCGATGTACATGGCGCCCGGCACACGGCGCAAATACCGTATGCCCCCGGCCTTTCCCTGGCTGCTGATTCCGGTGCTGCGGCTCCCGTTGATCACCGCCATGGAATTCGTGCGCCGGATACCGCCGGTCGGGAGGCTGCACGAGAAGGTGATGGTCCGGCACCGGGAGAACTGGTACCGCGCCCAAATGCAGGGCCGGGAAGCGGAATTCGATGCGAGCGGAGCGTTGCGGCGATGAACGACACAGCCATTGTCGAGGCATGGAACGGTCCCGGCCGCCGGGACGGCGAACTCACCACGGTCGAGCCGCGGCACAACGCACTCCATCCCGCGGCGAGTTCGCTCGCCTTCGAGCACTGGTATTTCGACGCGCATCTCGACAGCGGGCACACCGTCGTCGGATTTCTCACCAAACGCCGCCCCGAGGATTTCCCGCACGCGCGTCCCTGGGTCGAGTTGATGGTCTACGAACCGGACGGCACCCGCCGGCAGGTCTCGCGGAAGTATCCCCGCAATCAGGCGTCGTTCGATGCGCGATCCTGCGATGTGCGGATCGGAAACAACCGCGCCTACACCGAATTCCGGCCCGGCGGGTTGCCGACACACCATCTGCGACTGGCCGAGGACGGTCTGGAATTCGACCTGCGCTTCGACAACGAACTGCCCAGCTGGATGCCGGGACAGGGCGAAACGCATTTCGGCGGCGGTGATTCCTTCGGCTGGGTGGTCGGCGCGCCGCGAGCCCGGGTGAGCGGCACCGTGACCATCGACGGCGTCGAGCGGTCCGTGACCGGTCGCGGTTACGCCGACCACAACTGGGGCGTCGGCGATATGCGCAAGATCATCGAGCGCTGGCACTGGGGCCGGCTGTATGTCGAGGACTATTCGCTGCTGTTCGCCGACGTGCTGACCCAGCAGCGGCGCGGAGCGCACGAGATCGCGCCGCTCATGCTGGCTCATCGGGACCGCATCGTCCTCTCGACCGGCGAGACGACCTTGCGGGAGGGGCCGGCGCGGTTCGAGGCCACCGCCGGGCGCGGCTATCCGGAGTGGATCGAACTGCGCGTACCCGATCAGGTCGAGTTGCGGCTGACCGTCGATCGGGTGATTCACGCCCACGATCTCCTCGACGATATTCCGCTGGTCGGCACCCGATTGCTGAAGCCGCTGGCGCACAGGTTGATCGGTCATCCGGGCTATTTCCGATTCGAATCCACCTTCGAACTCACCGTGCTCGGCGGGGCCGAACCGGTCCGGCGCACCGGCACCACCTTGCACGAACTGGTGGCGCTCACCTGAGCCTTGCGCGAGCCGCGCATTCGCGGTGCAAGGGAGCTGCAAGCGACCGGCGGCAGGGTCGATGTCATGAGCGAGACATTCGATGTGGTGGTCGCCGGTGCGGGCCCGGTCGGGCTGATGCTGGCATGTGAACTGCGGCTGGCCGGCGTCGACGTGCTGGTCGTGGAGCGCCTGACGGAGATCGATCGGACCATCAAGGCCGGAGCGATCAATGTGCCGACGGCACAGGCCTTCGATCGGCGCGGACTGTTGCCCGAGTTGCTGTCGCATCAGCAGGCGGCGGTCGAGCGGATGAAGGCGTTCACCGATGGGACGGCGGGCGCCGCGAACCGGCCGCCGATCGCGGGCCATTTCGCGGGAATCATGTTGTCGTTCGACCTGATCGACGCGGAAGATCCGGCCTTCGCCGGCGTGGGGCCGGCAGGGCGGGCCGTGCTGGTGAGCCAGCAGGGCATCGAGGAGATTCTCGGTGCGCGCGCGGCGGAACTCGGCGTGGTGGTGCGCCGGGGTGTGCATCTGACCGATCTGACCGACCACGGCGATGCGGTGACGGTGCGCTGCCGTTCCGGCGAGGGCAACGGTGGCGAAGAGAGCGGCCGTTCCGGCGAGATCCGTGCTTCGTGGCTGGTGGGTTGCGACGGCGGACGCAGCACCGTCCGCAGACTCGCCGGCTTCG
>NZ_BAFQ01000248.1 GCF_000308375.1 Nocardia aobensis NBRC 100429 | reverse complement strand
AGACCCGTGGTGCGGATCCGGCGCCGCAGATAGGCCGCCACCGTGTCGAGGTCACGCACGAGCCCGGAGGTGACGGCCTCCTCGACCCCGCCCGAATGTACGTGCCCGCCGATGGGCAGCCGCGAATCGGCGAGCGACATCACCATCGCGAGACTCATGGGCATCTCCTGCGGCCGGGCACGATCCGATCCTAGAACCGCACGGTCAGCCGGCCGGTGCGAAGTCCGCCGAGGCGCTCACCGCGGCCCACTTCTCGGTTTCCTCGGCTCGCGCCTGTCCGGCTGCCCGGGCCGCGGCCAGCGCATCACTGCCCAGCAGCAGGCGCCGTGGCGGTTCGGCCGAGTCGGCCACCTCGACGATGATGCGGGCCGCGCGAGCGGGGTCGCCGGGCTGGGATCCGTCGTTGTCGCGGCGGAAGCGGTGGACGGCGCCGACGGTCGCCTCGTAGTCGGCTCCCACCGGATGGATGGTCATCGAGGCGCCCTGCCAGTCGGTGCGGAAGGCGCCCGGCTCGACGATCACGACCCGGACCCCGAACGGGGCCACCTCACTCGCCAGCACTTCGGAGAATCCCTCGACCGCGAATTTCGCCGTCTGATAGGCGCCCAGACCCGGCGAACCACCGACCCGGCCGCCGATCGAGGAGATCTGGACGAAGGTCCCCGAGCGCTGGGCCCGCAGCACCGGGAGGGCGGCGCGGGTGACGTGCACGACGCCGAACAGGTTGGTCTCGACCTGCGCCCGGAAATCGTCGGCGGCCATCTCCTCGATCGGCGCGCTGTCGGCGTATCCGGCGTTGTTGACCACGACGTCGAGGGAGCCGAAGGTCTCGGTGGCCGCGCGCACGGCCGCCTCGGCCGCCGCTGGGTCGGTGACGTCCAGTCGCACCGGCAGGATGTGCGAGCCGCAGCGCGCGACCAGGTCGTCGAGCTGTTCGGGGCGTCGCGCACCGGCGACGACCCAATGCCCGGCGGCCAGCGCGGCCTCGGTCAGCTCCCGTCCCAGGCCCCGCGACGCACCGGTGATCAGCCATGTTCCGGCCATGTTCTCTTCTCCGTCCCACACGGTCCGGCCGCTGGCGGGGCGACCGGACACCATTAACTGTCACATCACTGTAGCACTTTTCTGATGTTTTGCTGCTTCATCGCAGCGATTTTTTCTGGATCTGCTGCTCAAATGTGTACATTGAAGCCGTGAGAGCTGACGCCGCCCGCAATATCGAGCAGGTGCTGACCACCGGAGCCCGGCTGCTCGCCGACGATCCGTCCGCGAGCCTGTCGGCCATCGCCGCCGAAGCCGGCGTGGACAGGCGCACCGTCTACCGCCGCTTCGCCTCGCGTGACGACCTCCTCGCGGCCGTCTACCAGGCTCGATACGACGCGGTCGAGGAAGCCATCGCGAGTGCCCGGCTCCGGGAGGCGCCGGTCGCGGTCGCCCTGCACCGGTACGTGGAGGCGATCATCGGCGTCAACCGCCGCTGGCCGGTGCAGACAGCGAGATTGGTGGCCGACGAAACCGTTCGCGAGCGCCGGGCACCACTGATCGCCGAGGTCGACACGTTTCTCCGGCGAGCCACCGACGAAGGCCTGCTACGCCCCGGCCTCCCCGAGGGCTGGGTGTCGACGCTCCTGGCGCAGCTGATGGTCAACGCCGCCGAGAACCTCCCCCAGCACGATCCGGGCCGCGCGGCCGACATCGTGGTCGACACCCTGCTGCGCGGCGTGGGCACCTCCGCGCCCACTTGACCTCAACAATGGTGAAGGTTGCAGGCTGGGCTCGTGAAAGCGATACGCCTGCATGAATTCGGTCCGGCCGAGAACCTGCGCTACGAGACCGCCCCCGATCCCCTGCCGGAACCCGGACAGGTCCGAATCGCGGTGGCCGCAGCGGGAATTCACCTGGTCGACACCTATCTGCGCCGAGGCCTGCCGGGGCCCTATCCGCTGCCGCGGTTACCGACGATCCCCGGCCGGGAGGTCGCGGGCGTCGTCGACCTGGTCGGTCCCGGCGCCGACCCGGATCTGCTGGGCGCTCGGGTCGTGACCCATCTGGGCGCCGCACCGGGCGGCTATGCCGCGCTGGCGGTCGCGGATGCGCAACGGCTGCAACATATTCCGGACGCGCTGGATGCGGCCGCGGCGGTGGCGATGATCGGTACGGGGCGAACCACTCTGGGCATTCTGGGATTCGCCGAGGTCGAGCCGGGACAGCTCGCGGTGGTGCCTGCCGCGGCGGGTGGGATCGGCACACTGCTCGTGCAGTATCTGCGCGCCGCCGGGCTCACCGTCGTCGGCCTGGCCGGCAGCCCGGCCAAGGTCGCGACCGTGGCGGCCAACGGCGCCGACCTCGCCCTCGACTACACCGACCAGGGGTGGCCGGATGCGGTGCGCGCACGCTTCGGCGACCGGCCCGCGCACTGGGTCTTCGACGGTGTCGGCGGCGCAGCGGGCCGGGCGGCGGTCGAATTGCTCGCACCCGGCGGCACCCGCCTGGTCTTCGGCTGGAGCGATGCCGCACTGAAATTCGCCCCTGGCGACCTCGCCGCTCGCGCCATCACCTCACGGTCGGTTCTCGGTCCGGAAATGCTCGAACGCGGCGGCGGAATCGCGGCGCTCGAGACGCGCGCCCTGGCCGCGGCGGGAGCCGGCCGGTTGCGCCCGGCGGTGCACCGGTTCGCCCTCGCCGATGCCGCCGCGGCGCACCGGGCCCTCGAGGACCGCGCCACCGTCGGCAAGGTCGCCCTCGAGCCGTGACAGTCGATAGCTGCTCGATTGCTGACGTAACCGATTCGTAGCCCCTCGCCTCGGTCGCGGCTCCTACGCTGGAGGTCGCGTCTCGTTCTCACGGCCCGCGACCGAGGCCGGCGGGCGCACGCGGAGGAGGTTCGTCCATGCCTGTGTGTACGACGCGCGACGAGGTCGACATCTACTACAAGGATTGGGGTGCGGGCCGCCCCGTGGTCTTCATCCACGGCTGGCCGCTCAACGCCGACGCCTGGGACGATCAGTTGAAACACGTGGCGGACAACGGCTTTCGCGGTATCGCACACGATCGACGCGGACACGGGCGCTCGGCACAGCCGTGGGGCGGATACGACTTCGACACCTTCGCCGACGATCTCAACGATCTGCTCAGCCGGCTCGACCTGCGCGATGTCACACTCGTGGCGCACTCCATGGGCGGCGGCGAACTGGCCCGCTACATCGGCCGCCACGGCACCGGACGGGTGCGCTCGGCGGTGTTGCTGTCGGCTATCCCGCCGCTGATGGTGCGCACGGAGGGCAACCCGGAAGGCGTGCCCGACGAGGTGTTCGATCAGATCAAGAAGGGCATTCTGACCGAACGTTCGCAGTTCTGGCGCGACACCTCTGAGGGCTTCTTCAGCGCCAACCGGCCGGGCACCAAGGCCACCCAGGGCAACCGCGACGCGTTCTGGTTCATGGCGATGCACGAGTCGATCGAGGCCGGGGTGCGCTGTGTGGACGCCTTCGCATACACCGATTTCACCGCCGACCTGCAGAAGTTCGATGTCCCGACGCTGATCGTGCACGGCGACGACGACCAGATCGTGCCCATCGACGCCACCGCCCGCAAGGCGGCGAAGATCATTCCGGACGCGACCCTCACCGTCTACGAGGGCGGTTCACACGGCATCGCCCTGGTGCCCGGCGACAAGGAGCGTTTCAACGCCGATCTGCTGGCGTTCCTGCAGAGCTGAAACCAATCCCGCCATCGGCCCACGCACGCGGTTCAGGTGAAGCGGATGCTCCGGGCCATCAGCCGCTGCATCGGGCCGCGGGTCAGATCCGTCCACGCCTGAAGCGGACCGCTCCACCACGGCGAGATCTCCACCGGTTTCGCGACGACGGCGTGACACACCAGATCCGCGGCCTCGACGGCGGTCAGGCCCGGCATGGACCCGAAATCGGTGGGCGCGCTCATGCGCGTATGCACCAGCGGCATGTAGATCGAGGTGGTGGTGACGCCGTCGGCCGCCACCTCGGTCGCCACCGTGCGCAACCACTGGTCGAATGCCGCTTTCGACGCACCGTAGGCGGCCCACCGCGGCGCCGGCGGCATGCGCAGCCCCCAGGTGGAGATGTTGACGATATGCCCGCGACCGCGCTCCCGCATCGCCGGCAGCAGGGCCAGCAGCAATCGCACCGGGCCGAGGTAGTTGATATCGATGGTCCGCGTGAAATCGTGGAAACGATCGTAGGACTGGTTGATCGAGCGCCGGATCGAGCGGCCCGCGTTGTTGATCACCACATCCACCCGCCCGTGTGTGGCGAGGATGTCGCGGGCCAGCTCGTCCACTGCCTCCATATCGGTCAGGTCGGCGCTGTAGGTGTGCGCGATGCCGCCGCTCGTGGTGATCTCGTCGGCTGCGGCGTCCAGCTCCGCCGTCGAGCGCGCCACCATCACCACCACGGCTCCGGCGGCGGCGAATTTGGCGGCGGCGACCTTCCCGATACCGTGCGAGGCACCGGTCACCAGCACGACCCGACCGGAGACGGCCTCGCGCAGCGACGTGTCGCGGGGCCGCGACGTGGGATACAACAACCGCGTCGCGACCCGCTCGGCCAGCGGACGGCCCGGTGAGGCGGTATCTGTCACAGCCGAAACTGTATTGGGCCGCCTGCGCCGGCGGGCCGGAATCGTCACCGCGACCGGGAACCGGTCAGCGCGATCCCGCCGCCGCGGAGGCGGTATCCACCGCGATCGCGCGCCGGCGCCGGCGGCCGGAGGTCGCCGCGGCCGTCACCGCCATCATGATCAGCAATGCCGCACCGACCATCAGCGCGGTGTGCATGCCGGTGACGAACGAGCTCTGCGCGGCATGGATCACGGCCGGATCGCCACGGTGGCGCACCAGCGTCTCGCCGAGCGTGTCGGCGAAATCGCCACCCGATCGGAACACCAGCGCCGCCAGCGAACCCAGCAGCGACAACCCCAGGGCGTTACCCAGTTCGAAACTGGTTTCGGAGATGCCGACCGCCGATCCCGCACGTTCGGCCGGAACCGAGGACACCGCGACCTCCGACACCAGGGTGAACACGATGCCGTAGCCCAGGCCCGCGATCGTGGATCCCGCGATGTACCAGCCGATCCCGCCGTCGACGCCGATACCGAGCAACAGCAGATTG